>REDB01000209.1 GCA_007693685.1 Oceanospirillales bacterium
TGGAATTGCGTGATAGTTTGCTAGAACTTCTCAAGAAACTTTATTAGGGAGTAAAAAACTCCGATTAGTAGAGCTTAGTTCATTAGTATTTATCTCTTGAGAGGTATCTTTTAACTGAACACCCGATAGTTTTCTGCGATAAGACTCAACAAACAAAAACATCAACTTATGAGTTGCTTCATTATAACTAAGACCTTGTGGGCGAATATTTGAAATACAATTACGAGCGGCATCTGTAAGACCCACTTTGGGAGTATAGGTGTAGTAAATACCTAAGCTATCAGGAGAGCTTAACCCCGGTCTTTCTCCAATCAGTAATATAACCGATTTTGCTTTAAGTAATTCACCCACTTCATCTGCAACGGCAACTCTGCCTTGGCTAACAATACAGATGGGGCCCACTCTATAACCTTCAGCATTTAATCCCGCAGCGATTTGGTTCACCATAGGCACTGCATGAGAAGCAACCGCAGTGGAAGACAAGCCGTCAGCTATCACAATCAGCGTGTCTGTATTTGCAACTTTAACGATTTGTTTTTGTAAAAACTTGACCGATTCCGCACTCAATCTGCGACCTAAATCAGGGCGTTGCAAGTATTCTTGACGATGTTTCACTCGACTTTTCAGTCTAAAAACCTCAAATCCATGTTCGTTTAATTGGTACTGCAGAAACTCCTCATCTAAGGGTAAATGCACCGCATCTCTGGCTTTAGCATGATCTAACTGAAAGGCGAGTTGCTCTCGTGTTGGAAGGCTAACGCCAGTTCGACCCAACCCTATGCGCGCATCTGTATACTGACGCAAGGTTTTCCACGAATTTGCAATAACAACAGATTCTTTAGTCATTATCAGCTCCCATCAGGTAAGGCTAACTTAGCAAAGTCACCCAGCAACTGACTTGCGGTGTTAATCCGACCTTGATCATCAAAAATACCTTGCTGTTGCAGCCAGCGTTCAAACTCTGGTGCTGGTTTTTTATTTAGCACTTTTCTTGCATATAACGCATCATGAAAAGAGGTAGTTTGATAATTGAGCATAATGTCGTCAGAACCGGGAATACCCATGATAAAGTTGATACCTGCAACTCCAAGTAAAGTAAGCAACATATCCATATCGTCTTGGTCTGCTTCCGCATGATTGGTATAGCAGATATCACAACCCATCGGTAAACCTAAGAGTTTTCCGCAGAAGTGATCTTCTAAGCCTGCGCGAATAATCTGCTTACCATCATACAAATATTCGGGTCCAATAAAACCGACTACTGTATTGACCAATAAAGGGTCAAAATGCCGTGCAACCGCATAAGCGCGAGCTTCACAGGTTTGTTGATCTACACCATGATGAGCGTTGGCGGATAAGGCACTTCCTTGTCCTGTCTCGAAGTACATCAGGTTGTTGCCTAATGTCCCTCGATTTAACGATCGACCTGCATCCAAGGCTTCACCTAACAAGGCTAAATTGATGCCAAAGCTACTGTTAGCGGCTTCTGTACCAGCAATAGATTGAAAAATCAGATCAACAGGTACACCTTTGTTGATGGCTTCGATTTGTGTGGTTACGTGACTCAGCACACAAAATTGCGTAGGAATGTGATAGTGATGAATGACCTCATCCAGCATATGCATCAAAGTTGTTACCGCATAATAGTTATCAGTGGCTGGATTGATGCCGATCACCGCATCGCCACTGCCATACATCAATCCATCTAATACACTGGCAGCAATACCCGCTGGATCATCTGTTGGATGGTTAGGTTGTAAACGTGTTGATAAGCATCCTGCTAAACCCAGTGTGTTGCGAAAGCGAGTCACGACATTGCATTTAGCCGATACATTGATTAGATCTTGAACCCGCATGATTTTACTGACCGCAGCAACCATTTCAGGGGTTAAGCCTTTAGCTAGCTGTTGAAGCGTCAGGGTATCGGCATGATCCGATAACAACCAATCTCGGAAATCCCCAACCGTCAGATGTGACACGATAGAAAAAGCGGATGCGTCATGGTGATCTATAATCAGCCGCGTTACCTCATCCTGTTCATAAGGAATGAGCGGTTCGTTCAGAAAAGTCGTTAATGGCAGATCGGCTAATAACATCTGCGCTGCAATGCGTTCCTGAGCATCCTCAGCCGCAATACCCGCAAGACAATCACCCGAGCGAAGCGGTGTGGCTTTCGCCATAAGCGTTTTCAGATCGTTAAATTGGTAATTCTGTACACCGATTGCACATTGATAAGCCATTGCTTCACTCACGCCTCAACTTGTAACGTTTTTACAGCATAGCCTGTTGAAATAAAGTGTCTATGGCTACCAGTCAGTTATAAATTAATTTTTGCAAAACGCGCCGCACTGCGTCTCGAATTGAGTTAGACCTATTATCGTAGTCTGATCAAAAAATGAAACGCCCTTTCTATTATAGAAAATAAGAACAGAAGAGGTTGATAACTGTTTAGAATACAGATACATCAATCATCCCTAGTTAACACCTCTAACAACTCTATCTCAAAAATTAGGTTAGAGTTGGGTGGGATGAGGTTGCCCATTTTGCGCTCACCATAAGCTAGTTCTGCGGGTACCCAGAGCTTTCGCTTACCACCAGTTTTCATTCCTTCAAGTCCTAAAACCCAACCCTGTATCACGCGTTTGTGGCTCAATACAGTTTGAAAAGGCTCATTGCGTTTGTATGACGAGTCAAACTCAGTTCCGTTTTCAAGCCATCCCCGATAATGTGCAGTGATCAATGCGCCTTTCTCTGCTGCTTTGCCAGTGCCTTCAATAAGGTCTTCTATGGTTAATTTGGACTGCATGAAAATTCCTTAGGCTATCGTGATGAGTTTTTTGAATAGGATGACGCTATGGATAAAATTTAAACTAAAACCCAATCATGATCAAAGGGTTGTCGAATCCGTTGATGTTACTCTATTCAATCTACATAAATCCGACGTTATGACTACAATGAATCACCAGTGGTTGTTGGGTGTATTGGTCAGTTTAAGTATCGTTAGTATTTGTGCAATTGTGACATTTTAATTTAATTTTGTTGCAATTGAGTCTATTATATAGGGTGTGTTTAGTAGTATTGCCATTGTTAAACGATTATTGAGGTTATTTACTGTGAGTGCTCAGCCTGAAATACGTCCAGATCCTGCTGTGGTTTTATCCAAAGCGTTGTTGAATGCCTCAAAGCAGTTAACCTTGACGCAGACGGAGTTAGGTAAGGTGATTGGTATGCACCGCACGGGTATCAGTCGCCTAAAGCAACATCTGGATTTACAACCTGAGACTAAGCAGGGCGAGTTAGCACTTCTGTTGATTAGGGCTGCCCGAGCTTTGTATGCATTGGCAGGTGGTGATGATGTGTGGATCAAGCATTTTATGAGGTCTAACAACCGTCTGACGGGCGGCATTCCAGCAGAGCAAATACAAACGGTTCAAGGACTAGTAAAGGTGGTTACCTGTCTTGATGCACTTCGAGGTAAGGTTTAATGAGTATTTGGCAAAGGTGTGATGGAAAGCGCTTTATAACCTCTGTTAATGGTGAGCTCTTTCGCATGGTTGAGAGTCAAGAGCAAGTTGCGACGATGAGTTATGTCGACTCACTACAAGAACAAGCAGTTCTTGAGGAGCTTCTTGAATCTGCTAAGCCTGTCTATCCTGATTCAATGACAGCTGATTTAC
Organism: Oceanospirillales bacterium; assembly: GCA_007693685.1. GTDB lineage: Bacteria > Pseudomonadota > Gammaproteobacteria > Pseudomonadales > Balneatricaceae > Nitrincola. The sequence goes on from REDB01000209.1 coordinate 3,678, forward strand.
ATTACCTACTTAAGACTCCTTTTCGCTATCCTCCGTTGCCATGGGGCTCTAGGTTTGGAAGGACACATGAGCCAAGTATTTTTTACGCTGGCAAAACACTTGAAGCAACCTTGTCAGAGTCTGCTTACTATCGATTTGTTTTTCTACACTCGATGGAAGGCGAACCGCCTAAAGCCAACTTAAGAACAGCGCATACGCTTTTCAGCGCTCGTTACAGCTCAAAACATGGCATTAAACTTCAAGAGATTCCGTTTTTAGATTTTAAAATGCAGTTGACCAGTATTTATACCTATGAGCATTCTCAAACTCTTGGATCTGACATGAGAGAAGGGGGGGTACACGCGTTCGAGTATTTTTCTGCGCGCTCAATAAATGAAGAGATATGTGTGGGGCTATTCACTCCAGAAGGATTTGTAGATTCAAAACCTCTTAGTGTCGAGGCTTGGTTTTGTGAGTTTACCTCAGATCGAGTTACGTTTAAGCCACAAAGGTCAAAGGTGACCTATGACTTTAATATCGAACAATTTTTAGTGGATAATAAATTACCTATGCCTGCATAAACTAAGCACTTATTCGTGACATCATTCAGACAAAGATCGTGATGTTAGTAACCCTTAACCTATAATCTACAGCCCAACACTGATCAAAAACTCATCAATCCCCTGTAAGTAAATCTCTTCACTATCCATAAACCCAGTGTTGTGCCCACCATGAATGATTAGCAGTTGTTTAGGTGGATTCGCTATTTGATAGACCTTTTCACCTTCGTGAAAGGGGACTAGTTCATCATCTTTGCTGTGGATGACTAACAAGGGCATGTCGCGTTGAGTTACGTATTCAGCAGTAGGGTAGTGAATACGTGCTAAACGTTTTACGGGCAACCAAGGGTATAACTGCTGCCCTAATTCGGGCATTGAACGGAAAGGGGATTCTAAGATTAATGCGGCTGCATCAGTTCGAGAAGCTAATTCAGCAGCAACGGCAGAACCCAGCGAGCGACCAAAAATGATAAGGCGATCTGGGTCATGCCCTGAGTTATCTTTCAACCAGCGCCAGCCTGCATCTGCATCCAGTGCCGTTCCTGCTTCAGAAGGCTTACCTTCACTTCGACCATAGCCACGATAATCCAATATAAGAACAGCAATGCCGAGTTGATGAAACTGTGCTAGAGAAGGCAGTCTATGTGAAATATTACCGGCGTTGCCATGCAAAAATAGAAGAGAGGCGCGAGGTTCGTCATGGGGTAACCACCATGCATCTAACTGTAAATTATCTTCAGTGGTCAGTTGCACCGACTGCCAAGTTAAGCCTATATCACTGGGAGTGCCGATAGGTTCACGTCCAACATTGGTTAAGAAGATTGAGCGCTCTTGAGACATCCACATGATGAGTAGAATCAACAAGTAGATGGCGCTGAAAAATACACCTATGCGTAAGATCGTTTTAGCGTACTTCATCGGTTTAACCTATTGATTTTAGATTCAGAGAATGACTTTACAGCAAGTCCTTCAATAATACAGTGGTCAGTGTACTAATTGAAAATTCCAGCTATAGTTTTTCTAAAGAGTGGAGGCCCTATGAACTACTTAGAGTACCAACAGATCAGTTGTCCCTACTGCGGCGAGTGGATTGAAGTGCAAATTGATTATCAAGAAGCCGGTGATCAGTATATTGAGGACTGCCAAGTATGCTG
>REDB01000164.1 GCA_007693685.1 Oceanospirillales bacterium
TTAATTTCTGACTTCACCGCTAAAGAACAAAAGCGCTGGGGGCTACTTGCTATTTTCATACTGCTCATAGCGGCTGTAATTATGACACTGTTAAAACGGCGCTATGACAACGCACTGCAGATCATACAGCAACGAAAAGAGCTAGATGATTATCACCATCGTAACCGAGCTATTTTAGAAGCCATGCCAGACCTAGTCTTCACACTAGATCGGACAGGAATCATTTTGGACTATCAATCCGGTAGCGATGAACTTCTGTTCATGTCACCGGAACGATTTATTGGGCGATCTTTTGTTGAAGTGATGCCACAAAAAGTCGCTGAGAATGGCTATTTCCTACTCAAGCAGGTTATAGATACTGGCAAGCCTCAACATTATGAATATCCTTTACTGATCAACGAACAGGATTTGTACTTCGAACTACGGATGTCCAAAATTGATGATCACAATATTTTGGCAATCGCTAGAGATATCACTGCAAGAAAGCAGGCTGAAAAGCAACTCACTTGGCAAGCCACTCATGATGCACTGACACATCTACCTAATCGCGTACTCTTCTATGATCGTTTGAGCCAAGCAGTCACTAAGTCGCTTCGTCAGCCTTCTCCCTTCGCACTTCTCTATATCGACATTAATGGCTTCAAACCTGTCAATGACACCCTAGGTCATAGCCTTGGAGATCAACTTTTAATTGAGTTTGCTAAGAGACTTAAACAGCATTTAAGAGCTTCAGATACCTTTGCCCGTCTAGCTGGCGATGAATTTGCCATTATCCTCTTTGATTGCGAATCAGAAACCAAAGCTAAAGAACTAGTCAGTAAGCTTCATCATTTAATTGAAATGCCCTTTCATATCGACTCTCATCAAATAATGATATCTGCCAGCATTGGGTTAATCTGGACAAATCGATGGGAAGGCAGTGTTGATGCTCTTGTGAATACGGCTGATCAGGCGATGTATCGTGAAAAGCATTTACAGAAACAAGAAAAACAAGATACCGCTAGATAAGCTGAGCAAGAATCTAGATCAATACTCAGCTTAAAGGATTGATCAAGCTAACTGATCAGCAAAGCTATGGTTTGTATCTCGGTGCTCTGCTTCGTCGGCACGCACCGCTTCAACCACTTCACGCAAACGCGCATCTTTAGGTAACTTCCAGTAATCAATGGCTATTTTTGGTGCAGCAATATTCTCGTAAAGACCACTATCTATTCCCTCAAGGTACTCGGTATAACTGTAAACCGCTTCCTCCTCAAGATAGCCCACAATACGATGTGCCGTTTTGCTAGAACACAGATACAACAGAAAAAATAAGTTATAAAAAAAGCCTTGCGCCAGCACAATCAAGAAACGTTCAAATCGATTAGGCTTTGCTACTTCAATAAAGGTCATTAGGTGCATTCGTTCATTTTCAGCCTCTTCCAACAGGGTTCGAATCCAACCATCATCGTCTTTAATTCGCCTTAAAGAATGCAGGTGCTGTATCGAACAACCTACCATCCCCGGCACGGCTGCAACTGTCTCTAGAACAACCGCTCGATGACCATATCGACCCTTAAAAAAAACATCCGCAAAAAAACGCATGAATTTCACAAACCGATAAGCAGCCCAGTCAGAAAACGACTTAGGCTTGTAGTGAGTTTGCGTCACTTCAGCTTGAAGTGTTTTAGCAACATTTAAGTCCATGATGACACTCCTATTAAAAAACTAGCTTCTTAGGTCAAAAACTCCCTTAGTAGAAATGCATACTTTTCTAACCATAAGATATTTAATGGTTAGTTAAGATTATTAGACTTTAGTTCCATTTATCCTTCGAATTTTAACTAGTCTGACGGAGTCGCTCTAATGGATGTATGCTTTAAGTAGATGAAAACTTTTAGTGCCTTCACTGAAGCTGATAGACTCCACTAAAAGCCAGCAAACAAGGAAAAGCTATGTCATCTAAAGTTTATTGCACCGCTCAATTTCTTCCTAAAGAAGGTAAAGAAGCCGAACTTTTTCGGGTGCTACAGTCATTAGAACCCAACACACTTCGAGAAGATGGCTGCATTCAATACATCGTCACCAAACAGATTCAAAGCCCTTTCGCCGAAGGTAAAAGCTTCCCCATCGTTTTTCACGAAATCTGGAAAGATATGGAAAGTTTTGAAGCACACTGCCAACGTGATGAAATCAGCAACTTTTTTGAACGCTATTGTCTAGCTGAAGATGGACTAGCGGCTGATTGGAATGTGTGTGTATATTCGGATGAGGGGTGAACCCTAGTTGATTGGCCACCACACCATTACCTTAAAAGAAAAGCCCTGGATCTATGTTAAAGCGCCGAGACAGTGCGGCAATATGTTTTTTGCTCAGGCTACGTTCGCCTGACAGTACTCGGGATACCATGGACTTCGAGCCGATCTCGGGGAGGTCGGCGGTGCCAAGCTGGTGTTGTGCCATGAGTAAGCGCAGCATGGCCAGGTCGGCAGGTTTTTCCAAAGCGTGTCGCTCAAAGGTGGCCAGCTCTTCATCATTGTTTTCGTAGTTTTCGATGGCGTGACTGAGCAGATCGATGATGACATTGAGTGGGTCACTGAGGGAATCATCAGCTTCCTCCAACAGGGTTTCAATCAACGCCAGAGCCTCCTCATAGTGTGCATCATCCTTAATAGAGGCATAGGGAGCCGCTGCTTCGGCGAAGCTGTAACAGGCTTGTTTAAACGCTACAGCAGTCATAAAAGTTCTCCTTTGGCATATCGTTTACAAATTTTATCGTACTCTGCATGGGTAACTATATGTTTCACATACATGCGGTTATTGAAGAATTGAATAAAGGCAATAACACGAAGATGATTGCCTCCCACATCAAGAACCCACCATTTATCCTTATATTTGAAATTATCCAATGACTGGAACACTTGTCGCATCGCTTCCGGCGAACCAAACTCACTTTTACGAAGCACCCGATAGAGATCTTCAAGGGCTTGTTTTTGGTTTGGATGGGCTTTGGCCGCATCGTTAAACGGGCGCTTTGAGATAATATGCATGGTCACTCCTGTTGACTTATTGAAAACTATAGAGGACCGTTGCCAATAGGTCAACATGGTGTCTTAAATTACATAATGAGATATTCGGTCTGTTTTTTTACAGCGCATATTGGTTTTTCTGTGCATTAAGTCATACAACCGATTCCGCAGTTTCAGAGTTTCAACCCACGCGCCCGCGAGGGGCGCGACGTCACCACTAATGTAAGATGGCTCGAGTCTATCCGACGGTTGATAAGCTTTGAGATGTGAATTGTACTTTAGTGAATCTAGGTGATGCGATAGGTTGTTTAGCTGACAAGCATATACAAGCAAGCTAAGCTATCGACAATATTAAACTTTTACTTAAAACCGGATCGTTTTATGCCCTCTCTAAAATCCACCCAAGCCTATCTAGAACGCCACCATGGTGGTGATGGTGAGCTTGCTGCTAAACGAACGCTTGAAAGTCATCAGCGCAATCATGATGAGGCCTTTCAGGCTTTTTGGGATCAGCATATCTCACTGACTAATGATGCTGACTGCCATCTAGTTGATCTAGGTTGTGGGCCAGGTTTGTTTCTGCAAGATCTTCATCAGCGTTATCCGAATGCTCAATTATCAGGAGTTGAATGTGCTCCTTATATGCTTGATCGGATCAGTGACCTTCCTGATGCGATCAGTATCCATGTTGCCGATTTGAATTTAGATTCGTTGGATCTGTTTCCTGCGAATTCAGTTGATGTAGCGCTGGCGAATCGTTTAGTGCATGAGTTACATCAACCTGTAAGCTTATTCCGTAATCTGCAGCATTGGTTAAAGCCCGGCGGTGTTTTTGTATTAGTGGATATGGTTCGCCAGCCGCTTAAAAGCTATGTAACTCATGAATTAAAAGGCATGGATTTAAACGATCTTAAATTGAATGACGCTAGGTTAGAGGATTTATTCATACATTTCTTAGAACACAATCGTTATCATGTTGATGATTTAGTGGACTTATTAACACTGTGTAATTTCAAAGTCTTGGCGGTCGAACCTATCCGAAGTGGTCGAGCGGTTCAAATAGCTGTCCAAAAATGACTGATCTTTACTTAACCATTGCGTCTGTTCCTTAAGTCAAGACCGACTTCAATTGATGTAAGAGGTACTTATGAAAAAAATCTCCACTGCTCTGCTTTCAGGCGTATTTGCGGCGTCGGTTCTGCTAGCCAGTCAAACTCATGCTTGTACACGCATGGTTTATCACGGTCCTGATGATATGGTTATTACCGGACGAAGCATGGATTTCTCTTTAGATATTCCTGCCAATATTTGGGCATTTCCTCAGGGTATGCAACGTGAAGGTATGGTGGGATCAAACTCTGTCGAGTGGACTTCCAAATATGGTAGCGTGATTACCAGTTCTTGGGACATAGCAACGACTGATGGTATGAATGAAAAAGGCTTAGTCGCTAATCTATTGTGGTTGGTTGAATCAGAATACCCTGCCTTTGAAAAAGATGGTGATCGCCCAGGCATTGCTGTGTCCTTATGGGCTCAATATGCTTTGGATAACTTTGCGACGGTTGAAGAAGCAGTTAACTTCCTCAAAGATGAACCCTTTGCAGTAGTTTCTGACTACATTCCAGGCACGAATAAATTTACTACCGTTCATTTATCTCTGTCTGATAGCAGTGGCGATAGCGCTATTTTGGAGTACATTGAAGGAAAGTTAGAAATTCATCATAGCCGTGATTATCAAGTCATGACTAATGACCCGCCATTCGCTCAACAATTAGCTATCAAAGGTTATTGGGAGGGTATTCCTGGCACGATTTTCTTACCTGGAAGCAACCGTGCTCAGGATCGTTTTGTCAGAGCTTCTTACTACATTGACCGTATTCCGCAAACCAGTGATCCTCGAATTGCTGCTGCCAGTGTGATGAGCGTGGTCCGTAATGTGTCTGTACCTTATGGCATCTCTGCGGAAGACCAGCCGCATCTGTCGAATACTCGCTGGCGTGTCGTTTCCGACCAAAAGAATCGTATTTATTACTACGAGAACGTTTTGACACCCAATGCGATCTGGATCGATTTTAACAACATCAACTTTGACGAAGGTGCTCCAGTCAAAAAGCTGGCTTTAGCTGAAGAGCAAATTTATGCCGGTGAAGCTAGTCAATACTTTGTTGAGTCTGAGCCTTTCCAATTTATGGGTCTTTAAAAACGGGTCTTTAAAAACGTATCAGCGGATCTGTAATACAGGTTACAATAGCGCCACATGACAAAAATAGGAAGATCTCAATGACTGCCACAGGTTTGATTACAGAAGCTGAACTCGATCAGCTAGAAGCTTTTCTTTTTTCATCAGCGGTTTCGGAAGATTCTTTAGATCTGATTGGAACACACGGATTGTTATGCGCGCTGAATATCAGTCCAACGAAGGTGCCTGAACAAGAATGGCTTGATCTGTTATTTGACTCAGAGCCTAAGTGGGAATCAGCAGAGCAAAAGGAACTGATCATCGGCCTATTGCGCAAACTGCACTTTACTATTGGTCAAGATCTTTACAATGATCAAGAAACTCTTCTTCCTTGTGAATTGACACTGGATGCTGACGAAGATGAAGATGAGCCAGAACTCACTATCTGGGCACAGTCCTTTATGGAAGGTGTATTCATGCGCGAGGAAGACTGGTTTGGCACTGATGAAGAGACTGTGGCAGGTCTTCTATTGCCGATCATGGTTGCGTCTGAGCTGTTTGACGATCCTGAGATTGTTGAAATCAGACAAGACAGAGCGTTAAGTGAAGAGATGGCTGAACAGATTCCTGAGTTATTGGTGGATCTCTATCTTTATTATCACGCTCCAGATAAATAACCTTCTGCATACTCATATAAACAGAATCGCCCGCTATGCGGGCGATTCTGTTTAATCTGTTACCAAAAAAATACTGATTAGTAGGTTACACGCATGGTGCTACCTTGACCTAGCACACGCACACGATCACCAGGGCTGAAGATTTGGTTAGGATCGACTTCTTGCACTACAGAAACGAGTGAGCCGTTGTCTAGACGTACAGTGACTTCGACACCTTGACGGCGGCTAGTCATCTCTTCAACACGCTGACCACCAACACCACCGGCAACAGCACCAATCACGGTAGCTATTTGACGACCACTACCACCACCGACTTGGTTACCTGCGATACCGCCAATCACGGCGCCAGTACCAGCACCGACGATACCATCTGTACGACCTTCAATCACGATGGGTACAACCGACTCGACACGGCCCATTTGTACCGTTTGAGCCTGACGAGCTTCACCACGGCTGTAGCTAGTTCCAGTCAAAGTCGACTGAGCACAACCGGTAAGTACCGCACCACTGAGCAGAAGTGTCAATGCAACTGCGGTTTTCTTCATCATACGTTTTCTCCTAGCATTATGAGCATATATACAATCTATTATAAATCATTATACAGACTCGAAACTTAACTGAATCTTAGCGACGCATTATTATTTCATACATGTTGAGAGTCACCATAAAGCTTATGATAAAGCCCCTTCTCTTCTATCAGCTTTTCATGACTGCCCTGCTCTGCAATTTGTCCATCCTCAAAGACATAAACTTTGTCAGCTTGTTTCACAGCACTAAGACGATGCGCAACAATTAAGGTAGTGCGATTTTTTAAGAACTCTTGCATCGCCTGATGCAGGCGAGTTTCTGTTGAGGTATCTAATGCCGAGGTCGCTTCATCCAAAATAACGATCGCAGGATCGCTTAATACCATTCTCGCAATCGCTAAACGTTGACGCTGTCCACCCGATAGACGAACGCCTTGACGTCCAACAAGTGTATCCAACTGATTGGACAACTCTTCACGAACAAAGTCATCTAACTGCGCTACTTTTAATGCATCCCAACACTGTTCATCTGTGTAGCTTTGACCCATTAACAGATTGTCCCTGACCGTTCCATTAAAGAGTGCCGGCTGCTGTAGTACCGTAGCTACTTTCTCTCTAACTCGTGCAAAGCCTATCTCTTTAACAGAAACGCCATTAAAACGGACATCTCCCTCTTCGGCCGGATATAAGCCTAAAATCACTTGAATCAGTGTAGATTTTCCTCCACCACTGGCTCCTACTAAGGCCACCTTCTCACCCGCATTGATATGTAATGAAATGCCTCGAAGCACTTCCTGCCCTTCGCTGTAGCTGAAATGAATGTTTTCAACCTCAACCTCTACACCGGCATGTTGTGCAAAAGGATCTTTTAACGCGGGATAATGGGGTTCTTCTTTCAATGCAATCAGCTTATTGACCCGCGCCAAGGCAGCTTTCGCACCAAACCAAGCATACTGAATCCCTAAAATTTCTTGCACTGGTCCCATCATAAACCAAAGGTAACCAAATACCGCCATCATTTGCCCAACGCTTAAGTCAGAAAACAGCACCATCATCATGGCGACTGATCGAAATAGATCAAATCCAATTAAAAACACCAAAAAGCTAAAACGATTAGCTGCATCGGATTGCCATTCAAAACGACTAGAGTGATCTCTGACATCTCGCGCACTATCAACTAAACGCATTAAATAATGGCGTTCACGGTTACTGGCTCGAATCTGCTGAATCGCATCAAGTGTTTCTGTTAACGCACCTTGAAAGACTTCATAAGAAAGGTTTTCTTGCTTTTTGAGGTCTTTAACCCGTGTACCTATCACCATCGTTAACCAGATGACAAAAGGGTTCAGAAATAGAATAAAAAGAGCTAATTGCCAGTGCATCAACAGTAGAATGATGGCTGTACCAATAATGGATAACACAGCCACCAGCAAGCGACTGATGGAACTACCGACAAACCGATCAACGGTATCTAAGTCTGTTACAAAATGCGATGCCACTCGTCCACTGCCAATGGTTTCATATTCGGCCATTGATATTCTCTGCAAGTGAGATAACAGAGAGGAACGTATTTTGAAGATAAGGTCTTTCGAGATGATGGTAAATTGACGCGCCTGCCAAACGTTCAAAATAATCGCGACAACACGCAACAGCACTGTTAAGGCAAAGACTGAAAAGATATATAAAGCGGGTCCATGCCAGGATGCTGGAAAAAGCTGATTAACCGCCGCCACAATAGCACCGGGTTGATCAAGTAATACTTCATCAACAAGTAAGGGCATTAACAACGGAACTGGAACAGAAGCTATCGCAGCTAATAAAGCCACGACATTTGCGATGATAAGTTCACGGCGATGCTTTAAGGCAACAAGCCAAATAGAGTGCCAAGTAAACTGCTGCTGCCCATCACGTTGGGGGTCAATTGACAAAACACTCTCCTTGATCCCGATCTAAGCGGTTCAAATCCTCGCTCCTTAGGGTAAAAAATGATAGTTTAAGCGCTTCAAAATTTTCATTCCAACTAGAAGAACCAGATCATCACCATGGACAGTTTGACACTCAATCCACTTTGCCATGCAGAAGGCGAAGTTCAACTTCCTGGCTCTAAAAGCCTTTCGAATCGTTTACTGTTGCTAGCAGCACTGGCTGAGGGTGAAACACACATCACCAACCTACTCGACAGTGATGATGTCAAACATATGTTGAACGCGCTACAGAAGCTCGGCGTTCAGTATCAGCTATCTGATGATCGAAAGAGTTGCACTGTGCAAGGTACGGGCAAACCCTTTAACACAGATCAACCTTTAGAGCTGTTTCTCGGTAACGCTGGTACTGCTATGCGCCCTCTATGTGCAGCGCTTTGCTTAGGTCAGGGTGAATTTACCTTAACCGGCGAACCACGCATGTCAGAGCGCCCTATTCGAGACTTGGTAGACGCTTTGCTTCCTCTTGGTGCTGAAGTGACCTACTTAAAAGAAGAAGGTTATCCACCGTTAACAGTTCATGCAAAAGGTTTAGGCGGAGGCACCGTTAGTATTCGCGGCAACATCTCCAGTCAATTTTTAACCGCATTACTGATGGCAGCACCGCTAGCGAAAGATGATTTAGTCATACAGGTTGAAGGCGAACTTGTTTCCAAACCCTATATTGATATCACTTTGCACAGCATGGAGCTTTTCGGCGTCAAAGTCGAGAATGAGAATTATACGCGTTTTGTTACTAAAGGAAACCAACGCTATCGCTCTCCAGGTGAAGTGATGGTTGAGGGTGATGCTTCTTCTGCGTCTTATTTCTTAGCCGCTGCAGCGATTGCGGGTGGCACAGTGCGTGTCTATGGAGTTGGATCTGACAGTGTGCAAGGCGATAAAGCCTTTGCAGAAGTCTTGGGTAAAATGGGAGCTAGGGTAACCTATGGACCGACATGGATCGAAGTAACTCGGGGTGAGTCCTTAAATGGTGTAGATCTGGACCTAAACGCGATACCTGATGCCGCCATGACGATTGCTACCGCTGCCTTATTTGCGAAGGGCCCTACTGCTATTCGTAATGTGTATAACTGGCGCGTTAAAGAAACTGATCGCTTAAGTGCAATGGCCACTGAATTGCGCAAAGTGGGTGCTGAGGTCGTAGAGGGCGAAGACTATATTGAAATCACACCACCAGCTGAATTAAAAGCAGCAAGCATCGATACTTACGATGATCACCGAATGGCGATGTGCTTTTCCTTAGCTGCATTCGGTAATGCGCCGATCACTATTAATGATCCTGGATGCACTCGTAAGACATTTCCGGAGTATTTTGATCTGTTTGGAAAGATTACGAAGTAATTAAGATATAGATTCGCCCACGTGTGGGCGAATTCAACATCGGGTAACTACTTACCACCACCCTTACAGTTAGGTGAGGCTGGTACAAGCCCTTGTAAAGATTGCCATTCAGCTGGCGTATAGAGATGCAGCGCCAGCGCATGAATGGGATTTTGCATCAACTCTGCGACTAAGCCATATACTTTTTGATGACGGCGAACCTTGGGCATAGCGTCAAAATCTGAACTAACCAAGGCTAGCTTGAAGTGGCTTTCGGTAGCGGGTCCTGAGTGCATGTGACTTTCATTTTCTAAAGCAAACACGTCAACGTTCAATCCTTCGCGGACTAAGGCTTCTAACTTTTCAGCAACGTTCATGGTAGATTCTGCTTCTTTTCTGCTAATTTCATAAAGTGATGATGGATACGTTTTAGACTAAACCAGACTAAAAAAACCACCAGCGGTATCATTGCACCGGTAACAATGGATTTATCAAAAGGTACACCGAAGTTGTAAACGGCATCGATCAAGTATTTTAGTAATCCAACTAAGTAATAACTAATTGCAACAACAGATAAACCTTCCACGGTATGCTGCATCATCAATTGAACTTGAGATCGCTTATCCATTGAGGTTAATAAGGTTTGGTTTTGATGCTGGATAGATAACTCTACCCGTGTGCGCATCATATCAGATGCACGGTCAACTCTGCGCGAGATATCTTCTAAACGATAGGCAACCGATTCACAGGTTTTAACCGCCGGTGTTAGTCGACGTGTCATAAATTCACGAATGGTTAAATGCCCTGACATTTCATCTTCACGAAGCTCTTCTAAACGTGTTAACACTAGTTGATGGTAGGCACGTGTTGCAGAAAAGCGAAAAGTGGATTTGGCCCTAAAGGCTTCGATACGAGCGGCCATATCAGTCAACTCTGCCAGAATGGCACGTTCATCAACATGATTATGATCAGCCAAGTCTTGTGTAATTCGAGCCAGTTGTTGATCCATTTCTGTTAGATCAGGAGAGATATCACGTGCTAAGCTAACGGCTAACAGTGACATAAGGCGATAGGTTTCTATTTCGAGTAATCGCTGGGTTAACCGACCTAGCTGACTATTCGACATGCGATGATTCAGTACCAAAAAACGCCCGAAGCCATCGCTATGCATTCTGAAGGTACCCCATACGCGAGCACTACCGTTTTGTGGGCAACTACCTACCAAGCGCATTCCTTCAAATGCAGGTCGAATCAATTGGATATCAGTTTCTGGGGCTTTATCAGAAGCTTCTAGTTGTAAATGAAAAGCGGCAACCACTTGTCCTTTAAGTCCACTTAACCATCCTTCTGGTAGAGGACTGATCCCTGTAGTAACGAAGGGAGTCTCTCCGTCATCTACAGCTGCTAAGTTAATAAAGGTATAAGAGGCAAATTCCATGTGTTGTTCACGGCGTATTCGAAATTGACCAAAATCCTTTTCATAGCAGCGAACTTCTGCATTAGGTTCTGGCAAACCCATTAACTGATGCAATTCACATAGATGGTCAAACTGTTCTTGGCTTTGCTCTGGTGTGGTCAGTAAAGCCAAATGCGTAATACGAGCTGGACAAGGAATGACCTGAAATGGACGCGAATGCAATTCATCATACAGTGCGGATCGTAATGGATGCTGATCCATTGGAAATACTGTTTCCATCATCAGGAAAGCCCTTTGGTTATATGTATTAGCATTATATCGTTATGCGAAATTTATCTAAATACATAACCAATGTTAAACATAACACCCGCAGTTCCAAAAGGGATCATTTCAAAATTTACACGGTGATGCTCAACACCAAAAGCAGGCAAAATAGCAGGTGCTACACCAAAACGGTTAAAAGGAATCTTGTCTCGATATTCGCCCCGATAACCGTGTAATAATCCAGCAGTTAATTTGGCATAGGCACGCGTTGTATCATTTTCAAAATAATCGTAGCGTCCACCTGCGTATAAATAGGTACTCTGCTGGTTAAAAGAGTTCTTAAAGGTTGCACCACCCACTAGCCACCGAATTTCATCACGCCAGTCACTACCCGCTGGTCGCTGAATGTTGATGTTATCTTTTTCTGCGAAGGTCCATTCAAGATTAATTAAACGCTGCTTTTCATGATGATCTGGGTCATTACTGTAATGCCGAGTGTACAAAGAAGTTTGCACCAATAACTCACCACCCTGCTTAAACAGTGGTTGTGAATCGGCATGTGTTGTGACCGAAAGACCCACTGCCAATGCTCCCATGGCAGTTAAGGCGGTTATGCGTTTAATCATAATGCTCTCCTAATTAGCGTTCAGTAATAGTATACCCTGTACAGCCTTTTTTGGACAAAAAGGAGTTTTGAGAGTTTCATTCTGCTTATTCTGAAAAGTTTACGTTACAATGAATCAATGAATATTGCAGTGCTTTCCTCCCTAGAATCCAAAGACGACTGGCTGAATTTTTTCAGGCGGGAACATCCTTATTGCCTAGTTGATAAACCATCCACACTAGTGGACTTTCAGAGTACGTTTTTACAACTTACTTGTTTTATGCTGAATCAAGAAGATGCCGTACGTTATACCCTAGGTTCGCGATCTAGCTTAGAACCTGCTTGGCAGCTGATAAAAGGCTGTAGGTGGAGTTTACAATGTGTCATAGAGGGTTTGGAGAGTCTGAACTTTAATACCAACGTTCGTGATAACTCTGCGTTCAAAATACCCAGTGAATTAAGTGTTCGTAAAAGTTTTGCACATGAACCTAGACTTTATCCATTCATCGCCCCCGCTAAAATGCACAGCATCACTACTGATCAACTCGCTCGCGTCTTACGTGCAGATCAATATGATCAGTTTGAGATGCTCTCAAAATCCTTTTCTCCAAGTATTCACAGCATCATACTATCCATGAGCACAGAGCCTCAAAAGTGGCGATTGACTCAAGAGAACTCGCGGTTAAAAGCAGAGTTTAATGGTCAAGCAGTCTTTCAATTACACCTATCTGACAGACTTTCTAAACGCCACTTAGTGTGTGAAAAAATACCTTTGTAGTTCTGGTGGTTTCTTAACGAAAACAACTATAATTTGATAAGAATTGAAAAAATAACGTTATAGCTACATTATCAAACAAAGTAGACACTGAGTCTGAGGCCAAACTTGATGCGTTACGGCTTTAAGAGTGGATCTTCTAAAATGAATAGCTTTAAGCTATTCAGTGTATTTCTTTTGCTAATCCTAGTCTTCTCTACTTTTAGTTTTCCTCTGTTTGCAGCCAACGACAACGTTAAGATAGGTGTGTTAAGTCTTCGAGGTAATCAGATAGCAGAAGAGTCATGGGAGGGTATGGTCAATCACCTTAATAACACTCTACCCAATTACGATTTTATCTTGGTTCCCTTAGCCTTTGACGAGATAAACGTTGCCACAAGACAACGAAGTGTAGACTTTATTATTGCCAACTCTTCAATATTTATTACTTTAGAAGCTCGCTACAATGCTAGCGCTATCGCAACACTCTATACACGCACAGCATCCGGAACTGCGGTTAATAGTTTTGGTGGTGTGATCATTTCACGAGTTGATAACCAGTCCGTTACCGTTATTAATGATCTTAAAGGCAAACATGTCGCCGCAGTTGATGAGACTTCATTTGGTGGCTGGCAAACAGGTCTTAGAGAAATTCTCAAACAAGGTGTTACACCCCCTCAATTCAATTCTCTTACTTTCATGGGCACTCATGATGCGGTGGTAGAAGCGGTAATCGCTAAAGAGGCGGATGCAGGTTTTGTCAGAACCGGCACTATAGAGAAGATGGCCCAGGAAGGAAAACTGCAGTTGTCCGATATTTATGTCATCGCAGACAGGCATTTGAGTTACTTTCCTTACAGAGTAAGCACACAACTCTATCCGGAATGGCCTTTAGCTAAACTTGCTCATGTACCAGAAGATTTAGCCCTTCAGGTTGCCTTAGCGTTATTTACTATGCCTGAATCAAACATGCTTCATCACTCACCTTATGGGGCGGGATGGGGCCTACCACTGAACTACCAACCTATTCATGGTCTTCTGCGCGAACTTAACCTTGAACCTTATGAGGCAGTTCCTCCGCAAGCTCTCCCTGAAGCACTTAAAGCCTATTGGCATTATCTATTTATTACGCTGTTATCTTTTATTATCGGTGTAACCTTTACCGTTTATGTCATACGTATTAATCGTCGACTTCACCTGCATAAACGAAAACTAAACGAATTAAATGCAGAGCTTGAAGCACGGATTAACAACCGCACATCACAAATAGAGACATTGCTAGAACATGAGCAGTATCTTAGAGGAATTGTACAAACCGTTGCAGATGTTAACCAAATCATTATCACCTCATCGCATCGAATGGAGATGTTAAAGTCTGCCTGTGATCGCTTGGTTTCTCATCCTGAATATCGTTTTGCGTGGGTTGCTACGCTTCGTTGTACCGAACAGGGCGACTGCATAGAACGCTTAGTGAGTTCTTATGGCTCGACTGAACAACTTATCGCTTTAACACAAACGCCTGAGATGCTTGCTAAAATTCACGAAGCGATTCTACAAAATGAATTAACGCTAATTTCCAATGAACAATTGTCAGATCCCCGTATTGCGGCACTGGAATTAACTGCAGCAGCCTTTTTACCACTGCGTTCAGATGCTTTTTCTCAACCTATCGGCATGTTGTGTGTTTACACTCACCGTAAGGACGGCTTTGAAAAAGACGAAATCAGCATGCTGGATCAACTTGCCGGTGACCTTGGCTTTGCCATGCATGCCTTTATACGCCGTGAAGAAAGTGAGCAATCAGAAGCCTCGCGTATCAGCAATTATGAAGAGACCATTCAAGCCATGGTCGAAATGATTGAGAAACGAGATACCTATACTGCGGGACATACTCGCCGTGTCGCTAAATACTCTGAGCTGATTGCCCGTAAAATGCAGCTTCCAGAAGATGAGATTCAATGTTTAGTGAAAGCAGCAACACTGCACGACATAGGCAAAATTATTATTCCGGATGCGGTTTTGTTAAAGCCGGGTCAACTCACACCCTTAGAGTACGAACTCATTAAACAACATGTGGTGGTTGGCTATGAAACTCTTTCTGGTATAAAAATGTATCAAGATCTGGCGGAGTTAATGCGACACCATCATGAACGTTTGGATGGTAGTGGTTATCCTCAGGGCTTAAAAGATGGTGATATTCCCTTATCTTCTAGAATCATGGCGGTGGCTGATTCATTTGACGCTATGACATCCAACAGAATCTATAAACCCAGAAAAAACCTAGATGAAGCACTGCAAGAGTTACAGGAACTTGCAGGTAAACATTATGATGCGGCGGTGGTTGATGCTGCCGTCGATGTATTGGCTTCAGAAGACCTAAGTGATGTATCTAAGGAAGAGCAACTCCCAGCTTCTGATTTGGAGAAACAACGTTTCGCTTATTTTTTCAATGATCAACTAACAGGCTTACACAACGCTGAATACTTACACTTTATGCTGCAACGTGGTTTGCATGTGCACTTTCACTCTTTACAGATGCTCTTATTAAAGAACTTCGCTGAATACAACTCGAAATATGGCTGGCATGCTGGCAATCAACTGTTAAAAGACTTTGCCGCTTGGTTAGAAGAGAAGTGTCCGGGAGCTATGCTGTTCCGAGTGATGGGGGATGATTTCGTTGTTATCAATCCACCGGAGAGATGGTTAAAAAACTTTAACCTAGAATCAAGTTCTCCCCTAGCGGGAACTCAAGTGGAAGCCGATATTCAGCATTTTAACTGTGATGATGCTGGGCTTTCCGCCCTGCAAGCCTATCTAAAATAGATAGGCTTGCATTAAAGCGTTTAGGTTGAAGTATCTACTCAGTTTTGAGAAGACAATTAACTCAATGCTTCTACTTCATCCTCATCAACAACGTCCATATCGATCATTTTATAAGGATGATCTGAAGCTAATAGCTCTTTTCCCTTCTCAGTAGGGAACTCCACATCGATATCCACCACACGACCGTCACGACAGACGTTGATAATGGTATCCATACAAGAACTCAGCAAAGAATACTTCTCATCTGGTGCCGCAATAATGGTTTGCAAACCTAAGTCGGTCATAAAGCCAAGCGAGGTAACAGTGTTCTCTGAGTCCAGTTTATTGAAGGCTTCATCGAATACTGACAAACTGAAACCACCTACAGGCTTGCCATCACTACCCTCTTTCAAGCGATAGGTTGCACCCAAAGCCGCTGCCATCGCGACATAGAAAGGCACTTGGTGCTCACCACCCGAACCTGTCTTAATACGCTGTGTCAGTGTGGTTTTGCGATTACCCTGTAGATCCTTAACCACCAACTCAAAGTTGTAGAAATTGCGGTAATCCTGAAGCAGTGTACTTTCACCTTCGTTCTTCAACACTTCATGAATCTTAGCCAAGGCATCACGATGCCCTGAATCTTGCTCATGATTAATATCGAACAATGAACCGACATTCGCTTGGTCCATGCGTGTATAGGCTTCTACCAGTTCCAGAATATCTTTCAATTCAGGGTTAGGCATCATCTCGAAGCTGTACATCTCTTTATGGAAAGGTCGATTCTTCAAGTGGCTATTCAGTTCGCGAATTAGCTCTTTGATCTTGTCGATCTGATCATTCAGGTGAGCAACGAAGTCAGAGCGGAACGCGGTTTCCGCTTCTAGGCGAGCACGTTCAGCCTTCTTGGTGTAAAGCGCCAGCTCAGACTCTTGTAGAGCCGTGACGGTTTCGTTCACATACTTTTCTAAGTCTTCATGTGTCGAATCAGCACTGATATTGTCTAAACCACCGTGCGTCATACCACCGCCGTGATAACGAGCTTTATATTGCGCTACGGCATCACGAACACCGTTTTTCTTCTTCTCGTGTAACTGCAATTCGCTTTGTGCTTTCTTGGCAGCTTCAAAGATCACGCGTTCCAGTTCACCATCACAGCTTTCATCCAGATAATCACGCTTTTCTTGAGCAGATTGAGCATCAAAATTAGGATTTTCTTCACAGCGACTGCGCGATTGAGCGTGTTCAGACAACTCTCTTTCTAACAACTCAAGTGACGAGTTGTCTTTGATCATACCAGTACGTACTTTTTGCAGCTTGTCCATTAAGGACTTTTGACGCGCTTCGGTAGTCTTTTGTTGTTCAGCCAATTCAGCAATTCGGTTTTGAATGCCGGAATCATCATGATTACGAAGATCAACGATCGCTTGATGGTAGCCTTCGATTTCACTGTTCAACTGATCGCGCTGGTTAGCTAAATCAAAAACGCGTTCATTAACTTGCAACAAGCCAGAACCGAGCTGAATAAGAGAATCACGAAGTTTTTCAAGCGTTTCATGCTGTTTACCCAGTGTGGCAAACTCAGCAATCATCTCATCCACTTGTTTACCTTGTAACGCTAACTGATCACCCCGACGACGAATCCCCATAATGGCGCTGAGTTCGTTAATCGCGGTAGTCGAGCCTTCTGATTGCAACATGCAGTCATAGGTTAAAGCACGTTCATGACGTAATAGATCATTTTCAGTTTCTACCGCCATAACGCCACCGAGGGCACGATTCATGTAAGCACGCGCATGCTCGTTGTCGGTTTCAATAAACTCAACCAAGGTACCGCGTTTCGAGCGGTTCAACCATTCATCTGTCTTGGTGGTATTGATAATACGACAGCCTTTCAGATGACGACCTTTGCGACGGTAAAGCGTAATCGCCTCTTTCACACGATCCGGTGAAACTACTAAGGCTTCACGACGAGCACCTAAGAATGACTCTATGGCGATACGCCATTTATCTTCGGTAATGTCTACCAATTCACAAATAGGAGTGGATTCAATACCATATTCTTTCAACAAGCTAATCAGCTCGCGAGTTGCATGGCGCACAGGTGCACGCCCTTGTTGAAGCTGCTCTACGGCACTTTTTTGATTTTGAATCTGGGTGCGAATGTCATTAATCCGAATGACTGACTCTTCGTAACGACGGGCTATCGCTTTACGAACAGGATCAACCATTTCACGAAGTTTAGTAAGGGTGTTATCAACTTCAACAGGCGATTCCGGCCACATGCCACTTAGGGTGTTTTCACCAGTTCGCCATAGTTGAACAGACTGTTGAACCACTGGACGGAAATTTTCAGGTAACAACTCCAGTTGCTCTGAAAAACCTACCGTGGTTCGCATCAGGTTATATACCTGCTGAATTTTTTCACGCACCACCGATACTTCGTGCTGGCGAGCAGAAATACGCGACTCGAGTGCGTTGACCTTGTGAGCGGAATCGGTGTTGTTTAACTCGGCACGAGCGTTAGCAAGGTCTTGCAGAGTGTTATTCAGCGCTTCACTGTTTGCTTCCAGATCTGCTTGAAGTGTTTCTTCTTGTTCGGTATAGCTTTCTAAACGCTCTGCAGCTTCCTCTTTTTTCAGATCAGCATGTTCAAAGCGACTTTCGTGGACAACCCACTCATATTCAACCGAGTTTTTGACGTTTCGAGCAATACCCTGACAAAGCTCCTGAACCTTTTCTAGCTCCGCAATTCGATTCGCAACTTCTTGTGTTTTCTGCTCCATCGCTCGATATTCATCTAGCGATTTACGGAAAGCACCGACGTGTACGATGTTTTCATCCAATACGAACTCACGAATAAAACGCGTGGGGCTGTCGATAGGAATAAATTTCAGCGCGTTTTTGAAGTTTTTGACGAACTTCTCATCATCATTCGGCATTTGCGCATCGTGACTGAGGTGCGTCACCATCTCTTTGACGAAACGGCTGGCACGTTTTTCCAGCACCATATCGGGACACTGCTTAAGCAGGCTTTCACGCACTTCTGGCCAAGGTTTAGGTAAACGACCACCACCTTGTTTAATTGAGAAGTCATCTAGCGTCACTGAGAAATCAGGTAAAATAAAACGACCCAAAATGTCTTCATCAGCACTGGCGGTCGATGCACTGATCGCAATGCCGACACAACTTTCTTTCGCTGTTTCCGTATCGAAAAAGCTCAATGCCATATAGGTTAATGAGTCTTCACGGGCATTCACCTTTTTTCCCAAGTCGTCTAGGAAACCCAAACAGTAGGTACGCAATGAACGTTCAGACTTTTCACCGGCAGAAGCGTTAAAACTCAAATTACGCTTGTGGCCACCCATCAATACGGTTTGTATGGCGTCCAACAGCGATGACTTACCTGAACCGTTAGGCCCTACAATGGCAACGTTACCCTTGATAGGAATCTCTATCGCACCTAGGACATACCAGTTAACGAGGACAATACGATTAAGCTGTTTCATCTGTATTCTCCTGTTCAGCTACATCATCACCTGAGTCAATATCACACAGGGCTTCAAGTTGACCGATGTAATCTTCAACCACAACTTGTCTAATCACAGGACTTATCTTCAACGGAATATTCTTAGGGTCAGTTTCATCGGCTTTGCCACGTTCAACCACTCCATGACGCGTAAACAGAGACAAAATCTCTTTTAAACGAGTTTCGTTAGGAATCTCTTTACCCGTTAAGTTTTCATAGAGGCGCAATAAGCTATCAGTAGTGATATAAGCCTTTCCGTCTTGAATCTCAAAATTTTCTAGTGTTTGTTCATAAAGCTGTCTTAAGCACAGCAGGAGTAACGATTCATCTAAGCGCAGCTTAAGCACTCGCTCATCACCCTGCGGAACCACACCGATGTAGGCTTCATCTGGCTGATAAATTAACGTCCAACCTATCGCTTCAAACAGGTTACGAAAGTAATCCACATGCGCAGAGATCAAGAAATAGCTATCGCGATGCACAGGGCGATCAGCATATAAAAATTGACTTACTAACAGTAAGTTGGCTGCACGGGTAAAGTCTTCGGCCTCGTATTTCTCGGCACGGGATAAGGCTTTTTGCAGATCTCCTAGCATGATGTATTCCTGTGAATTTCAAAACCACGACACTCCACCACATCATCGACACAAATATAGGTGTCATCAAATTCGATGCGATACTGACTAGCCACTTGCTTGGCTTTTTTGCCTAAGGATTGCAAATGGCGGATGTAACTGAAACAGATGTAATCTTCCACTGACTCGATGGTGAACTCAGTGGCTTTAAGCGTTTGGCGATCACCAAAATGACGCGCAAGATAGTTTTCGATGCGATCAATCTTGACCTCTCGACGCTCTTTATATTCTTTAAATAGGCGCCGCAACTCGAGTACTTTTGGATCAATCTCAATTTTAGTAATCACACGCGGCTTGGCTTCAACCCGCTTGCGCATGGGTGAGCGAATACTAGCAGGCGAAATAAATGCCACTTCATCCAATGTTTTGGGTAACGGAATCCTAGTGCCTTTTTTCTGCCCTAATTCCGCAATTAAACGTGACAAGCGTGCAGCCATACCCGGTGTGGTTTTATCCATATAGCGCACGGTATCGGCGACACGTTTTTCAAGTTGATAACGGAAATCGTCAATGGCTGCTAAACGCTGATCGACCGATTCAAATATACGAATAATACGGTTGATATGCTGATGCACCATCGCTTCAGCGCTGTCATAGTCAAGCTCATACTGTAATTGATAATGCTGACTTAACTGTTCAATGCGCAACAAATCAAACTGTAAATCACGCAGCATTGAAATGATTTGGCGACGATAACGGAAGGGGTTATTGCGAGTTTTCAGGGTTTTATAATCAGAGACTAAAATCTGTTCAACGAAGCGATCAAAGAAGCCACGCACGATCTCTTGTGGATTTTTGCTTTCAGATAAGGAGATTTTCATCTCACGCAATCCAAGTAGCATATCGGTCAAATGGGCACTGAATTCAGCCGCTGTTTGAGCCGCTTCAGACAGAGTAATACCACGACCTACTGGGTCGTTAACTGCTGCTTCTAAAGAACTGAGGACGTTAAGAACCGCACCGCCGTAGCTACGTTTTTCTAAACGTGCAATCGAGACGAGTGCACGCAGCATATAGCTAACCGATGGGGTCAGTAACACATACTGACGGTAGATACGCTGTTCTTCTTCTAACCAGCCACACTCAACCAAGCGACGATAGATACGATTGGTGTAATCGGCACTAGAGCGTGGCGGCTCAGCATCATCATCCCCTTCCGCTTCCCAACGACGCACACCGATACGAACCACAGCATTTTCTATGGTTGAACGAACCAAATCTCTGGGAATAAATGGATCGATAAGATCTTCGTCAAAAAAAAGATCCGCTAATTCCAGTAAAACCACCTGATAGATTTGGCGGTTTTGACCTGAAAGCGGAAGAAATATGGTATCCGGTAATTTATTGAAGAGCATGCAGATCCCTGATTTACGGTGCAGACAACCCAAACGCAGATTCTAGCGGAAATTTGATTGGGTTCATAACCTTTCGTGGCAGAACCCTGAGATCAATCAATTAAATGTTAGGTCTGCTTGGCTAGTTAGAGTTTTGCATTTTGTAGCTTTGACTGCTGTAGTCTTGAATAGGTATCCAGCATTTTATGATGAGTAATAAAGCCCTTGAGGGATTCATCATGCGTACCAAAGTCATCAAACAAGCCTTCCCCTTTCAAGAAACCTGATACCATTCGGATCATATCAGCGCCATAGATTCGCTCTAGGACAGGCAAAAAGTCTTTTAAATCTCGTGATTCATCCAGCTCAATAGATAACAACTGGTGTAAGCAACGATAGGTTTTATGCGCTTTAGATGGTACTTGAGCGTACTCAAGCACCCATTCGCACAACTCCCGTCCAAGAGAAAGATCACCAGATGCTAACGCCAAACGCATTTTCAACTCACCCATTCGCAACCAAGACCAGACAGTACCTGCATCGGGAGCAACACCAATCAACTCTGCAACCAAATGAGTTTCTTCAAAATGAGCATCTTCCAAAGCATCTAATAGGTCAGCACAACCTTCTTGATCAAGATCGCTTAAGGCAAGCAAAGCGGGACGCAAAGCCATAGCAGCACTGTTGTTGCGCCAAATTAGCTTATCGACTGGGTAAACCTCTGACATGCCAGGAACAATAATGCGACAGGTGTAGATGCCCATATGTTCATAGTCCGCTATGTAGATATCCATATCGACACGATGAATTTTAAAGCACAGTTCTTCAAATTCAGCCTGGGTATCGCCTTCGATATTCCAAGGTGTATAGGGGTAATCGGTGGTCGCGGAGAACATATCCCAAGCGACTAACCCACTAGAGTCAATAAAGTGAGTTAGCAGATTATCAGGGTCTGCAGCAGCTTCGATATCTAGCGTTGGAATAGGGAAATTCTTTAAATCATCGAGTTCTCGACCTTGAAGCATCTGAGTCACCGCTCTTTCAAGTGCCATGGCAAACTTTGGATGAGAACCGAAGGAAGCATAACAACCACCATCATCTGGATTGATGAGGTTAACGTTGACCAACGGAAACTTGCCGCCTAGAGATGCGTCACGCACTTCGATGGTATAGCCACGATTTCTGAGTGCTCGGATAGACGCCTTCACTCTTGGGTGCTTAGCGATTTCAGATTCAGGGATTAACGGCAAACTAATTCCCGATGAAATAATAGTGTTCTTAATATGCCGTTCAAAAATTTCAGATAGCGCCTGTACTCTTGCTTCCCAAATCGTGTTTCCGGCAGCCATACCATTACAATCATAGAGGTTGCCAATAATATTGACGGGAAACCATACGGTTTCTCGGGTACGTTGCATGACAAAGGGCAAAGCACAGATACCCCGTGAAGCGTTACTGGAATTGAGATCAATAAGAGCTTCAGGGTGTATTTCATTGTTTAGGTCGTAATGGTTACGAGTGGCTTCATCCAATAAGCCTTCTGGCCATTCTGAAGATTTAACCCTAAACCAGCGCTCTTGCGGGTAATGAACGAATTCCCCTTTAGCGACCGAAGATCCCCAAAAGTAATCAGCAAAGAAGTAGTTGGTACTTAAACGTTCAACCATTTCGCCGAGCGCACTGACTAAAGCAGCTTCTCTGGTCGCACCTTTTCCACTGGTATAAAAAAGCGGGCAATTACGATCATGAATATGAACAGACCAGACATGCGGAACAGGGTTCAACCATCGCGTTTCTTCTACTTCTAATCCAAACGCCAACAATGCAGCGCTTAGGCGTTCAATAGACTCCTCAAGCGGCGCATCTTTTCCCAAAATCTGCGTCATTCACCGTCTCCCAACTGCAAACCGGGCTGTATATAACTTCAAGAAGGTTACTACAGCTTCATCTTATTGATTGATCAAAGATTATACTTCAGACAACGAAAACAAAAAAATTTATATTTTTTTCAACAACAGTGTTGACGACCCCCCTCCAGATCATTAATATACGCGGCCTGAGTTGAGCGATTCCCTGATAGCTCAGTTGGTAGAGCAGTAGACTGTTAATCTATTGGTCGCTGGTTCGAGTCCAGCTCGGGGAGCCAA
>REDB01000179.1 GCA_007693685.1 Oceanospirillales bacterium
GCAACAAAGGAAAAAGAGGAACCTTCTGATGAACTAAACCAAAAATCAATAACCACCCAATAGGTATAGCATAGAAGGTAACTGAAATTGTTTGAAGAAACTGAACAAAACCTTGCTCTTTTGCCTCATCGAGGTACAGGTTTTTAGGTTTATTCGTTTTACCATCTAATAAAGACACAACATTCACCCATACATATTACTAAAAACTAACGCCAAAATTATTTATTATAAGTTATACACTTATCTAAAATTTTAAACAATTAAATATGCATCTCGTTTATCTTAGGTAATGTATTAAATGTATCTGTTTCTGAAACACGAACCTGATTCCGACCATTAGCTTTCGCCACATACACTTCATCATCAGCGGCCTTAAGAAGCATTTCGGAAGTCATTCCATACTGATGTGTTGCTACACCTATAGATAATGTCATTGGCTGAAATGGGTTTTGCATAGGTGTTACCTCCACTGCTTTACGAATACGTTCGGCAACATACATTGCCTCTGTAGTGCTTGTATTGGGTAAAAGAACGACAAACTCTTCACCCCCAAAACGTGCACACATATCATCATCACGCAACTGACCTGAAATACACATAGCCACATGCTGAATAGCCTTATCCCCAACACCATGTCCATATTTATCATTGATATCTTTAAAAAAGTCGATATCAATCATCAATAAAGAAAAAGTATTACGCCGTCTTTCGCCTTTGACGATTAACTCTTCAAGAGATTTATTCAGTGCATGACGATTATGCAGACCTGTAAGCGCATCAGTATTAGCTTGATGTGAAACGGTTTTTAGAGATTTCTGCAATTCTTCAGCTAAGGATTTATTTAGCAACTGCATTCGAATCCCCTCTAAAACACGGTTCGATATGGGCTTGACTACGTAAAGCAATGAAATGACGTAAATTAGAATACCAAAGACCGCCTTCCAACCCAAATCATATCTATCAAGAATAAGTAACACAGATAGAGTGGTGCTGAGCCACATACCGAAGACTAAAAAATAAAACGCTTTTGGAAAAGTTATATAACTAGGAAGATTAACCGAAACGATGCCAACTAAAATTGTTAAAACCCAGCTATCTAAAACAACATCATAGCCCATAGCTCCGTATGCCATCATGCCCCATAGCAAGCCATAATACGCAACAATAAACAAAACAAATGTTTGATTTTTATTTATATCAGGAGGTTTTTTAAGTAACTGATTTAAAAAAAATAGAATAATTATAAGACTAACAAAAAACCAAATGCTCCATGCTAATAATTTATCAAGAGGAGCAACTCCAAAAGCTAGAGATATAATCAAGATCCAGCCAAGAGGAGCAATCAGTAAGGTTCTTAGAAGAGTTTGAATAAATTGCTGAAAACCCACCTGCCGAGCTTCATATTCAAAACTAAGCTTATGATTATTTTGTCTTATATCCAACACCAACACTCCCCTGTGCGATATAAGACGATGAAGAGATCATCTTATCCATTGTACATCCCATCAGCCGACTATTTCGAACTGTGACAATTGGTTTTTTACGATTCTAGTCTAAACCCTAGTAGAAAGCAAAACCCAGCTATACAGCTGGGTTTTTAGTTAAACATATTAAAAAATTAAAGCTCTATCACCATCCTCATCTTTAATACGGGTCGGCAATCCCATCTCGTTAAGTAAACCTAAGAAGGGTTGCGGCGGTAACTGCTCAACATTCATCATTTCAGAAACATCCCAGTCCCCTTTTGCAATAAGGATTGCTGCTGCGACTGGGGGCACACCTGCCGTATAAGAAATACCCTGGCTGCCTACTTCATTAAAGGCTTCTTTATGGTCTGCTACGTTATAAATGAATACTTCTTTGTCTTGACCATCCTTTTTACCTTTAACAATATCACCTATACAGGTTTTACCCGTGTAATTAGGGGCAAGGGAAGCGGGATCTGGCAACACAGCCTTAACGACTTTTAATGGAATCACCTCAAGTCCTTCAGCAGTGGTCACTGGCTGTTCTGATAAAAGACCCAAGTTTTTCAGTACCGTAAATACATTGATGTAATGCTCACCAAAGCCCATCCAAAAACGAACATTAGGTACATCTAGGTTTTGCGATAATGAATGGACTTCATCATGACCTGTCATGTATGTGGTTTGCTCTCCGACGACTGGCAGATCGTCTGTGCGCTTCACCTCAAACATTGTATTACTGGTCCATTGGCGGTTTTGCCAAGACCACACCTGACCGGTGAACTCACGGAAGTTAATTTCTGGATCAAAGTTGGTTGCAAAATACTTTCCATGACTACCCGCATTAACATCGATGATGTCAATGGAATCAATAGTGTCAAAGTACTCATTGGCCGCTAACGCTGCGTATGCATTAACAACACCGGGATCGAAACCAACACCAAGAATGGCAGTAATGCCTTTTTCTTTACATAACTCACGACGCTGCCATTCGTAGTTGTTATACCATGGCGGCGCTTCACAAATTTTTGTGGGATCTTCATGAATCGCTGTATCTAAATAAGCTGCACCTGTCTCGATACAAGCTTGAAGAACAGACATATTGATGAACGCCGAACCCACATTGATAACGATCTGAGAGTCGGTATCTCTGATCAAGGCCTTTGTAGCTTCTACATCCAGTGCATTCAGTGCATGACCGGTTAGCTTACCGGGCACTTTCAGACTGTTTTTCTCATGGACACTGGTAATAATCTGTTCGCACTTTTCAACATTTCGAGATGCAATAGCAATATCTCCAAGAATGTCATTATGTTGCGCACATTTATGAGCCACTACCTGGGCCACACCTCCAGCACCGATTATCAGAACGTTTTTCTTCATTTTTTCGCAACTCCACTTTTCACATGGGCTGAATATACGCCTCAAGAGAGGCTATGGACAAAGTCGTCGAAGGTAAACTCCCTAACCAGCTCGACACGGCCATCCTCATGGCGCACTGCAATAGCGGGCATCTGCACGCCATTAAACCAATTCTTCTTAACCATGGTATAGCCTGCCACATCTTGTATAGACAGACGATCACCGGCTTTTAACTCATGCTCAAAATTAAATTCGCCGAAAATATCGCCTGCTAGACAGGACTTACCACAAATCATATAAGAGTGTGGACCTGCATTAGGGCTCATTCTAGCGCTTTGCTGGTAGATCAACAGATCAAGCATATGGGCTTCTATTGAACTATCGACAACCGCAAGATGTTTACCATTGAACAAGGTATCGAGAACAGTGACTTCCAGAGTCGCTGTCTGAGTAATAGCAGCTTCACCTGGCTCCAAGTACACCTGAACGCCAAACGTATCAGAGAAGCGCTTGAGACGCGCACAAAAGTCATCGATCGGATAGCCTTCACCTGTAAAATGGATACCACCACCTAAGCTTACCCATTCAACCTGATGAAGAAGATGACCAAACTCTGACTCGATTCTCGTTAACATTTGATCGAACAGCTCAAAATCACTGTTCTCACAATTGTTGTGAAACATAAAGCCACTTATATTATCGATGACAGTTTCAATACGCTTAGGGTCCCATTCACCCAATCGACTGAAAGGACGCGCTGGATCGGCAATGATAAATTCAGAGCTACTCACGCGTGGGTTTACACGTAAACCACGAACGTGATCAGAAGATACTTCACTAAAACGCTCTAACTGACTGATAGAGTTAAAGATAACCTTGTCAGAGTGAGCTAAAACTTCTTCGATTTCATGATCAGCATAGGCAACGCTATAAGCGTGGGTTTCACCCGGAAACTTAAGCTTTCCAAGCTTAACTTCATTTAAGGAAGAGGATGTAGTGCCATCCATATATTGACTCATTAAGTCAAAAACCGACCAAGTCGCAAAACACTTTAATGCTAACAGAGCTTTAGCACCGGAATGCTCGCGCACATACGCGATTTTTTCCATATTCTGCTTAAGCTTACTGCGGTCGATCAAGTAGTAGGGTGTCTGAAGCATCGATGGCAATCCCCGCTATAATGGGCTTTATTAACCCAAGTGAATCAAAGGGCGCGATTATAGGTGATTCAACGCGGGGGTTCGAGAAAAAATCATTAAAAATTTATGAATTAATAACCGACTCTAGTGTGGGTACCTTCGCAGAACTTGCAGAAGTGTCTGATGGCTTTGTACTTTTAGCAAGCAAACGCTTTTCTATAGTTTCTTTAACTGCATCAATATCACTGACATAGTGCCATTCAAGGATATCTACACCGCGCCCAGCGATACGCAAGGTGCCATAACCCAACAACCGACCAACTAACGACTGCTGACGAGAAACTCCATCTACTGAGCGAAGGAAAAGTTCATGGGTTTTTACCCCTAGAATACCGGTTTTTTTCATCACGCGTGCATTAGTAAAGGTATAGACTGTACTAAACTGATGCAGGTAGCGACGAATAGCATGAAAGAAAAAGTAGAGAGCAACTAACAATAGTGCCCATCCAATCCAGATAGCTGGGACCGCAAAAACTTGATCAAAAAAATCTTCCATCATTGTGCGATACAGAATCACTAGTTTCCAGTCGTCCCAGAAAGGCGTCACTGAAATTGCGCTGCGATAGAGATTGTAAAAAAAACCAGCAATAACAAGATCTATGGTTCCTCTGATGATGAACAAAGGATTACGACGAATTTTTAAGACAACCTGCTCATTAGATAACATCTTCACTTCTTTTCCTAACCTGATGATGTGATTTAACTTTACTATTCTACATTTTATTTAAACTTTGCATACGCTCAATCTGAGTTTGCAGTGTTGGTAGCGCATTACGCCGATAGCTAGATACCTCATCCAGAGCACTTTGCATCTCTTCAAAGGCTTTTTCTAAGGTCTCCATGTTCAACTGAGCGGATACCGCTCGTTTCTGTATTTCAGTTCCTTGTCGGCGCAATGCCGTTGCAGTTTCAGCAATCATTTGATTAGTGGTATCGTTTAAGGCATCGATATGATCAAGCACTAGTTTTTGATTGGTCAGTGCCAAGGCAACGTTGACGGCAACACGCAAAGCAGACAAGGTGACATTTAACGCTCGATCAACACCTCTGACCAGCTCGCGATTGTTTCGAATAATTAGCTCAATCGCTAAAATACCTTGCCGACACACGGCTTGCTGCTGCTGCAGATCTAAAATCCTTTGGCGCAGTGGAAAAAGTAATTCATCTTCTACAAAAGCCTGATCATGACCTTCAAGCAAGCCTTTTTCGATACGCTCGACAATTTGATGATCAATTACTTGACCCATCTCGGCCGCTTGAGAAAGCGCGTTAAGCGCTTGGCGCATATCCTCTTGATCAT
>REDB01000148.1 GCA_007693685.1 Oceanospirillales bacterium
AAGTCATTAACAAGACCCTAATGCAGGAGTCAGCCCCCATGAGCAACCCACTACCACTAGGCGATATCAGTGTAGAAACTTTTCTTAGTGAATACTGGCAAAAGAAACCCCTAGTGATACGCAATGCCATTCCTGATTTCCAATGTCCGGTGGATGCTGATGAATTGGCAGGTCTTGCTTGCGAAGAGAATGTAGAGTCGCGTCTCATTGCCTTTGATCCAACATCTGACCAATGGAATATGGAGCAAGGACCTTTTGAAGAGAGTCGTTTCGCATCCTTACCTGAAAAAAACTGGACGTTATTAGTTCAAGCCGTTGACCACTGGGTACCAGAAGCTCACGCCCTACTTCGCCGCTTTAACTTTATACCCAACTGGCGCATCGATGACCTAATGATCAGCTATGCTGTTCAAGGCGGTGGTGTCGGCCCACACTATGATAACTATGATGTGTTTTTAATACAGGCACAGGGCACTCGTCGCTGGGAATTTGGTGGTCATTATAACGAGCACTCACCCCGTCGTGATGATGCTCCGGTTATGATTTTGCCTGAGTGGCAAGCTGAAACCTCAGTTGAGCTTAATCCTGGCGATCTGCTCTATCTACCACCACGGATTGGTCACAATGGCGTGGCAACTACTGATGACTGTATCACCTGTTCAGTTGGCTTTAGAGCGCCGGCATCCCATGAAATGCTAAGAAGCTTCACGGATGAAATAGGTGAGCAGATAGGACATGACGAGCGTTATGAAGATCCTGATCTAACCGTTTCAGAAGACGCTGGCGTTATTTCAGATGAAGCGATTGATCGTGCACACCAAATGCTTCTCAACCACCTTCAAGACAAGCAGCGTTTTCGTGAATGGTTTGGTCGCTTTGTGACGGAGCCAAAATATGCGGAACAACAGATAGATATTGATGATGAAGTTAACTCTGATGAGTTAATTGAGTTCTTTGAAAACGAGGGCGTTTTGCTGATCAATGAAGGAGCTCGTTTAGCTTGGTCAGGTTCTGATTCAGAAATAAATTTCTTTGCAGATGGGCAGAGCTATTCGTTAAATACACAGGCTTCAATTTGTTTGGCAAAACATCTTTGTCAGTATCTTCCACTCACTGCTGAAACGATAGATATTGCGGATGCACAATCGGTAGATTTGGTCTGCACCCTACTTCAACGAGGTTTGCTCTACTCTGAAACAGACATTGATGAAGATGAAGCCTAACAAGATTCTTCAAAGCCACTAACAGATCTGTTCATCCCTTCTGAAGCCTAGCCTAGTTTACTAAAACCGCTAGGCTTTCTTTTCGACTAAAGCCTACAAACTTTGGTATAAAAATTAAGTAAATCAGCTATTTCAGCCAAAATTAAACGTTTTTGTAGTCAACTTTTTATAGAATATATTGATCTATAAAATAACTTTATTATTCCGGTAGTGAAGGTTTAAAGCGAGCCAATATAGGTAAAACCAAAGTATTAACTGAATGATAAATAGCCCTATAACTATGATATTTACTTAGCAAATCTGGTGCTAGAGTATAAAATGCAATGTAGTAAAACTACACTTTTAACCACTTAACCTATGTAGTCTGACTACAGCATTGCTGCTATGCACAAAAACAGCTTTGACTCTGATCTCAGTTACCTCCATCATGCATATCAACAACGCAAACAAAGCGGCTGATCAGCAAGCTTTTAAAAATGTCTGCGTTAATACTTTACCACCTCCTTAACCGAAAATAGTGAGAAGGAAAAACCATGTCTACTCTTAACAAAGACATCGACGCTGTAGCCAAGTTGGCAAAAGAGTTTGGCCCTGCTTTTGAAGGCATCAACCCTGAATATGCAGCCCGTATGCGTGCACAGAACCGCTTCAAGACTGGCCTAGAAATTGCTCAGTACACTGCTGACATTATGCGTAAAGACATGGCTGAGTATGATGCTAACAGCGCTGACTACACACAATCTTTAGGCTGCTGGCACGGCTTTATCGGTCAGCAAAAACTGATCGCTATCAAAAAGCATTTCGGTACTACTAAAAAGCGTTACTTGTACCTTTCAGGTTGGATGATTGCAGCTCTGCGTTCACAGTTTGGTCCATTACCTGACCAGTCAATGCATGAGAAAACTTCTGTACCAGCACTGATCGAAGAACTTTACACTTTCCTTCGCCAAGCTGATGCTCGTGAAATGGGCGGTCTGTTCCGTCAGTTAGATGCTGCTCGTGCTGCTGGCGATAAAGCTGCTGAAGCTGCAGTACAAGCTAAAATCGACAACTTTGAAACTCATGTTGTACCTATCATTGCTGATATCGATGCTGGTTTCGGTAACGAAGAAGCAACTTACCTGCTAGCTAAGCGCATGATCGAAGCGGGTGCTTGTGCTATCCAGATCGAAAACCAAGTATCTGATGAGAAACAGTGTGGCCACCAAGATGGTAAAGTTACCGTTCCTCACGCTGACTTCCTAGCGAAGATCCGTGCTGTTCGCTACGCTTTCCTAGAGCTAGGCATCGATAACGGTATCATCGTTGCTCGTACTGACTCTTTGGGTGCTGGTCTAACTAAGCAGATCGCTGTTACTAACGAACCAGGTGACTTGGGCGACAAGTACAACAGCTTCCTAGATGGTGACTACATCAACAGCGCTGATGACATCGCTAACGGTGACGTAGTTGTTAAAGCTAACGGTAAGCTGCTTAAGCCTAAGCGTTTAGCTTCTGGCCTGTTCCAATTCAAGAAAGATTCTGGTGTTGACCGTGTTGTTCTTGACTGTATCACTTCTTTGCAAAACGGTGCTGACCTTCTTTGGATCGAAACTGAGAAGCCACACGTAGGTCAAATTGCTGAAATGGTTAATCGCATTCGTGAAGTCGTTCCAAATGCTAAGCTGGTTTACAACAACAGCCCATCATTCAACTGGACTCTGAACTTCCGTCAGCAAGTATTTGATGCTATGTCTGAAGCAGGCAAAGATGTTTCTAAATACGACCGTGCTAACCTGATGTCTGTTGAGTACGATGAAACTGAACTGGCTATCGAAGCAGATAACCGTATCCGTACTTTCCAAGCTGATGCATCTCGTGAAGCGGGTATCTTCCACCACTTGATCACTCTGCCAACTTACCACACTGCTGCGCTGTCTACTGACAACCTAGCTAAAGAGTACTTTGGTGATGCAGGCATGTTGGGCTACGTAGAAGGTGTACAGCGTAAAGAGATCCGTCAAGGTATCGCTTGTGTGAAACACCAAAACATGGCTGGTTCAGACATGGGTGACGATCACAAAGAATACTTCTCTGGTGATGCTGCACTGAAAGCGTCTGGTAAAGACAACACCATGAACCAGTTCTAATATAGAACCGTTTCAGATAAAAACCCTCGCTCTTTAGCGGGGGTTTTTGCTTTACAAATTACACATCTTTACTATACTGAATATAGAGAAGCTCAATTGCATCTCAGACCGCAAAGCTCCAGCCCTCGGGCTTGGTAGCATGGTCAAGGGCCAGTCACCTTCGGGTCGCTGGCCTTTCTAATTTCTGCCTTCCAGAAGATCAGTATTAAGTAATCGGCATAGGACTTTCCGCCTTTACTGATCGAATGACAAAATTACTCTGGATATCCTTAACATGAGGAAGCGATTGAAGCTGCCTTAACATACTTTCATAGCCCTGCAGATCTTTAACACGAATTTCCAAACGATAATCCGCTGAACCTGACACTAAATAACAATTGATAACATTATCCAGTTGTTCAATTGCTGCCTCAAACTCATCGCTGGCTGTATCATTATGATGACTCAGTTTTAAATCAACGAACACTGTCATGCCAAGACCCAGCAAAGTAGCATTAAGCTGCGCTTTGTACCCACTAATATAGCCCGCCTCCTCCAATAATTTAACCCGACGAAGACAGGGTGATGGAGAAAGATTGATGCGTTCAGCAAGCTCAACATTGGTTAGACGTCCATTGGTTTGCAGAACGTTCAAAATCCGTAAATCAATCGCATCTAATTGCAGCATGTCATTTAATTCCAATTAACTATATTTCGATGGCATAAAGTATCAAATAAAAGATTTTATGAAAAATAATCGCAAGGACATTCTAGCGCTGTTGGCAGCATAATACACAGCTATATGATTAAGGAATTTGCCATGCAGTCACCATCCGATACTCCCGTTATTCCAAGCTATCGTCAGATAGCACAGGGTATTCAGTTTCAACTTGGCGTAGTGTCGGCATTATTAGTAGTTTGCATCTGGTCTGGATGGCTGATTTCCGTTCGTCACTCCAGTGGTTCATCATTACAGATATTTGACTTAGCTATGATGCGGTATGGGTTACCAGCACTTATTCTTAGCCCATTTGTTTGGAAAGCTCGTAAGCAGATTTTGCTAACACCCAAGGGTTATCTGATAGGTATGACGCTAGGTGCTGGCATTCCCTTTTTCTATCTGAGTGCGACTGGACTTAAATATGCACCGGTTGTGCATGCAGGATTGTTAATACCAGGAACTTTTCCAATATTCGTGACATTGATGGCGATGGTTTTTTATAAAGAACCGGTCAATCCCAAGCGTCTAATGGGATTATCATTAATTCTAGTCGGAGTTGCTGTGTTACTTGCTCCTACATTACTGAATCAAAACTTAAGCGTTCTTAAGGGCGACATGATGTTATTAGGTGCGAGTGCCTGCTGGGCAATCTATACCGTATCGATGCGAGTAGCAGGTCTTCCGCCTCTAGCTGCTGCAGGAATTCTTTGCATCGGCTCAACGCTTTTATTATTGCCATTAAGCTTATTAGGAATTGTCGAAAGTGGTATGTCTGAAGCCTCATCATCAGAAATTGCTATGCAATTTGTTATGCAGGCATTGGGGGCAGGTCTGTTGGCTGGATTTTTTTATGGTTTTGCGATTAATCGCCTCGGTGCTGAAAACACCTCAGCGATTGGATCTTTAACCCCTGTCGTGGCAGGACTCGCTGCTATTCCTTTACTAGGAGAAGTCTTAAGCTTACCCGCCATGATAGGAATGGTTTGCATCTGCTTAGGTGTGCTTAAAGCCAGTGGCCTTAAGCTGGGTAAGCGCATTACCGCTTAACAGATACACACAGGGCTAAAAATTGCTCGACTTCCATATCTGTCGTTGCAAAAGAAGTTACCATTCTGACGAACTGATGCGACTCTTGAATGGGATAACCTTCTGGTAAAGTAGTGACATCCCATTCGTAAAAAACCGCTCCTTGCGCTTGAAGCGTTTCTGCAAGGGGCTTTGGAAGCATCACAAAAAGTTCATTCGCTTGAACCGGCCAAACTAGATCCACAT
>REDB01000139.1 GCA_007693685.1 Oceanospirillales bacterium
TCAATTTCAGCTCGGGTCGCTTGCAAAGTTGCTAAGCGACTTGGGTCCCAAACCAGCTGCTCGTTATCAAAATCTATTCGGTAATCAATCTGGCGCAGGAAGTCCATACCGAGTAATCCATCGTGTGGTGCACTTCCTTGAAAGTCGATAATACCCGCTCTGGGAGTATTTAACTGGTAGGGACCTATTTCAATTCTATCGAATCTTGCTGAGTAAGTTTGAATTATGTCACCGCTAGCAACTTGAGCAAAACCGGCTGGACGTGCATCAACACGCAACCTTTCTAGGGGTTGTCGATGCAGAACTGTAGCGCTTGCGCCCGTATCCAATATCAAACTCAACTGAGCACTCCTTCCACCTAACATAACTCGCACAGGTACTAAGACACTATTTCCGCGAATACTCACCGATGTTGTAAGGGTTGCGATTGCTTGATCGACTTCTCTTAGCTGTTGTTGCAACTGCTGTTGATTCATACGCTCTAAGCGCAGCTGCTCCATTTCCGATTGCTGCTCTGGAGTCATACGTGTCGCACGGACCTCTACCTGTTCACGGTATTGCTGAGGTACTTTGGTAATATGATCGACAAAAATGCGCCTTCCTTGATCATCAATATAATGAAGGATTTGTGCCTGACTGACGCTGCCCATTAGCAATATCGCTAGTATCAAACCTGAGAAGGTTAGCTGACGTCCAATCACAGTGACCTCTAGAAAAGTTTAAAATCACTTTATAGCCTAAACTGGACATCAGCACCACTAACTTAGATCAAGATCATCAACACACAAGAGGCAGTTAATCCGCCCATTGCACGGTTAAAGTATAACCAGTGAATAGGTGTTTTAAGAATACGACCTAATAGCACTCCAAAACTTGCCCACAGCGCAATCGAAGGCAGATTAACAATCGCCATAGCAACAATCACTAATACCACTGATACTAAAAATGCATCACCACTAAGGGTAAACGAAGCCAGTGCTGAGATTGCCATCATCCAAGCCTTTGGGTTAACAAATTGAAATGCTGCCGCCTGAACAAAGGTTAACGGCTTGCTTTGACCCTTTTTATTCAAGTCAGGCGCTGGTGAATGATAGATCTTCCATGCCAACCAAATTAGGTAGGTACTTCCGACCACCTTAAGTACGACCATCATCACTGGCCAGGTCTCAAACAAAATACCTAGCCCAAGTGCAACAGCAGACATCAGTAGCATCACACCAAAGGTAATACCTAGCATGTGAGGAATACTGCGACGAAATCCAAAGTTCGCACCGGAGGCAGTTAGCATCACATTGTTTGGACCTGGAGTGACTGACATGCTGAATGAAAAAACCAATACCGGCAGCATTAGACTGATAAATTCTAGATTTGAGATTGTCATAAGTCACTCCTCCCTGATAAATTGTATCAATACAATTATCAATTAAACTGTTCAAAACTTAACTCTTGTTAAGTACAATTAAAGATATATAGACGATCAATACAGTTCAATTAATTAATTGTATCCCAAACAATCTAGCTATTTAGTGATGGAGATAGGCGTTTGCGAATTCAAGAGAAAGCTCGTGCTCGTTGCCAATGGCTACCCGCATTAGATAAAAATCAAGACACTCTGTATCTTGCCTTAGCTGATCAATTAGCTGCAGATATTGCTTGCGGAACTTTGAAGCCTGGCGATCAATTACCACCTCAACGCTTATTGGCTGATGCTTTGGGGGTAACACTGGGTACTATTTCTCGTGC
The DNA here is from genome assembly GCA_007693685.1 of Oceanospirillales bacterium. Taxonomy (GTDB): domain Bacteria; phylum Pseudomonadota; class Gammaproteobacteria; order Pseudomonadales; family Balneatricaceae; genus Nitrincola. The sequence goes on from REDB01000139.1 coordinate 1,744, forward strand.
TTATCGGGAAGCAGAGAGACGAGGCTTGACCGAAGCAAGAGTTGGCAGCGGTACGCGTATTCGCGGAATTCAATCTGACGAGCCGAAATTCCATCATCTTTCAAAAGCTGACGCGGACAGTATTGATTTATCCCTAAGCATTCCGATTCCTAATGCCGTTCGTAGCGAACAATTGGCAATTAGTTTACAAAACCTAGCCAACAATCCAGTCGCACTTAGACAAGTGCTAGCTTACCAACCAGAGCAAGGTAATCTGCAGCAACGTGAAATTCTTGCTAAATGGCTAACTCAGCATGAGCTTGCCGTGTCAGCAGATGAGTTAATTTTGACTGAAGGTGGACAGCATGCCGACTTTTTAGCCATGCAGGCTTTGATTCGCCCTGGAGAAGCGGTTGCGTCAGCAGCACTGACCTATCCCGGCATGATAGCGGTTGCGCGCCAGTTAGGTTTAAAGCACTTACCTATTCCGACTGATGAACAAGGCATAATGCCTGATGCTCTTGAGCGATTATGCCAGCAGCAGAAAATACGCTTACTCTATGTTATGCCTGAATATAATAACCCTACTGGCGAACAGATGAGCAAATCCAGACGCATGGCATTGATCGAGGTAGCCAGGCGTCACGATCTATTGATTTTAGAAGATGCTGTTCAGTACGTGTTACCCGAAGAAAGAGGTACGCCTTTTTATCAGCTGGCACCCGAACGTTCTTTATATATCTTCAGCGTATCAAAAATTATTGAAGGCGGTATTCGCTTTGGTGCCTTGCGTGCACCAACCAATTTAATGCCGCGCTTATCAGCATCCCTTCGTGCTCAGTGCTGGTCTGTGCCAGGAATTGTGGGCGCACTGGTGTGTCAGTGGCTGGAATCAGGTAACGTCGATGCCTTGATCGATTGGCAGTGGCAGCAAGTCAAAGAACGTCAAACATTACTTCAGGAATATCTTGGTGATTACAAACCGATTGCTCACCCTTATGGCTTTCATGCTTGGCTGAACCTTCCTGAGCCTTGGCGCGCTGTAGATTTTGTCAATGAAGCTGCACGTTTAGGAATTACTCTAATCGCTTCTGATCCTTTTTGTGTAGGTTCTTATCCAGCACCCCAAGCCGTCAGAATTTGTGTAACACCTCCGGCAGATGCCAGCACATTAATCAAAGGATTACAGATAGTTAAAGACTTACTCTTAGAGGGGCCTTCGCATACAGCACCCCTTTTATAGTAGTAACAGAATTCAGTATCTCTAGCTAAGATTGATCACTCAGCGTACAATAGTTTTGTCTGAAACATTCTTCTGTATTCTGTGAGTATCTCAATCATGTTATCTCGTCGCTTCGCTTATAGTGCTAGCGTTTCTCTTCTGTGTGTGTTTTTTAGCCTTAATATACTGGCTGAAGAGTCTACTTCTCTTGAAGATCCATCCGAATCATCTTCGGAAGTGATCGTCGAAGAAGTGTTTTATAGTGATGATATCGCTATAAGCGCCGTACGTGAGCGCTGGATGCTTAACTTATTCTTCGAGAATGACTTATTCAGTCGTACTGATCAACAGTACACCAACGGCGTTAGAGCCTCTTGGGTTTCACCTGACATAGATAGCTTTGTCGATGACGAAAGCCTGCCTCTATGGATGCGCAATGCCAACCGTTTTTTAAGTCCACTAGATCCCGTTTCTTATGATCATGAAGGTGAAGTCAGCCGTCGTATGATTTTTTCATTAGGACAAAAGATGTTTACCCCTGATGACCGTGAAAGAACGACAATCGATCCCAATGACCGCCCCTATGCAGGATGGCTATACCTAGGTATGGGCTATCACACTCGTTCTTTAGATCGCTTGAACTCATTTGAAGTCAATGTAGGAGTTGTTGGACCAGCCGCGTTAGCCAAACAAGCTCAGGACTTTGTCCATGATGTACGCGACATTGAACGCTTTAATGGCTGGGATAACCAGCTGGGCAATGAGCTAGGTCTGCAGTTCGTTTATGAACATAAAAACCGCGTCTTTCGACATGTCATCATTCCAGGTTGGCAGCAAGATTTTATCGTCCATGGTGGTGGTAGTTTCGGAAATGTCGCGACTTACCTAAATACCGGTGGTCAATATCGATTTGGTCATAACTTACCAGGTGATTTTGGTACGTCAGCATTAAGACCCGGCGGTGATAATAGTGTACCTATGCCGATCAATGGAAATGGCTCCAATCCATTTGGCTTCCACGGATTTGTATCCTTAGATGGACGCTTGGTGTTGCATGATATTTTTTTAGACGGCAATACTTTTAGAGACAGCCATTCAGTAGAAAAGCGCCATCTTACCGGTGATCTATCACTTGGGTTTGCCACACATTTTGACCGCTGGAAAATTTCCTATGCAAATATATGGCGTACCAAACAATTTCGTGGACAAAATGGCACTCATAGCTACGGCTCACTGGGATTATCTTACTCCTTATAAAGCCTGTCCTTAGCCCCCAGTCATTTTAACCTTAAAGCCTTCCGCCTCTAGGAGGGCTTTGATCACGTCACGCTGATCACCTTGAATCTCGATAACACCTTCTTTTAACGAACCACCGGTACCACAGCGCTGTTTAAGTTTTTTGGTTAACAATTTAAGCTCTTTTTCTGGTAATGGCACGCCGGAGATAGTGATTACGCCCTTCCCTTTTCTTCCTGCCACTTCACGACGTATCCGAACAACACCATCTAAGTTGGCTAGACGCTGCTCTTCAGCAATGTCATCACAGCGGCATGCGTTAACAGCTTCACCACAAGCGGGACAGAGTTTTCCTGTTTCGGTTGAATAAACTAAACCGCTAAGTTGATCTTTTAAGGACGCCATATCTTTCTCACTTAAACCCTACTGACTTTAACGCTTTCTTAATTGGGTAAATGTTGCCCAATACCACCACCAATTTGACGAGCAAGGTAAGTGGCATAGGTATCGGTCATTCCCCCAATAAAATCAACTGCACGCATATAGCTATCGTAAAGTGGCCAATCTGCTGGTGGGGCATGGATACCTAATAAGGTCATGATTTTTTCAGTACGATAGCCTAAATCTTCACCTTGTTTTTGGTGTGATTCATAAACGGCATCACAAAAAGCGTCTAGTAATACACCTAGTGTGGTGTAGGCACCTACCTCAAGCTCAGCTTTTCTGTTATTTGGGAATACGCGTTCACGAGCGATACGTTTTGCCGTTTTGAGTCCTTCGGCCACCATCGGATCACCATCACTAAGCAGTTCACCTTGGTAACTGCCATCCATGATTGCATCATAGTGTTTGCCATAGGTTTGTACCGCCGAGTTCACCATATTCTCCATGGCTTTTCCGCGCAGGGCTGAAATTTTACGACGTGCAGATGCTTGAGAATTAAAAATCGCATCATCAAAACTTAAATCACCACAAAGCTGTAATAAGATAGGTTTGACCTCATCAAAGGTGAGAATGTGCAATTCAATGGCATCTTCAAGATCCAAAATGGCATAGCAAATATCATCTGCCGCTTCCATCAACCAGGTTAATGGATGTCGTGACCAAAAATGATCACCGAGCGATATTAGACCTAACTCTTCTCCAAGCAGATCAAGAATCTCTATCTCGCTTTGAAAGACGCTAAATTTACCCTTACGACCACTTCGCTCTACTGTCCAAGGATATTTAAGCAAGGTTCCCAACGTCGGATAGGTTAAACGAAGACCACCATCAAACAAATTGTTTTCTATACGAGTCACCACCCTGAAGCCTTGAGCATTACCTTCAAAGGTTTGTAAGTCTTGCAGTTCTAATGGGGCTAAATCACGAAAACGCTGATCATCGGCATGACGTCGAAACCAATCCCGCATAGCGTATTCACCAGCATGTCCAAATGGGGGATTGCCAATATCATGAGCTAGACAGGCTGACTGAACGATGGTCCCCAGATCATGCGGTGTTACCCATTCTGGTAACTGATCAGCAATTAACTCACCCACACGAATACCCAAGCTACGGCCAAGACTACCCACTTCTATTGAGTGAGTTAAACGGGTATGAATATGATCATTAAGTGCCAGAGGGTGAACTTGGGTCTTACGCCCTAAGCGACGAAAAGCACTGGAGAAAACAATACGGTCATTATCCTTATGAAAGTGACTACGCCCTACTTCTTTTGGCATTAATGACTCATGACCATAGCGTTTTGTCGTTAATAAACGCGACCATTGCATCGATCTCTTCACGTTAATGGCGTCCTATTTTGCCTTCAGTGCATCACCAGCAAAGGTAACACCTTGCCAACCCGTGCGCATAAAGTTACGAATATTTTGATGGTCAGTCGCATCAGGATGCCTGAGCACATCTTCAGTATAATAGGCGCCAAACGCATTTAATGTTGAACTTTCAGAGAGTTGATGTAGCTTTGCAAAGGCTAGAATTTTGCAAGAACCTAGGTTAGTGCCAGCTTCGTTGTCAACGTCTCCATTCTTGAAAGCTACTGCAGTAAATTCATAATGATGGTCGATACAGGCGATTACTTGCGCAAAGTCTACAGGTCCTAGATTAAGTTGGTTAATCAGTTCTGAGGGGGTCAAGATTTGTTGTGACATTATATTTCCTTAAGGAATTCTTAGTGTAAGCATGCCATCACGCTGAGTCATTTCTAAATTTTTCATAAAACTCATACCTAGTAACACGATATCACTTGGCATATGAGGATTGATGTGGGCTTGCACCTGATGCATTCTAATATTGCCTAGTTGGACACTTTGCAGTTCGGTTTGATAGACCTCAACCACACCACTGGCAGTTGTGACGCGGTTAGAACGACCTGCAACTAAACCTGCTTGATTGGCTATGCGCTCTGGCACACTGATGGTTGTAGCGCCCGTGTCCACCAAAAATAGCACATCATGCCCGTTGATTTGACCGGGTGCAATATAGTGACCACTGCGATTTCGATGAAGAACAACTTCTGATGGACCGTCATGCTGAACATACTGCAACAAATGACGATTAGGGTTATGGCGACGATCTAAGTAACCACTAAAATAGACAGCAAGGGCAGCCAACAGCAATAACCAAAAGCTGACTTGAAAAAGTTTGGCGGTAAAACGCCTTGTCTGATCAGGATCTCGCATAGGCTAAAAAGATGGCTCAGGGATATATAAACCCTGAGTATACCTATCCATGTTGTTGATAGTCATCTAAAGCCGCTTTTCTAGCAGCTTTATAGTCAATAATCGGCGCTGGCCTGCCGTACTCTTGACCTGCACCCGGTAGGTGGCGTTTTTTTGCGGGTACTGCGGTTAATTCGGGTAACCAAGTGGCTATAAATACACCATCAGGATCAAACTTTTCACTTTGAAGCTGAGGGTTAAATATTCTGAAATAAGGAGCAGCATCAGCACCAACAGATGCAGCCCACTGCCAACCACCCATATTGGAAGCAAAGTCACCATCAATTAAATGGCGCATGAAGAATGCTGCACCCAAACGCCAATCGACACCCAATAATTTAGTTAAGAAGGACGCTACAACCATTCTCAATCGGTTATGCATCCAGCCAGTATTCAATAACTGTTTCATGGCTGCATCCACGATGGGAAAGCCAGTTTCTCCTCGACACCAAGCATCGAAGCCTTCAGCATTGTTTCGCCAAGTAATACGGCTTTCAACTTCTGGCCTGAAGGGTTCAAGACGAGACATATTAGGCCATGCCACAAGCAAATGACGATAAAACTCTCGCCAAATAATCTCATTTAGCCACGTACTACCAAGCCAATCATCGCCCGCTTGGTTCACCTTCAAGGCTTGTAAACATTGTAGAGGGGATAGCGCACCTATCGCTAAATAAGGCGAAAGTTTGGAGGTACCATTAATAGCGGGGAAATCACGTTGCTGCTTATAGGTTGATTCTTGTTGATCAACAAAATCAACCAATCGCTGATGAACAGCTTCTTCGCCAACAGGCCAAAGATTAAGGACTTGCTCATTCGTAGAGGTAAGCAGCGACCAGTTTAATTCTTTTGGCAATACATCTGAATCAATTGCGGCTGGTTGCGCCAGCGGCATCCCAAGGGGTTCAGGCAACTTATTAAGATAAACCTGACGCCAAGCACGACTGAAAGGTGTGAATACTTTAAACATACCTCCCTGCCCTGTTACTACTTGGCCTGGAGGTATAATCAATTCACCATGATGACCAATGCAGGTAACTCCTTGATGCTCTAATTGCTGACATACGGATCTGTCACGCTGTCTCTCATTGAGGGGATATTCGTAATTGAAATGTAATTCAGTAACATTCAATTCTGTCGCTAGTTTCGCAATAGAATCGGGTACTTCTAAATAGGTATGCATTGTTAAAACGCGCAAACCTATATTCAGCGAGGATAGCTGATGCTTTAGTTGATAAAGCTGATTACGCCAAAGAGCCCAACGAAGAGGTGCATCATCATGTAGCTCCCATTGCTGCGGACATAGGGTTACAAAAACAGTGACGCCCTGTTGGGCGTCACATGCAGAGTAGAGTGCAGGGTTATCTAGTACGCGTAGGTCATTACGCAGCCAAACTAGTTTCATCCGTGTGATCACATACCAATAAAGGGTTGAACTAAACGCCCCATAAAACCAGTGAACTTCAATGGAGAGTCCGTGGCAATTAAACAGATACAATCTTGGTCAGTATCAACGATGGGTTGATGATGAATTTCACCATCAAGGTCAGCGACATCACCCGCACTGAAACGGCCCACTTCATCTGTGTATGAACCACGAAGTATCAGCGTAAGTTCATTGCCACTGTGAGTATGATGTGGCACTGAAACTCCTGGAGCAATTTTCAGCAAACGAGTTGTGCCCTTACCGCCTAAGTTTAGATCGATATGATGAACGCCATAACCTAAACGCTTCCAAGGCAAGTCATCCAACGAGCCTTTTAGATAGTGGTGAAGAGGTGCAGGTACATCTTTTGGCAAAATAGCGGGTTGCATTAAAGATGAAACCTCAGCTGCCATATCATCATCTAAACGAGACATAAGATCATTTAATGCGTTGGCCGGCATAGGTTTTGGTTCTATTCGATGAAGTAATGCTCCACCAACCGCTTCAGCTTGCTTAACACGATGACTACACTCAGGACACCAATGTAAATGACAAGCAACCAGCAGCGCCATTCCTTCAGGAAGAGTGCCAGCCGCGTATGCCATCAGCGTGGCATCATCGAAATGGTGACGGATATTCATTCTTCTTCCCCCCAGTGCGCCTTAAGTTTGCTAAAGGCTAAACGCAGTCTTGATTTTACACTCCCTAACGGGATACCTAGTTGTTCGGCAATTTCTGAATGAGACTTGCCTTCGTAATATGAAAGATGAAGCACTTGAGCTTGGCTTTCTGGCAGTGTCGCTATAGCGACTTGCATACGTTCTTCTAAAATTGAATGCTCTGCCATATCACGCTGGTCTGGGTCTGGCTCTTCTTCGGGCAATTCGTATTCAACTGCTTTTTCTCTACGTAAGCGATCGATACATTGGTTTCTAGCTAACGTAAAAATCCAGGTGCTAGCACTCGCCTTAGCTGAATTAAACAGGTGAGACTTGCGCCAAACTGATAGCATCGCTTCCTGAGTAACTTCCTCAGCAGTAGCAAGTGGCATCCCGAGTCGCATAATGTATGACTTAACTCGGGGTGCAAAGTATTCGAATATAGCAGCAAACTCGGACTTATCTCGTGTTTCGGCCAGAGAAGACAGGCGTGCTGACCATGAGTCACGCTGCTGTTTTTTCTTCTCCTCCGCGATCTTAATGACTGCGTTCACGTCGCCTCCTGTGGGCTTATCTTCCTGCATTCTTGACTCCTACGCTGTCATGAAAAGACCGGATCACAGATCATTGATCACTTTTTAATTAAATTACTGTGTTTAACTCTGTTTATTTAAACACGGATGATCTACAAGCTTATACTTATTCGTAACTGAAAAATATATCAAGAATTCGGCATGAGGCCAGAATATGAAAGTTAAAGTAATGAGACCGCTAAAAATTGCTGTTATTGGATCGGGCATCTCCGGTCTTTCAAGCGCTTGGCTTCTTAACCAGCACCATGACGTGACACTTTTTGAAAAAGATGATCGTCCTGGCGGTCACTCAAATACTGTTATAGTTAATAAAAACGGTAAAGATATTGAAGTTGATACAGGTTTTATCGTATTCAACCCCGTCAATTATCCAAATCTAGTAAAGTTTTTTGATGCATTAGACATTGAAAGCAGATCTACAGAGATGTCTTTTGCTGTTAGCATGGATGATGGCAAATTAGAGTATAGTGGTACTGATTTAAACGGTCTCTTTGCACAAAGAAGCAATATTGTAAGACCCAACTTCTGGCGATTAATTCGTGATCTGATGCATTTTTATCGCCACTCTGATCGTTTTGCTTCCGACCCCGCTTTTCAGCAACTATCGCTAGGGGATTTACTATCACAACAAGGCTACAGCAAAGCATTTATCAACCAACACTTGATCCCCATGGGCGCCGCTATTTGGTCCACTCCCGCAGACAAAATGCTCGAATACCCTGCTCAAACTTTTTTACGTTTTTGCCAAAACCATGGTTTAGTACAACTGACAGATAGGCCTGAGTGGCGCACAGTGGTGGGCGGAAGTCATCATTATGTCAATAAGGTGTTGAACTCGTTAAAGAATCCTATAAGACTTAACAGCCATATCCATCGTATTCATCGTCATCAAGGTCAGGTTATTTTGGAAGACTTGCACGGAAAACGTGAAACCTTTGATCATGTTGTATTAGCCTGCCATGCCGATCAATCTTTAGATATGTTAGCTGCACCTACCTATGATGAGCTGACACTGCTTAAACATTTTCCGTATCAGCGTAATCGCGCCATATTGCATAGTGATGAGAGTCTTATGCCTAAACGCCGCAAAGCTTGGGCAAGCTGGAACTACTTAGCTAACTCTGAAGCAGGCAAAACAGACGATATCAGTGTAACTTACTGGATGAACCGTCTTCAGCATATTCCAGAGTCATCGCCACTTTTTGTTACTCTTAATCCCATGCAAGAGCCTGCTGAAGGCACTATTCATCGCAGCTTCCTTTACGACCACCCTGCGTTCAATTTGGATTCTATCGAGTCACAAAAACGCCTTTGGGATCTGCAGGGAGTTCAAAATACTTGGTATGCAGGTGCTTGGTTTGGTTATGGTTTCCATGAAGATGGTATTCAGTCAGGCTTAGCAGTTGCCGAAGCACTGGGTGGTGTTCAACGCCCTTGGCAGTTAGATAATCCCAATAGTCGTATTCATGTTCATAGCAAACCTCGTCCAGTTGCACGTGAGTGTCGGGAGGCAGTTGCATGAGTGCTGGCTTAAATTCAGCCATTTACCGAGGCGAAGTGATGCATCATCGCTTTCGCCCAGTTAAGCACCACTTTACTTACAAAGTAAGCTCTTGGTTAATTGACCTTGAAGAGCTAGATCAATTGAATAATCTACCAGGCTTTTCAGTAAATAAATTTAACCTTTTTTCTTTCTACCATCGCGATCATGGTGATGGTTCTGATAATCCTTTGCGTGAGCAAATCCAAAAAGTCCTTGCAGATCACAAAATAGAGACGGGTAATGGTGCTATTCGATTACTTTGCTATCCCAGAGTGTTGGGCTATGTGTTTAACCCGTTAAGTGTATTTTATTGTTATGACGAGGTAGGTGAACTCAAAGCCATTCTTTACGAAGTATCAAATACTTTTAATCAAAGACGCAGTTACTTAATTCCGGTTGAAACCTCATCTTCAATCATTCGGCAGCAAGCAAGTAAGGATTTTTATGTCTCACCTTTTATGCCGATGGAAACAGATTATCAATTTCAAATGTTGCCGCCTTCAGAAAGAGTTGCCGTTCGCATTCGACAAACCGATAGCGAAGGTGCCTTATTTGATGCCAGTTTTACTGGTGAACGCATTGCTATAGAAAAAAAATCAGTTATTACAACCTATTTACGTCATCCGTTGATGACTTTAAAAGTGATGGGTGGTATCCACTGGGAAGCACTGAACTTATGGCGAAAAGGCATGAAGCTTCAGCCACGCCCTGAACATCCCAACTACCAAGTATCACTTGTTCATCCACAAGGAGTCAGTTTGTCATGAAGCCTTCACACTACCAAACTTTAAGTACCAGTGAATTACTAGCAGATCATAGCTGGTTTAATCGTCGTCTTTTCAGTGCGGTTCTTAAAAGACTACCAGAACTCGAATATGGAACGCTGGATTTAGAGTTACCCAATGGTCAACAAATTCAATTTGGCAAAGCTCGTGAGGGTGAACCCAGAGCAGAAATTCGTTTGAATTCATTTCGCCCACTAAAGCGTTTGCTTATTGGTGGACAGCTTGGCATGGCGGAAAGCTATATGGCGGGTGAATGGGACAGTCCTGATCTTGTTTCTTTAATCTGCTGGGCTCTTGGTAATGAACAGCGAATGCCAGATCTTAGTGATGGCAAGCTTTGGTTACGCCTGCTTAATCGAGTGACGCACTGGCGTCGTGCTAATACTAAACGCGGTAGTCGACGCAATATTGCTTATCACTATGATCTGGGCAATGACTTTTATCAGTTGTGGCTCGATCCTAGCATGACTTATTCATCAGCATTATTTACAACACCAGAGTTAAGCCTAAATGAAGCCCAAGAAGAAAAGTATCGCCGCATCGCTACCCTTCTAAATCTTCAGCCAGGTCAAACAGTTCTTGAAGTGGGCTGTGGCTGGGGTGGTTTTGCAGAACTTGCCGCTAAAGAGTTTGGTGTCAAAGTTGAAGGCATTACGCTTTCGCGTGAACAATTAATTTTTGCTCAAGAACGTATTAAAAAAGCTGGCCTAGATCATCTGTGTCGTTTCAGCTTAACCGACTACCGAGATGTCATTGGTACTTACGATCATATTGTTTCAATTGAAATGTTCGAAGCAGTCGGAGAAGAGAACTGGCCGACCTACTTCCAAACCTTGAAGAAGCGATTAAAGCCTGGCGGTCGCGCTGTTCTTCAAGTGATCAGTATCGATGATAGCCGATTTGATGGCTATCGAAAGAATCCAGACTTCATTCAGCGTTATATATTTCCGGGTGGAATGCTACCTAGTCCAGAACGCTTGCAGCTCTCCTTAGAGCAACAAGGATTACAGCTTGAGGAAAGGCAGTTCTTTGGCTTGGATTATGCGCAGACCCTAGCTATATGGCGTCACCAGTTCATTGAACAATGGCCTCGTATCCAAACTCAAGGCTTTGATGAGCGTTTCCGTCGAATGTGGCTTTACTATTTAGCCTATTGTGAAGGAGGTTTCCGTTACAAAGCGATTGATGTTGGATTCTACCAACTCACTCACAGCGAATGAGTTCTCTTTCACGTCAACAATTGTGGAATTATGCACTGCCAGCCCTACCTCTGGCAGTGCCTACGGTTGCTGTTTACATTTTACTGCCCACCTACTATGTCGAAGAAATAGGCTTGCCACTTTTTTTGACTGGCTTAGTGTTAATGTTGGCGCGGCTAACCGATGTCGTTACCGATCCTTTAATTGGACGCTGGCTAGACTATGCTTCTCCTAACCAATTTAAGTGGACACTGGCACTCGGCGGACTGATTTGTATTCCTGCACTGTTATTATTGATTGATCCTTTAGAAGCTGCACCAGCAGTTTCGTTAATGATGGGCGCACTGTTGCTTTATCTGGGTTGGACGCTAGTTCAAGTTCCCTATATCACATGGCTCAGTCATTTAAGCTCCAACAGTTACCAACGCTCAAGAGCTGTATCCCTGCGAGAGGGATTAACGCTCATTGGATTGCTAATTTCAGCCAGTATTCCTTTGTTATTGCTGCTTGGATGGTCAACACGACAAATGCTGTGGAGTATGGCGATCTTTACTATTGTTCTGGGTGCACTCGCTATTTATCGGCTATTAACTAAAATTCCAGCTCCCGCCAGTCGAGTTGGACTTGAACAAGGCCGCTGGAAAGAGGTTCTTAACAATACTCCAGCGATGCGCCTAGTATCAGCTTGGTTTATTAACGGCGTTGCGAACGGGATTCCTGCGGTACTCTTTCCACTGTACATTACTTCTGTACTGGGACTCGAAGCAGATCAGCGCCCCATTTTTATATTGATCTATTTTGTTGCCGCCTGCTGCGCCCTACCTCTATGGCTGAAGCTCAGCCAAACTTATGAAAAAATCCTGCTTTGGCAAATTGCCATGAGCATCGCACTAGTCGCCTTTATACCTGCCGCATGGCTCGGACCCGGTGATGCATATCTATTTGCCATTATCTGTATTATCACAGGTGCTGCTTTAGGCGCTGATCTGGCACTACCTCACGCTATTCAAGCAGAGGTCACAGACTGGGATAGATTTCGCTTTCGTCGGCGACAAACCAGTTTGTTGTTTGCTCTCTGGAACGCTGCCACAAAACTAGCCCTCGCCTTTGCCGCTCTAATTGCGCTGGGCCTTCTTGAATTATCTGGTTTCAATACAGACCTACTTGCCCCTGTGTTGGCCTTAGGCATGATCTATGCCCTACTCCCTGGCGTACTAAAGGCCATTGCGGTTGCCCTTTTGTGGAGATTCCCACTTCGCAACCACCATCATCAGGCGATTATTAGACGCCTTGATCAACGAGAAAAACGGAGACCCTTGGATGAAACGTCTACTGCTGTTGTGCCTGATCATCCTCTTGATTCTCACAGGGTGTAGCAATATGAAAATTGATGATTTCGACAACCGCGAACCTAACTTAGTTCTTGAAGAGTATTTTTCTGGGCGGGTCTATGCATGGGGTATTTTTGAAGACCGGTTCGGTAATCTTCGCCGAGAGTTTATAGTCGAGATTGATGCCTACATGGAAGGAGATACATTGGTGCTAGATGAATACTTTTTGTATTCAGATGGTGAGGAGGATCGTCGTGTATGGCGTATAAACTCTCTTGGTGAAGGACGCTATGAAGGTCGTGCTGACGATATTGTTGGAACGGCAGAAGGTCAAGTTCGTGGCAACGCTTTAAGCTGGCGTTACAAAATGGATCTGAAAGTGGGTGATGGTTCTTGGCGAGTCGCCTTTGATGACTGGATGTACTTGCAGCCCGGTGGCGTATTAATGAACCGTGCCAGTGTTCGCAAGTGGGGAGTGGAATTAGGTCAAGTAACCTTATCTTTTATGCGTGCCGATCAAATGAAAGAACCTCCTTTTAATCTGATTCCTAACACTAACTCCAATGAGTAAATAAGTTTACTTTGCCGACATGCGCTTATGTATTTGACGAAGCAACACACCTATCAAAGGTAAGCGCATGTAAATCGGAGCACTATCCCAGTAATCGATGTGTTCTATCACTTTTTCTTGCGTAATATCGAAGGAAATTCTTGAAGCTCCATCCACCGATAACCATCCGATAACCGGCAACTTGGCATTAAATTTCCAACGTAACCATGCATGATCGTCAAACACATTCTGTTCATACACCGTAAACGCCGGGCCTTCGGTATGCTCAAACATCTCTGCTAGGATCTGGCGCATTTTGCCAAAATCTCTGACATCGTTAAAAGGGTCTTTAAAGTGAATATCATCACTAACAATCGCCTTAAATTGGTCTAGTGTTTCAGGCGTTAAGTTGGAAAAAAGATCGCAGTATTGCTGACAAAGCTCAGATGCCGTTTTAACTGAAGGGAGATGCTGAGGCATAGGCCATCCTTGCTGATAAAAATTGGTATGGGACTTTTGAAAATTAGCTCTTTGGAATTAGCTGGCGAGTCAACTTGAAATACAACCAGTAAGGCAGTGCTTTTAACAACTTCAACAGAATAACAAAGCGAGTAGGAAAAGCAATTTCAAACTGTTTTTTCTGTAAACCTAGGATAATTCTTTCAGCAGCAGGCTCAGGATCAATTAAAAAAGGCATTTCAAAAGTGTTTCGATCCGTCAAAGGTGTGCGAACAAAACCTGGATTAATTAAGGATAGATCTACGCCTTTCAGTTTTAACTCAGGATAAAGGGCTTCAGCAGCATTAATCAGTGCAGCCTTTGTGGCACCATAGGCTGAGGCTGTCGGTAAGCCTTGATAACCGGCAACCGATGCCACTACGCCAATATGACCATGACCGCGCTGACAGAAAGCTGGAATAACGCTGGCAAGACAGTTAACCACACCATGAAAGTTAACTTTCATCAAGTGCTCAAAGATGGCGGGATCGAAATTATCTAAGCTTACCGGCTGATGATCTCCTGCATTCAGTAATACTAAATCGGGTATACCCTGTGTCTCTAGTAAAACTAACCATGCAGCTTTGACAGAATCCAAATTGGTAACATCGCAGGGAAGCGACTGAATAGAACCAGTAATACCTCCTGATTTAACCTCGTCGCAAGCTTGCTGAAGCTTGTCCGGATTTCTGCCACTAATCACTACATTAGTACCAGATTTAGCAAGCTGCCTAGCGACTTCTAGACCGATACCACTCCCGCCTCCAGTAATCCATACTGTCTGCCATGATGCCATGATGCATCAACCTCCGATACTTGTATTAATTAGGCGTATACGAGAGTCGTCTCGCCCACTAAATTCCATGCCTAACCAACGTCCATTTTCATCATACCATGTTTGCGTATCTTCTAACTCGCCACCTAAGCGATACATTCGGACAGCTACATCTTCAGCACCAGCAGGTGCTTTAGCATCACCTAAAAATTCAACGGATAAAGAACTTGATTCACCAGTCAGCGTATTTAACACGGCTTCTTGTGACAAGATAGCGACATTCCAGTGATTGGTTGTGATTAGGTCTGTTGGTAACCAGCGTGTTTCATCACCCTCAACTAAACGTAGCTGATCACCCTCAAGCATTGCGCTAATTCTAGTTAAGTCACCGTCATCATTGACTTGAACTTCCAGTCTTTGCAGCACACCGTCTTTCCACCACTCTATTGCTTGGTAGTTATAACGATAATTAAACACAGCCAAAACACGAATATGCAGATCCATCTCTACATCAACACGCAACATGCCTTGTTCTTCGCTAAATTCAATACGATGAGTACCAATAGAACGCCCGCTTCGATAAACGTCAAACTCTATCTTTTGACCATAAAGCGCAAAAGCTTGCTCAGCGGAGATAATAGGAGGTGCATTTGTAGAAGAAACCGCAGCCCAAGTCGGAAAAGAAAAAACCATCCCTAACATAGCTAAAATAGTAAAACGGAATATGGAGCTTCGGTAAAAAACCTGACTACATGTAAATTCGCGACACATGAAAAAGCCCTCTGCAAATAACCTAAAGATTAGTTACGTGCAGAAGGCTTGTTTGGATTTAGGATATTATGTAAATATTTATATTCTAAAGCGCGCAACCAAGGTATTTAATCGCTGCTGTAATACCGTGATACGGTCAGAAGTGTCTGCAAGCTCGTCAGTATTTCGCTTACCATGCTCAGCGGTATCTGCAATTTTTTGAATGCTTTGACTGACTTCATTCGCTACTGCGGTTTGCTCTTCTGCAGCACTAGCAATTTGCGTATTCATTTCGGTAATCGTACCCACAGAATAGGCGATGGTATTTAACGAATCATTCGCTTGAGCCGCCAAATCAACTGTTTCATTAGTGGTTTCCCTGCTTCGCTTCATCACCGAGACAGCATCACGCGTACCTTCTTGTAACGCATTAATCATCTGCTGTATCTCCTCAGTACTTTGCTGAGTTCGGTTTGCTAAGGTACGCACTTCATCTGCCACCACGGCAAAACCTCTACCATGCTCTCCAGCACGAGCAGCTTCAATAGCGGCATTCAATGCAAGTAGATTAGTTTGATCGGCAATATTATTAATCACACTGATTACACTGCCTATTGCTTCGGCATTATTGCCTAGATGTTCTATAACATCAGCAGCACGATTGACGTCATTGGCTAAACGATTAATTGCTGAAATGGTTTGACTAACAACTTGCTGTCCCGCTCTAGCTTCTTTATCTGCTTCAAGGGCAGATGAAGCCGCTTTTGCAGCACTACCCGCTACTTCTTCAACAGCTGCAGACATTTCATGAATCGCAGCAGCAACTTGAGTTGTTTCAGATTGCTGTAGAGATGAATCTTCATGGCTTCGACTAACAACGACCTTCATCACTTCTGTAGATTCACTCAAGCTTTCAATCGATACTTTAACTTCTCTGACGAGTTGATGAATTTTGTCAGTAAATACGTTGAATTCTTTGGCTACCTGTCCAATTTCATCATCGCTAATCACCTCTAAACGCTTGGTAAGATCACCTTCACCCTCAGCAATATCTTTTAAGGCTTTTGAGGTTTGTTCAGCAGGTCTAACGATCCGTTGTCCAATAAACAATACGGCAATACAGGCTAATGCCAAGATCAGCAGAGCACTAAAGAAAATGCGCATTAAAGTCTGGCTGACCTGAGCATCTAGAATCGCTTGCTGAGCAGCAACGGCTTCATCTACATCATCAATGTAAAAGCCGGTGCCTAAAATCCACTGATTACCCAGCATAGCCTCTGCATAACTGAGTTTAGGTGTTAGTCCATTTCGAGTAGGCTCATCCCAAATATAGGCAACATAGCCTCCACCTTTTAATCCCTCTTGGATTAAATCACGAACTAACCTAACCCCTTTCGGGTCAGCTAGATCATAGAGATTTCGACCTTCTAATTGAGGAGACATACCGTGTACTAGGGTGTTACCGCTTTGATCAAACACAAACATATAGCCATCAGGGCCAAATCGCATACTGCGCAATATTGCACGAGCAGCATCTAATTGTTGAGTGCTAGGATTTGCCGAGGATAGATAAGGCTTTACGGCTGTAATGGCAATTTCTACATGATGGAGTAACGCTTCGCGCTTACTGTCCATCAACGAATCACGAACCCGTTCAATCTCTTCAGCACCAGACTGTCGCATCTGATGATGCACCAATAACAACAATGCTATGGAGATAATTAACACGGGTAAAAGCGACATAAGCAAGAGCTTTGACTTCAACTTCATGGATTTCATTAATAGATTTCCGGTTCTAAAGGTTGCTGAATTGCTGGATCTATAACACTACCTCACAGTAAGATGGCGTTTTAGAAACAATTGGTTTGGTTTATACAGGAATTCCATTATGAAATTAAGGTTTTTGAGCATTATACTTTTGTTATTTGTGTGGACATCTCAACTCCAAGCAGCAGATGAATCTATTCAAGTTCGCTTGGTAACCAATCAAGGGGATATTGAATTGACTCTAGATCCCGTTAATGCCCCGATCACGGTTGCCAACTTTCTAAATTATGTTGATCAAGGCTTCTATGACGGCTTAATTTTTCATCGCGTCATCCCCAACTTTATGATTCAAGCTGGTGGTTTTGATGTGAACTTGCAACGGAAAGAAACTGCCGCACCGATCGCTAATGAGTCAACCAATGGACTCAGCAATACTCGTGGAACTATCGCGATGGCAAGGACCAATGATCCTGATAGTGCAACTTCGCAGTTTTTTATCAACGTGGCCAATAACGGTAATTTAGATGGACACCCCTTAAGGCCTGGCTATGCAGTCTTTGGCGAAGTGAGTGCAGGACATGATGTGGTGTTTGCCATTTCAAGAATGCAAACACGTTCACGTGGTGGGCATCAGAATGTACCGACAACACCGGTCATTATTGAGCGTGCTGAACGCGTTCAGCAGGACGTTGAAGAGTAATCATAGAGAAATGCCGAGCACTCATTGTAGATTAGCGGCTTTCAGACGCGCTAAATAGCTACCTTGTAAAATGAGTGCTGGTTGATCTTTTTCAGTAATAACAACCTCCAACAGCATCCGCGCACGCCCTTTTTGTTTCAATTGCTGTTGAAATTCTTGGCAGATTTCTTCTGAAGGCAATTGAACCTTTGCGGTAAAGTCTTGAGTAACGGGACGCAGATATTTGGCTTGGCTTTCAACTACCATTGCTTCGCAATCTAGATTTAATGACTGGGTATAACGCGTGATCAAACTCCATCCTGCGAGGGTTGCTAGTGCAGTGGTCGCACCGGCAAAGCCTGTACCTTTGTCATTTTTATTAGGATCTAATGGAGCAGATAAAGATAAGCCCCCTTCAGAGTAATCACAGCTAGTAATACCCATGGCTTGAGTCATAGGTATCATTTCGTTCAACCAGATCAGAAATGGATCTTTATGGTTCATGCCTTACCCCACAACTGCACAAATTCGCCCACAGCTGGACAAGGAACGATCTTATGTTTGCGGGCTTTTCCAAGGTAAATAAAGCCTATAATCTGTTCATTGGCTTCAAGACCGAGACGCTTGTTAACCCAGCTATTGAAAGCCATTTTTCCACTGCGCCAAATCGCATCGACTCCCTGTGCAAACGCAGCTAATACTAGTCCATGAGCAGCGCAACCTGCTGATAATTGCTGTTCGATTTCAGGAACTTTAGGGTGCGGTTGTAAGGTGGCAATCACCACAACAATCATCGGTGCTCTAAGGGGTGCATTCTGTAATTTTTCCAGTTCAGCTTCAGTAAGCTGTTCACCGGTTTGTTGAGCTGCTTCAACAAATACCTGACCCAATTTTTCGCGCCCTTCAGCTTCAATTTGCAAAAAACGATAAGGACGTATACCACCGTGGTCAGGTGCTCTTAACGCAGCGCGATACATGATATCTAATTGTTCTGCTGTCGGTGCAGGAAGGTCCAACACGGGCGAAGAGACTCGGTTTAACAACAGATCAATACTATTCATGTCATTTTCCTAATTTATTGTCGAGACAGACGCGGATTGGTCGGTTCCGATGCAATGCTTGAACGATAGGGATTAATATCTAATCCACCTCGGCGTAGATAGCGAGCGTAGACGGTCAGCTTTTGCGGTTTACAGCGGTGCCAGATATCCATAAAGATGTTTTCGACACACTGCTCATGAAAGTCACCTTTCTCTCGATAGGAAATAAGGTATGCCAAGAGCCCCGTATGATCTATCGCTGGACCTTTGTAGCGTATCTGAATACTTGCCCAATCTGGCTGACCTGTTACAGGACAGTTGGATTTAAGCAGATGGCTGACTAGAGATTCCTCAACTACTCGTTGAGAAGTCACCAAACACTCAGGTGTAGGTGTGTAATGGACCACCGTTAGTGGCAAGTCATCTATACACTCACCCTGAAGGCGTTCAATAACAACAGCTTCGTTAACTTTATATAGCTTGACCTGTACTTGAGCGCCAGCAGCATGACTAAGATCTTGCTGCATCTTTATTAGCACCTCTTTTTCGGAGGCGAACTTGGTCAGATTAAAGGAGTTCAAATAGAGCTTAAATGACTTAGATTCAATTATGTGGCTTGAGTGTGCGGGTATACGAAACTCAGCCATGCGAACCAAAGGTTTACCCTCTAAATTCAACCATGAAATTTCATAAGCATTCCATAGGTCGACACCTTTAAAGGGTAAGGAGTCTCGTTGAACCCCTCTTTCTTGCCAATTCAAATTGCGGCCAATGGGATACAGCAATGAGGGATCATATTGGTTGACGTAAGTCGTTTCATGACCCAAAGGCGAACTGTTTACCACATCCTCTTCTCGCATTAACTACGAATCCCCTTACCAGTATTAAGTAGATGCATTGCATAGGTGCCTAGCACCACAATGAACATAATGATCATAGCAAATGCAAAGCCAATATTGATATCGCTGACACCCAGAATGCCATACCTGAAACTGTTCACCATATAGAGAATGGGGTTCAATTGTGAAACACCTTGCCAAAACGCAGGTAGTAAGGAGATTGAGTAAAAAACTCCCCCTAAGTAGGTTAAAGGCGTCAATACAAAGGTCGGGATAATAGCTATATCATCAAAGCTGTTGGCATACACCGCATTGATGAAACCACCTAACGAGAAGACAATTGCTGTCAATATGACAGTACTAAGGGTTATCCAGATATGGCTGATATGTAGATTGGTAAAAAACAAGGATAAGGCAGTAACAATAATACCAACACCCAAACCTCTTGCAGCACCACCAGTAACATAGCCTGCTAAGATGACCCAATTTGGAACGGGAGCCACCAGCAACTCTTCAATATTTCTCTGAAACTTGGTTCCAAAAAAGGATGACACCACATTGCCATAGGAATTAGTGATCACCGACATCATGATCAAGCCCGGAGCTATGTACTGCATATAATCAAAGCCACCCATTTCCCCGATTCGAGAACCTATCAGGTTACCGAATATAATAAAGTAGAGCGTCATGGTGATGGCGGGTGGCAATAGCGTCTGCACCCAGATACGGGTGAAGCGACGAATCTCTTTGACGACGATGGTCCAAAAAGCGGTAAAGATTAAGCGAGGGCTCATGCTGCGCCCTCCTTGTCTAAGGAGTTTTCAACTAGGGAAACAAATAGTTCTTCAAGACGATTCGATTTATTTCTCATGCTGAGAACGCTAATTCCTTGTCGAGTTAAGTCACTGAACACCTGATTGAGTCCTTTTTGTTTTTCCACATCAACTTCTAAAGTGTGCGCATCGGTTAAGCGCAGTGAGTAGCCCGGCATTTCTGGAAGCTCCGACAGATCTGCCGCTAAATCAAAGATAAAGGTTTCGGTGTTCAAACGCTGTAACAGGGACTTCATGTTGGTGTTTTCGACAATGTGTCCTTTGTCAATGATAGCTATGTTTCGGCAAAGCGACTCTGCCTCTTCAAGATAGTGAGTGGTCAAAATAATCGTTGTGCCCTGAGCATTAATCTCACGAAGAAACTGCCACATAGAGCGTCTTAGCTCGATATCTACACCCGCCGTCGGTTCGTCTAAGATCAATAAGCGTGGTTCATGAACCAAGGCTCTGGCAATCATTAAGCGGCGTTTCATACCACCAGAGAGTTGGCGAGCTGCGACGTTGCGTTTTTCCCATAACCCCAATTTTTTCAGGTAAGTCTCAGAACGCTCTAGTGCCTGTTTACGACCAATACCATAATAGCCAGCTTGCGTTACAACGATATCTTGAACTTTCTCGAAAGCATTGAAGTTAAATTCTTGTGGCACTACACCCAATTGCATCTTAGCCA
>REDB01000263.1 GCA_007693685.1 Oceanospirillales bacterium
GGTTTAACTTGCGTTACAGTAATAGAACTCATTAACGCACTAGCCCTCTGATCAAGCTACGAGCTCCATCTTCTCCGCCAATACGCTCACGAATCTGCTCTTCGACACTACCACCGATGCGTTCTTCAACCTGGCGTTGTACCTCACGCTGAACTTCTCTGCGAAGTAATTGAGTAAATACACTGGTATCAGGGCGACACATCTGAGCCGGTGGTGTGTCGAATTGACCTTTGCAATTAATTGGCAACTCTAATCCTTCAAGACGATTGTTTACAGAACAGGTTTGTTGAAAAAGGTTGTCTGTAATAGTAAAGCCAAGACGATAATCGATAGATTGAGTGGGAAGATTCACCTGCCCTTGAGCACGAACTCTCATGGCATCCAGCATCGCTGTTAAGTCATTGTTCTCGACAACACCATTACGAATTCTGAAGGTGCCAGAAAGGTCCGCAAAAGGCGTTGATCTATCGACTTGCTGTGGATTAATACCCAAAGCTGTTACTGTCTGTATTCCTTGGCAAAGAGTTTGTGCCATGTTTATTCCTTGAAGCACCCCTTCCTTCATCTGAATACTGGCTTGTCCGTTGAGAGTATTAATCATTGAGTGAATGGATTGACCCGAGGTGGATATATCCGCATTAGCACTGAATTGACCACTAAAAACATCTGTGTCGGCCATTTCCTCTAATAATTGTCCAATTTGAATAGTGTTCAATTGTGCTTTGAGTTGCGTCTTTGCTGTATCGCTCCGAGCATCAAGGTTGCCAGAGGCACTGACGCTTCCAGAATAGATCTGTGTAGTCAGGCGCTCTATGTTGAGCAGACCATCTTTTGCAACCAGAGTGATGCCTGGTTGTCCAAGGTTACGCTCAGAAATTGTAATACCTTCCATATCTAATGTAATGGATAGATTAAGATCACGAAGTGTTTCTAGCGGTATTACCTCATCACGAGACCATCCAGAAGTCGTTGCTGTGTTGCTACCTGATGAGGAAGTAGAGCTAGAATTTGAGCCAGTGTTTGATCCAGACGTATCCACAGGCATATATCGATCAGCGTTAATGCGATTGCCCTTGAGGGCTAAGGTTATATGTCCCGAACTTGTGTTGAAACCTGCGTTACCGTTGAGTTGAGTATCGTCAAGTGTGACAGATAGTGGACTAAGTAAGATGTTTTCAAGGTTGCCTTTAATTTCAGTATTGAATGCAACGGAAGTTAAAACACTGTCGTCTTGTAATCTAGGTAAAGGCTGCTCCAGTTGGCTCATTAATGCTTTCAAGTTGAAAGCTGCAACATTCACAGCACCATTCATGTTAAATTCAGTAAAATCGTTAACCTGCATAGCTCCTGCTGCCTTGAGTGGACCAAACGAGATTTGAACTGCATCAGCATTGATCTGTTCGTTAGATAAATCGACTTTGAGTTGTGTCGTTGCTGATACTTCTGGCAAGTTTGCTGGAACTTGACTACCACTGATAGATGACTTGATTTGTAAATCTGCTAGAGATATCTGTTGGAAGTCACTAGAAAGATCAAGTTTTGCTGTCAACTGGTTACGGGCTTCGAGAATCGTTTCAGCCCCTACAAACTGACGAAGATTGAAGTCAAGATCAATGGGTAGTGTCTTACCCAGCGCTACTCTTCCCGTTGTTAATTCAATGTCGCTAAGTTCTATGCGGCTATTCTCACTAAGGTCAGTATATTCAATTCGTGCATTGCGAATATTGATTGATGCTATATCCAAATCAGGAAGGCTGACATCTTGCTGTGAGTTGCCGCTGGGAGTTTGAATGTCACTACCGCTCGTGCTAGGTGAATCTTTAATGGACTCCGCTGAATCGGTTTTATCTACAGCCCAGTTAACATTGCCATCGGCATCTTTGGTTAAGCTAACGGCTAAGCCATCTAGTATGACATCACTCATCTCAACTCGACCAGAAAACAATGGTATCAGTTGAAGTGATACTTGAGCTGACTCTAAACGAGCAAGCTCCGGTTTTTCGGGATATGCAATCCGAATACTTCCTGTTTCCATGCCCAACCAAGGGTATAAAGACCAACTAATATCACCCTCGATATTTAACACGACGCCAGCTTGCTCTAAAGCGAGTTGTTCAATTCTAGGCTTGTAATCATTAGGATCCATTACAGAGGTAATGTAAAAAATACCCACTGCAATTAGTAAAACTAAGAGTCCCAATACTGCGGCTGTGATTTTGACGAGGCTTTTCATCCGTGTCTCTCTTATGAGTCAAATTGATAATAGAAATGGGCTTTGCAGTTAATTTCAATCGATTGAGTCGCGTCTGCCCTGCCGTTGTCGACATCTATACCGTATAATAGCAGGATTTACTGAATTGTTTGCGGAGAAAATCATGACGCAACGTACTGCCAGAGTTACTAGAAATACTCTGGAAACTCAAATCACTGTTGCCATTAATCTGGATGGTAAAGGGCAATTTGAATCTGATACTGGCGTACCCTTCCTAGATCATATGATGGAACAGATAGCTCGCCACGGTTTAATCGATATTGAAGTACATGCGGTGGGAGATTTACATATTGATGATCACCATACAGTTGAAGATATCGGAATCACCCTTGGACAGGCGTTTGCTGAAGCGGTAGGTGATAAGACAGGTATTCGTCGATATGGACACGCTTATGTGCCTCTAGATGAAGCACTGTCTCGCGTGGTAATAGATTTCTCTGGTCGTCCAGGTTTAGAGATGCACGTTGACTTTACTCGTGGAAGAATCGGTAGTTTTGATGTTGATCTCTTTAGCGAGTTTTTTCACGGTTTTGTGAATCACGCTAAGGTGACGTTACATATCGATAACCTTCGTGGTAAAAACAGCCACCATCAAGCGGAAACAGTCTTTAAGGCTTTTGGTCGTGCACTGCGTATGGCACTAGAAGAAGATCCTCGTGCCAAAGGAATTATGCCGTCTACTAAGGGATGTCTGTAAAGATGAGTAGCATCGCGGTTATTGACTATGGCATGGGTAATTTGCACTCGGTTGCGAAAGCGTTAGAACATGTTCAACCCGGTGTGAAAGTGCTTGTTACCGCTGATCCTCAGCAGGTTCGTAATGCTGACCGTGTCCTTCTTCCAGGTGTGGGTGCTATTCGAGACTGTATGGCTGAAATTCGTCGTTTGGGAGTCGATGCGGAAGTTGCAGAAGCGATTGCATCAGGTAAGCCATTTTTAGGTATTTGCGTCGGCTTTCAAGCACTCATGGATTTTTCTGAAGAAAACGGTGGCGTTGATTGTTTGTCACAATTTTCTGGAAAAGTTAAGTTTTTTGGCAATGACTTAAAAGATGCATCAGGACAAGACCTAAAAGTGCCACATATGGGTTGGAATCAGGTTAAGCACGCCAAGGCCCACCCTTTATGGGAAGGTATTGATGACTTGAGCCGTTTCTATTTTGTTCATAGTTACTACGTAAAGCTTGCTGAGCAAGGTTTAGTGGCAGGAACCTGTGAGTATGGTCTTCCTTTCGATGTGGCCCTGGCGCATAAAAACGTTTTTGCTGTGCAATTTCATCCTGAAAAGAGTCAGCAAGCTGGGCTTCAACTGTTACAAAATTTTCTTAACTGGGATGGCTCACTGTAAAGCTAACTACTGTATACAAAAGATGCTAACAAAAAAGTTACCACCCGTAGTTAAAACCTGTAGTTAAAGCCTGTAGTTAAAACCCTTAGTTACTAACGATTAGATTAACTGGAAATTGATATGCTGATTATCCCTGCGATTGACCTTAAAGATGGTAAATGTGTGCGTCTTCGCCAAGGTAGAATGGACGATTCAACAGTCTTCTCTGATAACCCTGTCGATATGGCTGCAAAGTGGGTTGAAGCGGGATGTCGTCGATTACATCTTGTTGATCTGAACGGCGCATTTGCTGGTGAGCCGGTTAATGGAGAGATCGTAAAAGCGATTGCTAAGGCATTCCCTGATTTGCCGATTCAGATAGGTGGTGGTATTCGCTCTGCTGAAATCATCGAAGCTTACTTAGCGGCAGGAGTCGATTATGTCATTATCGGCACAAAAGCAGTTAAAGAGCCTGAGTTCGTTACAGATATGTGTCAGCGTTTTCCTGGTCATATTATTGTTGGCCTAGACGCGCAAGATGGTTTTGTAGCAACAGATGGCTGGGCTGAAGTATCCAGCATAAAAGCAACAGATTTAGCTATACGCTTCCGAAATGATGGGGTTTCTTCCATCGTCTATACTGATATTAGTCGTGATGGCATGATGCAAGGCGTTAACGTTGAAGCCACCGTAGCATTAGCACAGGATGCCGGTATACCTGTCATTGCTTCGGGTGGTGTAACCGATATTGAAGATATTCGTCGTCTAGCAGCCGTTGCTGATAAGGGTATTTTAGGTGCTATCACCGGTAGAGCAATTTATGAAGGTACGCTTGATGTTGCAGAAGCCCAGTTGCTCAGCGATCAGTTGTGTCAGGCTTGAGGAAGGATCATGGGGTTAGCTAAGCGCATTATTCCTTGTTTAGATGTTGAAAATGGTCGTGTTGTTAAGGGTGTCAAATTTCTAGATATTCGTGATGCCGGTGACCCAGTAGAAATAGCACGACGCTACGAGCAACAAGGTGCAGATGAGATCACCTTCTTAGATATTACTGCTAGCCATGAAGGTCGTGAAACTACGGTGCATACCGTTGAGCGCATGGCAGCAGAGGTGTTTATTCCTTTAACCGTTGGTGGTGGTATTCGTACCTGTGAGGATATTCGCAGAATGCTGAACGCTGGTGCGGATAAAGTGTCCATCAATACAGCCGCTGTTTTTAATCCTGAGTTTGTACAGCAGGCGGCAGAGCGCTTTGGTTCTCAATGCATAGTTGTGGCGATAGATGCTAAAAAAGTATCGCTCCCAGGGGAAACAGATCGTTGGGAAATATTTACCCACGGTGGTCGTAAACCCACTGGCTTTGATGCAGTGGAATGGGCGCAAAAAATGGTTGAGCTTGGCGCGGGAGAGATTCTTCTCACCTCTATGGATCAAGATGGCATGAAATCAGGATTTGATTTGGGTGTCACACGTGCCATCAGCGAAGCTGTAAAAGTTCCTGTGATCGCTTCTGGTGGCGTGGGTAATCTTGACCACCTAGTCGATGGAGTAATACAGGGTAAAGCGGATGCCGTTCTAGCGGCGTCAATATTTCATTTTAATGAATACACCATACCTGAAGCTAAACGTTATATGCAGGAA
>REDB01000072.1 GCA_007693685.1 Oceanospirillales bacterium
ATTCGGTACGATAGATGTGCAATACACTCGCTAAACAGGGTGTGGTGTAGCTTTTGACGCGGGCGTAATACATATAGCCGTTAAAACAGACCAAAAACCAAATTAAGGCCAGTAAGTTTAACCAGTTATGCACCAAAAATGACTGCAACTCAAGCATCTGAAGGCTCCGATAGATCTATAGTTTTAGTCTAAAGTATAACCTTCAATAACTCCACTAAGATGAACAGGTTAGACAGATGGCTCTCGCCCAATCGGGTGGCGCTTCTTGGTAGCGCTGCAAGTGATGATGAGCTTCAGTAGGATGTCGCAACACCGGTAGTAGTTGATTAACGAGGCGGTAATCACCTTGCGTTGCCTCACGTATGGCTTCTTCAGCCATATAATTGCGCAAAATATAGCGAGGGTTAACAGATCTAAGCTGTTGTTTGCGGATAGGTTCACTGGCCATCTCTAAAGTAATTCGTTGTTTATAATCTTCCAACCAAGCCTGCCAGTTTTGTTCTGAAGTCTGAGTAAATTCAGTAAGATTCTGAATACTCAACTCTTCTGAAGTCAAATCTGAAATCGCACTAAAAAATCGAGTGACATCGGTACGATTTTGCTTAAACAGCCCCCATAGCTTTTCTATTAATGCAGCATCATCGGGATGATTATTCAGCAGCCCTAAACGCGCTTTACGACGTTGTAGCAACTGTACTTCAAATTGACTCATAAAGGTTTCTAGCTCAGCTTCAAGGTCTTCACGCTTAACGAGAGGCAACAAAGCTTGTGCTAAACACGCTAGATTCCAATGAACGATGGCAGGCTGTCGGAAAAAAGCATAACGTCCAGCATCATCATTTTTATTGGCAATGTGATCAGGTTCATAGGCATCCAAAAAGGTGAAGGGTCCATAATCAAAGGTTTCACCGAGTATCGACATATTGTCTGTGTTTAATACCCCATGCACGAAACCATAAGCCTGCCAATAGGCGACTAACGAGGCGGTTTTAGCTTGAATGACTTGATACATGGCTAGGTAAGGATTGTCTGCATTCCGACAATCAGGATAAAAGCGATCAATACAATAATCCGCCAATTGTTTAAGCTCATCATGACGCTTGCTGTAATAAAGCCACTCGAAATGACCAAAGCGGATATGGCACTGGCTAACACGAAGCAGCATTGCACAGGGTTCCATACCTAAGCGAGAGGTGTATTCTTCGCTACCTAATAAACACAAAGCTTCCGTGGTGGGAATGCCAAGTCCGTGCATGGCTTCACTGATGAGGTATTCTCGAATACTGGATCGAAGTACTGCCCGACCATCACCAAATCTTGAGTAAGCCGTCTGCCCTGCTCCTTTAAGATGAAGATCCCAACGCTGACCGCGCTGATTTATTACCTCACCTAGTAACAAACCTCGACCATCACCCAAGTCAGGATTGTAGTGCCCAAATTGGTGTCCCGTGTATTTCATTGCCAAGGCTGATGAGCTAGGTAAGGGTTCATGACCCCCAAAATATTGAACCAGCTGATCTGGGTGTGACTGACAAGGGTCTAAATCTAAATGCTTGGCAACACGCGGATTAAAGCTAATTAAATGAGCGTGTTTTAGTGGCTTAGGAGCACCTCTCTGAAACCAGTGCTCTGGCAAACGCGCATAACTGTTATCAAAATTAAGATTGTCCAATGTGCGCAGCACCTGCATTACAGCCTCCAGATAGAACTTAAATATCATCACTGGCTATACCTTACTATTTTTGTCAGGTATTGTCATGCAATTGGGTGTTTATCATAACTTGGTGATACTATGCGTTTATTATTAACGCCTAGGAGTAAGTTAATGTGGTTTGATTTAAAGGCGGTTATTTGGATCTGTGTGATTGCTAGCCTAGCACTGCTTTGGTGGCAAAACTTGAAGATGCGTGAAATCGCTCTGGTAGCCGTAAAACGTTATTGTGATCGAGAGGTATTGCAACTGCTTGATCAAAGCGTCGCTTTAAAAGGAATCAGCTTTAAGCGTGATCAACATAGTGGACGCATGGTGTTGCGCAGGACTTACAAATTTGAATTTACCAGCACAGGTGATGAACGTTACAGCGGCATGATTGAGATGCATGGACAGCGTTTAGCAGGGATTACAACAGAACCTTATCGGATACCGGAATAAAATCGCCCGCAACAGCGGGCGATTTCCTATGGTTGAGCAATGATTACTTCATTGACCAGCCAGTGATTTCAGACAGTGCTTTGCCGATATCAGCAAGTGAACGAACAGTCTTAACTCCAGCATCTTCTAGTGCTGCAAACTTCTCATCAGCAGTACCTTTACCGCCAGAGATGATTGCACCAGCATGACCCATACGCTTACCAGCAGGAGCAGTAACACCTGCAATGTAAGATACAACAGGCTTAGTGACGTGATCTTTGATGTAAGCAGCAGCTTCTTCTTCAGCAGAACCACCGATCTCACCGATCATTACGATCGCTTCAGTCTGTGGATCGTTCTGGAACAATTCCAGAATATCGATGAAGTTAGAACCAGGGATTGGGTCACCACCGATACCTACACAGGTAGACTGACCGAAGCCAGCATCAGTCGTTTGCTTAACCGCTTCATACGTCAGAGTACCTGAACGTGAAACGATACCGACTTTACCTGGTAAATGGATGTGACCTGGCATGATACCGATCTTACATTCACCTGGGGTGATAACACCTGGGCAGTTTGGACCGATCAAACGAACACCTAGCTCGTCGCACTTCACTTTGCATTCCAACATGTCTAGTGTTGGGATACCTTCAGTGATACATACGATCAGCTTGATACCGCCATTAGCTGCTTCAAGGATAGAATCCTTACAGAAAGCTGCAGGTACGTAGATAACAGATGCATCAGCACCGGTTGCTTCAACTGCTTCAGCAACAGTATTGAATACAGGTAGACCTAGGTGCTCAGTACCACCTTTGCCTGGCGTTACACCGCCAACCATTTTGGTACCGTAAGCAATCGCCTGCTCTGAGTGGAAAGTACCCTGACCGCCAGTGAAACCCTGACAGATGACTTTAGTGTCTTTATTAATCAGAACGGACATGATTATTTACCCTCCGCGGCTTTCACAACCTGCTGTGCAGCGTCAGTTAAGCTGGTCGCCGCAATGATATCTAGACCGGATTCAGCTAGACGCTGAGCGCCCAGTTCGGCGTTGTTACCTTCCAAACGTACAACAACAGGAACGTTTACACCGACTTCTTTAACCGCACCGATAATACCATCAGCAATGAGGTCGCAACGTACGATACCGCCGAAGATGTTAACCAGAACTGCGCTAACAGTGCTGTCAGATAGGATGATTTTGAACGCTTCAGTAACACGCTCTTTAGTTGCACCACCGCCAACGTCTAGGAAGTTAGCAGGCTGACCACCGTGAAGTTTAACGATGTCCATAGTACCCATTGCTAGGCCTGCACCGTTAACCATGCAACCGATGTTACCTTCAAGCGCTACGTAGTTCAGTTCCCACTGAGCTGCGTGAGCTTCACGCTCATCGTCTTGTGAAGGATCATGCATCGCTTGAATGTCTTTGTGACGGTAAACAGCGTTGCTGTCGATCACGATTTTAGCGTCTAGGCAGTGCAGGTTACCCGCATCGGTGATGACCAATGGGTTGATTTCTAACAAAGCTAGATCTTTTTCTTCAAACATTTTCGCCAAACCTAGGAAGATATTGACGAACTGTTTGATCTGATCACCTTGAAGACCCAATTTGAATGCCAACTCGCGACCCTGGTATGGTTGAGCGCCAGTTAACGGATCGATAGTTGCTTTAAGGATTTTCTCAGGAGTTTCGTGTGCAACTTTCTCGATTTCCACGCCGCCTTCAGTTGAAGCCATGAAAACGATACGACGTGAAGAACGGTCTACAACTGCACCTAAGTAAAGTTCGTTAGCGATGTCTGTGCAGGTTTCAACCAAAATTTTAGTAACTGGCTGACCGTTAGCATCTGTTTGATAGGTGACTAAACGCTGACCTAACCATTTTTCAGCAAAGGCTTTAGCTTCAGCAGGAGAGTCTACCAGCTTAACGCCGCCAGCCTTACCACGTCCACCAGCGTGAACTTGGGCTTTTACAACCCACTTGTCACCGCCAATTTTCTCAGCTGCTGCTGCAGCTTCATCAGGAGTATCTACCGCAATGCCTTTAGAGACTGGCAGACCATATTGAGCAAACAGTTGTTTGCCTTGGTATTCATGAAGGTTCATGTTCTGATCCGTTGAGTTATCGATTAAACATGTACAGCACAGGGCTGTTAACCGCTGACTGCACCTTGTGTGAACCACAGTCACAGTGGTTAAGCTTTTGGCTTACCACTGTGCTGCAATCCTTCAGGTTAGCGTTTTTTACGGTTGGCAACATGGATAGCGTGATTATCCACAGCCAGTGCGGCCTCATGTACCGCTTCACTCACTGTTGGGTGAGCAAATACTGTCATCTGCAAATCTTCAGCAGTTGAACAGAATTCCATCGCAATCACTGCTTGAGCAATCAACTCAGATGCGATACCACCGACGATATGCACACCCAGAATACGATCGGTTTTTTCATCAGCAATCATCTTAACGAAACCTTCAGTTGCATTCGCTGCCATGGCACGACCAGAAGCCGCGAATGGGAACTTACCAACCTTGATGGCAACGCCTTCGTTTTTCAGTTCTTGCTCAGTTTTACCCACCCATGCTAATTCCGGGAAGGTATAAATAACGTTCGGTACACAGTCGTAGTTAAGCTGCGCTTTATGGCCAGCAATAATATCTACAACCATAATCCCTTCTTCAGATGCTTTGTGCGCGAGCATAGGACCACGAACGATATCACCGATAGCATAGACGCCTGGTGCATTAGTACGGCACTGCTCATCTACAAAAATAAACCCACGCTCATCAAGCTTAACGCCAGTATCATCAGCCACCAGCCCTTGAGTCAAAGGACGACGACCAACTGCAACAATGAGTTTATCTACAACAAGAGATTGTTCGCCATTAGCATCAGTATACTTTAGAGTAACTTCTTTACCATTGATCTCAGTACCGGTGCAACGAGCACCTAGCTTGATGTTCAAGCCCTGTTTTGTAAGAAGTTTATAAGCTTCTTTTGATAGATCTTGGTCTACTGATGCAAGGAAAGAATCCATTGCTTCTAACACGGTTACTTCAGATCCACAACGTGCCCAAATAGAGCCCATTTCCA
>REDB01000199.1 GCA_007693685.1 Oceanospirillales bacterium
AGCCGCCAACCATCACCTAACCAAGGTGTTAAGGCTCCTGAACGTCCCAAAAGCGCGACTAACCCTGTAATTAAAATAAGCGATGGCATCACAAAACAAAGCAGGCACCAACGTAAAAATGCACGGCGTGCTGGTAGTTTGAGATCTAAAGCTAAGGCTCTGGCGATAGGAAGTGCTAGTAAGACAGATAGAAAAGCACTCAGGCCCGCTTGCCATAAGGAAAAGCGTATGACTTGCCAGAACCAAGGATCTTTCCAAAGATAGGTTGCAGCCGACTCACCACTCCAACCCGCCAGTGAGACGAATGCAAGTAAACTGAGAGTGACGATAAAACCAAGACTTAACAGCCCTAACCACTGTTTGGAAACGAGTGTTAACCCTTGGCTATATCTTTGTGGATTGAGTTTAGCGGCCTGCGGCACTTCGCCATACCCTTAACCACTCACGTCTATTTTCTTCCGCAGCTTCTGGAGATAGAGACAAGGCTGTTCTTTCTGCAGAGTTGAACGCATCAGGTAACTCAACGTCACTGCGAACCGGAAGCATCCAGTTATTCTGGGCAATCATTGATTGAGTATCCACGTCTAATAAAAAGCTAAGAAACTCTCTAGCTAAATCCGCTTGCTGACTAAAGGCAGAAACGGCTGCTACCTCGATTTGCGCTAAATGACCTTCCGAAAAAGTGGTTGCGGCATACTGATCATTTTCTTCAACTAGCTGGTGATAGGCCGGTGATGTGGTGTAGCTAAGAACATAATCTGCTTCACCTTGTAAAAACATCGCATAGGCTTCCGACCAACCTTTAGTCACCGTTACGGTGTTGCCAGCTAACTGACGCCAAGCATTCACCGCATCATTTTCATAAATCACCTGAATCCAATGCATTAACCCTTGCCCCGGGGTGCTAGTACGGGGATCTTGATAGATAACACTGGCATTGCTTGCTAAGAGTTCAGCCATAGAGCTTGCAGGCTGTTCGATACGATTACGATCATAGACGAAGGCAAAGAAACCATAATCAAAAGGCACAAAGTGCCGATCATTCCAATTCAATGATGGCTTTAATGGAATACTATCTAAATCAAGATGATGCGGTTGCACCAAACCTAACTGTTTGGCTTGCGGCATCAACATATCATCTAAGCCCATCACGACATCAGCACGAGTTCTATCACCTTCAAGACGCAAGCGATTCAACAAGGACACACCATCATCGCTACTAACATAAGTCAGCTTGCAGTCACAAACCGCTTCGAAAGCTTCTTTAAGAATAGGACCCGGTCCCCAGCTACTGGTAAAGCTGCTGTAGGTATAAACCGTTAATTCGGGTAGGTCATTAGCGATAACAGATGAAGTAGACAGGCTTAATGCACCTGCAGCACATAACGCTTGGATGAAATGACGACGTTTCACAGATAGCTCCGGCTTAACAGTGACCGGCGCAGAATGAAGGGATATTTTATTTAGCCTCATTTCCTACGCCAGTATTAACTGGATCAGGTTCAACGGGTAAACTCTCAGCCAATGGCACCCCGATGAGATTGATAAGAGTATAGCATGACGCAGGTTTCTGACCATCTTGATCATAGCAACTTAGCCCACGCTATCGACGATCTGTTACGGTCTTTGTTACCCAACTTGATCAAGATAGAATACCTAGGACACGGAAGCTGTAACCGACACTGGCGGATAGAAACAGATTCAGAGTCTTATATTTGGCGACATTTTGGCCCTACTCCGCCCGGAGCCAGTCGTAGCAATGAGCGAAAAATACTCGCTCAACTACAACACTTTGATTGGGTTCCAAAACTGGTATTAGATCGACCTGAAGGGTTACTTTTTCGCGCCGTCACACAAAATAACACCCAGATTTCTGAACTCACGCATGAACAACGACAACAACTGATCGATGCGATACTGACGCTTTGGCGACAACCTGTTTCTGTTGCAGCCATGGATTATGAAAATTTGATTCTGCAATATGCCCAACTCGCTAAAGACTATCCTGATGACAAACTGAATTACTTACTAAATAACGTTAGGCAATGGCATAAGAATGACTTTTGTCTGATACATCAAGATATTCATACTGAAAATCTTGTGATTACTGATCAAAATATATTATTGATTGATTGGGAATACACCACGCTTGGCAATCCATGGATAGACGCCGTTGCACTGGATCGAATGCTAAAGCTGAACCCTTCTGAAAGACAGCAGCTTGAAAGGCATTTACCGCAGATGCACACAGATAACCCTTGGTATGAAATGCATCATTGGTTAGAAACACTCGATCAACTCTGGTATGCAGCACAATCCTCGAAGATCGTGGTATAATAGCAACCTTATTTGATCAACTATTCGGCTAACTTTCTAGCGATTATCCGTCTTTTGAAAGACCAACATTAAACTCTTAGCCATAAAATCATGAGTTCTTCCATGTCTGAAATTCACGTTTGCGCCCTGTATAAATTTGTTCAACTGGATGATTACCAAGCGATACGACCCAGACTACAGGCATTACTGGAAGTACATCATATTCGTGGCACTTTGCTGTTAGCAAAAGAAGGGATTAATGGAACCGTTGCTGGAACACCAGAGGCGATTGAAGCCTTACAAAAATGGTTTTCTGAAGACTCGCGTTTTAATGGCATTGATTACAAAGTATCGATCACCGATGCACAGCCCTTTTATCGCACCAAAGTGAAGCTCAAAAAAGAGATCGTTACTTTAGGGGTTGAAGGGATCGATCCACGACATGTTGTCGGTACCTATGTTCAACCGAAAGATTGGAACGCGCTGATCTCTGATCCTGATGTCGTACTGGTAGATACACGCAATCATTACGAAGTCGAAATTGGCACTTTTAAAGGTGCAATTGATCCCCATACCGACACTTTTCGTGAATTTCCAAGCTATGTCAGTCAAGCGCTAGACCCTGCCAAACATAAAAAAGTCGCTATGTTCTGCACTGGCGGTATTCGTTGTGAGAAAAGCACCGCCTACCTTAAAGAGCAAGGCTTTGATGAGGTGTATCACTTACAAGGCGGGATTCTTAAGTACTTAGAAGAAGTACCTGAAAGCGAGTCGTTATGGCAGGGTGAATGTTTTGTTTTTGATAACCGCGTGACCGTTAACCATCAATTACAACCGGGCGATTACAGCCTTTGCGCCGGATGTCGTGCGCCTTTATCCGAAGAAGATCGACAACACCCTCATTATGAAGAAGGGATCTCTTGTCATCATTGCCATGATCAACTGACTGAAGCCCAGCGCCAGCGCCACGCTTCTAGACAGCAGCAGATGGAATTAGCTAAAGCACGTGGCGAAGCTCATTTAGGGGCAGAAGCCATCGAAGCGGCGGCTAAGCATCGTGCTGAAAAAGCCGCTCGCAAAGCCGCGGCTAAACGCAAATCTCAGTAAAGATAATGTTAGCGCGCTGCTCCAAACTCATCTATACCAGCATGCCACAAAAAGTGATTAGGCAGACGTTGCTAGGGTTATTCCTATTTTTTGGACTCACTCATGGCCTACAATCCGCTGAATTTATTGAATTCAGAAAAGGCGAGCACCAACTTTATGCAGAAGTCGCTCTCACGGCTTCGCAGCGTTCACGTGGTTTAATGTGGCGTATGGAGATGGCAGACAACATGGGTATGTTATTCATTTTAGAACCGCAATCGCGACAATGCTTTTGGATGCGCAACACCTACCTGCCGTTGACCATCGCCTTTTTAAATCAAGACTTTAAAATCATGCAACTGAATGATATGACACCTCTTTCTGAGGAGCTGCATTGTGCAGAGCAACCAGCGCACTTTGCATTGGAAGTTAATCAGGGATGGTTTGACGAGCGTGGCATCACTGTAGGTGATCGTTTAGAAGCAACACTTCGCTAATCAGCGCAATGCACGTTTTAGGTTCTTTTGCTTGCTGCACCGCACCATCTTAATGCAAAGATTTCTAGCTTTTCCACAAACGACTCTCACCTATTTCTACACGACTGTTTAAATCTATTGATAAATCTCACTTTGATAAAGTTGGCATAGAAACTGCTCCTGTTTGATTCGATGTATCAATTAAATAGGATCAAACCCATGAAACAGATCAAAACCAAATTAGCCACCGCTTCTTGCGCGCTTGCTTTATCAATTGCAGCAATTACCGCTCAGGCTGACACTATCAAGGTCGGTGTTTTGCACTCTTTATCAGGAACCATGGCGATCAGTGAAACCACACTGAAAGATACCATGTTGATGCTTATTGAAGAGCAAAACGCTAAAGGCGGTTTACTCGGCAAACAGCTTGAAGCTGTGGTCGTTGACCCTGCCTCTGATTGGCCATTGTTTGCTGAGCGAGCGCGTGAACTGCTTGAGCGTGATAAAGTGGCAGCTATTTTTGGTACTTGGACCTCTGTTTCTCGTAAATCAGTATTACCTGTAGTGGAAGAACTCAATGGATTGTTGTTCTACCCTGTTCAATATGAAGGTGAAGAATCTTCACGTAACGTTATCTACACAGGCGCTGCACCTAACCAACAAGCGATTCCTGCGGTTGATTATTTAATGAATGAGTTAGGTATCGAACGTTGGGTACTCGCAGGTACTGACTATGTTTATCCACGTACCACTAACCGCATTCTGGAAGCTTACCTGAAACAGATGGGTGTCGCTGATGAAGACATCATGATCAACTACACACCATTTGGTCACTCAGATTGGCAAACCATCGTTTCTGATGTCCGTCGCTTCGGTTCTGCTGGCAAGAAAACAGCCGTTGTTTCTACCATCAATGGTGACGCTAATGTTCCCTTCTACCGTGAGCTAGCCGCTCAGGGTGTATCTGCTGAAGACATTCCTGTTATTGCTTTCTCAGTCGGTGAAGAAGAACTGTCGGGTATCGATACAGGACCACTTGTCGGTCACTTAGCTGCATGGAACTACTTCATGAGCGTGGATACTGAAGAAAATGACGCTTTCATTGAAAAGTGGCATAACTTTATCGGCGACACTAACCGTGTTACTAACGACCCGATGGAAGCTCACTACATCGGCTTTAACCTCTGGGTTGAAGC
>REDB01000085.1 GCA_007693685.1 Oceanospirillales bacterium
GGATTTTCATCAAGCCTTTGTTGATCCCTTTACGGAAATTCTCATGGGCTTGCAGTGGCTCACCAGTGATTTCACCTGTACGGCACAGATCATTGAGGACGCGATACGCTAAGTAAGGATAAACAGCAGTCGCACCAAAACCAAACAGCACGGCAAAGTGATGCGGATCACGTGCTGTAGCGGTTTCTACCACAATATTGGCGTTGGTACGTAAACCTTTAGACACCAAATGACGGTTTACCGCACCGGTCGCCATCGCCGCATGGATCGGCAACATACCTTGCTTAATGTAGGCGTCACTTAGAATCAGAATCACTTTACCACTGCGAGCTGCCGCTTCTGCTTTTTCACACAGATCAATAATGGCTTGTTTTAGACCAGTCGCTGGTTCGTATTGCATATGAATGGTTTCGGATTCAAACCCTTCAACATTCATATTACTTAAGCGACGGAATTTGCTACCTGACAGCACGGGTGATTTGAGTACGATACGACGTGCATGTTCAGGTGTTTCTTCAAACACGTTTTTCTCGCGACCGATACAGGTCTGCAAAGACATGACAATCGCTTCACGCAGCGGATCGATCGGTGGGTTGGTTATCTGTGCGAACTGCTGACGGAAATAGTCATACACCGAACGAACTTTGTTCGACAACACCGCCATCGGCTTATCGTCACCCATCGAACCGACCGCTTCCATACCGGATTCGCCCAACGGACGTATCACCTGATCGCGCTCTTCAAAGGTCACTTGGAACATCTTCATGTGAGTGCGAGTCTCTTCTGGACTCATTTCGCGGAAAGAGGTCGACTCTTCCACAAAGCTCATGGTTTGTTCCAAAGGTATCGAGTATTCACGCAACCATTTACGGTAAGGGTTACGTGACTTCAGCAAGTTATCAACATCTGCAGTGTGCATCAGTTCGCCGGTTTGGGTATCGACGACCAAGATTTGACCTGGACCCACACGACCTTGACCAACAATAGTGCTTGGATCGTAGTCGAATACACCGATTTCAGACGCAGTACAGAGTAAACCATCTTCTAGCATCACCCAACGCGATGGACGCAAACCATTACGGTCAAGCATACACACAGCATAACGGCCGTCGGTCATGACCATACCTGCTGGACCATCCCAAGGCTCCATGTGCATCGAGTTAAACTCGTAGAAGGCACGTAGATTGGAGTCCATGGTTTCGACGTTTTGCCACGCAGGAGGCACGATCATACGCACAGTACGGTAGATATCCATACCACCCACCATCAGGAATTCAAGCATGTTATCCATACTTGAGGAGTCTGAACCGGTGGTATTCACGATAGGTTGTAGCTCATCCACGTTAGGTAGTAACGGAGTCGCAAACTTAGTGCTACGTGCACGTGACCAAGCACGGTTACCTTCGATGGTGTTGATCTCGCCGTTGTGCGCTAAAAAGCGGAAAGGCTGAGCCAAAGGCCAGCGAGGTGCAGTGTTGGTAGAGAAACGCTGGTGGTAAGTACAAATAGCCGTTTGTAGACGCTCATCACCTAGATCTTGATAGAACACAGGTAAATCAACCGGCATCATCAAGCCTTTGTAAGAGATAACCTTGTCAGACAAACTACAGATATAAAAGTCTGGATCATCACTTAGGGCAATTTCTGCTTTGCGACGTGCAATAAACAAACTGATAACGAGTTCTCGCTCAGTTTTTTCTTCGGTATCGACAAACACTTGCTCAATACGAGGTAGCGTGTCTTTGGCAATCGGCCCAAGGCAGCTATCATCCGTAGGCACTTCACGCCAGCCTTTCACCTTTAAACCTTCTTGGGTTAAAGCATGATTGAGAGCTTCACGTGCTTTTTCTGCCAATTCTGGGTTTTGCGATAAAAACACCATGCCGACAGCATACAGATCGCTTAAATCTGCTTTGAGTGTTTCTTTGGCAACTGCGCGCATAAAGGCGTCTGGTTTTTGCATTAACAGACCGCAACCGTCACCGGTTTTGCCGTCCGCAGCAATACCGCCTCGGTGTGTCATACAGGCAAGCGCCTGAATAGCTTTTTGCAGGAGACCGTGACTTGCCGTTCCCTGCATGTGCACCATCAGACCAAAGCCACAGTTGTCCTTAAATTCTTCTGGGCGGTACAGACCATTGCTCATAAACACTTTCTCGCTAAAAACTGAAATTAGAAACTTTTTTTGAAAAAAATAGTGCAAAAACTTAAATAGAAATCATTAAGATTCAATACCTTAAATTTCGGACACTCAAAAACGCTCATCCCAGAGTCAAAAAAAGGGGTAGTAATGCTACACCCCCGCTGGGATAAGAACAATTTTTGGCACATGTAGGGGCACTGAAAATTTATCAGTGTTTCACCCCTAAGCTAGTTGTAATAACGTCTTTTGTCTTCTTAGGGGCGTATCTTTTTTGCCGATTCAGCTATTTACTGATCGATCTTTCTAATATCTTCTTTCACACTCGAAATCGTTCTAGCCCAAGGGTTACGATCTCTTAACTCTGCTGGCAAACTGCGTATCGCTTCTGTTGCCGCTGCACGTGTTGGGTATTGCCCATACACGACAACATGCCATGGGGCATCCTGATGCAGGGTCACAAAGCGATAAAAACGTTGCGGCTGAGCCTGTGATTGAATAAATCTTATCACACTTTCCTCTGAACGTGCCCCCAGCATTTGTAGGGTAAAACCATTATCTGGCCAACTGAGCAACAGCTCAGCATTATTCCCTGATGCTGCCACCGCAGGTCGCGCTGCAGGTGCTACTGTTTGAGATACGCTAGGAGCTTGCGGTTCAGATCTCTGTGCAGGAGCGGGTGTCGGAGCCGGAGCAGGTGTTGGCGCAGGCGCTTGAGCTACCGGTGCTGGTGCAGGCGAAACGACTTGTGGCGCAGGAGTCGTTACAGCGGCAGCGACAGGTTCTTCGACAACCACTGAGTCAGCAACTTCGACTTCTGCAACTGGGTCTTCGCTTTCAGTGCTAGCAGACGTTTCCACCACGCTTTCTAACACAGGAAACTCTAATGGCTCCTCTTCTAAACGCGCTTCCTGCTCAGCCAAACGTTGCGCAAGTGTCTCACGCACTTCAATCTCTACCGCAGCTTGCTGTGTATTAACAGCAACAGGCTCAGGAATTACTTGAATACGAGTTGTGGTTTCTGTCTCGGTCGGTGAGCTGGGCATGTAATGCCATACAGCAAAACCTGTAATCACAATCAAGATACCGGCAACGGCTGCCAAATGCATGGGTGGGATTGGAAAGCTTTTAACCGCAGACTTACCACCGCCTTGACGCAGCAATGCTTCCACCGAAGCAATAATTCCACCGGGATAGCCATTACTCAGTTCAACGAGTTTTCTTAACTGCTTTGGTGTGAGTTCTATATGAGCAGGCAGCAATGATAGGGCAAAATCTTCTACCTCATCATCTTCAAAGGGCGCTAGACGCTGAATATTAACCTTATTTTCAAAGCGATCCAGAATGCCTTTGTCGATGGCACGCTGTTCAAATTCTGTTGAAGCAGATAATAGAATACGTGGAGCCGAATCACCCAACTGAAAAAGACTTAGCAGAAGCTCAAGCCCGTTATCCGTTAAAAAGTCGGCATCATCGATATAGAGATGCAAAGCGATACCCACTTCGGATAAGGCACGCACCTGTTTATGCACAGCGGCTAATCTTAGACGATTATCGGTCAGTAAACCTGCATCTAACTGCATCGCATCGACTAGCGCCAATAATAAACGGCTCACATCGGTTTTTTCGCTAAGGTCGATCCTTGCCAATCGCTGTGTGCGTGGCTCATGCAACTCTTCTAGTTGATCCAACAGCGTAGAACGACCACTGCCTTCCTCTCCTAGTAACAGAATCATAAAGGCAGAGTAACTTGCCATATGACTGAGCTTTTCAGCCAATTGCATCCGCGATGCGGGTTCTACATATTCGAATTCATTGATTGACATGGTGTATCCCTGCGTAAACGGCGTTAGTTACTCTGTCCCTGAAGGGTTTGCATCAGTGCAGCTTGATCGAACTGATCGGTGACAATCGCCTGCCCTATGCCTTGCAGCAATACCAATCTCAACTTACCATCCATCACTTTTTTGTCGATCGACATCAATTCTGAAAAACGATCTGGTGTCATATCTGACGGAGGTTTTACGGGCAGATCAGCAGCCTTAAACAATTGTTCAATTCTAACGACATCAGCAGAGGTTATCCATCCCATACGGCAGGATAGATCTGCTGCCATCATAGTACCCGCCGCTACTGCTTGTCCGTGCAGCCATTGACCGTATCCAGCATGAGTTTCGATAGCATGACCAAAGGTATGACCAAGATTTAACAAGGCTCTAACACCTGATTCACGTTCATCGAGTCGCACCATTTCAGCTTTAATCTCGCAAGAACGATAGATAGCATAGGCTAATGCATCTGGATCACGCTGTCTGAGCGCTTGCATGTTGGA
Source organism: Oceanospirillales bacterium (assembly GCA_007693685.1). Classification (GTDB taxonomy): domain Bacteria; phylum Pseudomonadota; class Gammaproteobacteria; order Pseudomonadales; family Balneatricaceae; genus Nitrincola. The sequence continues at coordinate 4,473 of REDB01000085.1, forward strand.
CTCTAGCCATTCAAAAAAGTTTGCATCATAGATCAAGCCGTATTTAATCACTTCAGCAATACCGGCTGATAACTCTACATCAGGTAACGTATTCAATACTTGGGTGTCTGCTACTACAGCAACTGGCTGATGAAATGCACCAATCATGTTCTTGCCTGCAGGATGATTAACACCTGTTTTACCGCCGACAGACGAATCCACTTGAGACAATAGTGTGGTGGGTATTTGAATAAAACTAACCCCTCGCTGATAGCAGGCAGCCGCAAAACCGGTCATATCACCGACGACACCACCACCCAATGCGATCAAGGTGGTTGTGCGGTTGTGTCGCTTTTGTAGGAGTTGATCAAAAATCAGGTTTAAATGGGTTAAATCTTTGAAGGCTTCACCATCAGGCAAGACAACCTCATCAATTTGAAAGCCCTGTAATGCGTCATAAACAGCATTGCGATAAAGAGGTGCAACTGTTTCGTTAGTGACTAACATCACCTGCTTACTGCGGATATATGGCGCAATAAACTCCTGCCGCAAGACACCAGTTCCTATCGTAATTGGATAACTTCTGTCGCCCAAGTCGACGGTTAGGGTTTGCATGG
>REDB01000266.1 GCA_007693685.1 Oceanospirillales bacterium
AACAAGGTGTTCACGCTCGGTAGGAGTGCAGGGTGTGCGCTTGATTGGGGCGAAGAGGGAGTTTATGCACTGTTGTGGTGCGCTTTTATTTCTTGCATTTATTTGTGCTAGTAAAAAGGAGCCTACTTATCTTTTTTAACTATCGCTTTGAGCGCCGATATATTTGCTTTTTGACCTTCGGCTTCTTTCAAACGACGGCGCTTTTCTGCGAAGTATTCAAACTCCAATTTAGCCTTAATATCTGCTGCTTTTTTGGAAATTTTTCCGGAATCTATCAACACATCTCGATCGTTAAAGCTTAAGAACTGATCAAGTTTCTCTGCCCAGTCTTGTAAGAATACCTGTTTGCGGCGCAGCGCTTGGTCTTCTGCAAAATCGAGCCACATATTAACAATGCGATTAAGCTCTTTAATTTCATCTTCATGAAGATAGTTTTTGGCAATAGTGACATCTGTTTTGCGTACTTCATCATTTTTATAGCTTGTTAGGCCCATATCTGGTTTATTGGCATCCACTCGGCTTGCAATAAGCTCAGCGGCGGTCATATGTGTACAAGCATAATGCAGCTTGTTTTGGATGATTTGAAAGAAACGATTAGTCTCTTGGTTTGATGGCTCATAGTCTGCGGCCATAGTAAAAATTTCTTTCACTCGAAGATAGACACGTCGCTCGCTTCCTCGAATGTCTCGAATCCGTTCCAGCATTTCATCAAAGTAATCTGGAACAGCAGACTGACCAATAGGTGGGTTTTTAAGGCGTTCATCATCCATTACAAAGCCTTTGATCAGATATTCTTGTAATGTGTGCGTTGCCCACTGGCGGAATTGAGTGCCGCGACGAGAACGCACACGATAACCAACCGCTATTACTAATGGTAGGCTAAAATATTGTACATTGTACGATTTAGCATCTGCCGCAGTTGTTCGGTATAACCGAACAACTGAATCTTCGTCTAATTCACCTTCAGTAAAGATATTTTTAATATGTTCGCTGATAGTTGCTTTCGCTTTGCCGTAAAGTTCTCCAATCATGGCTTGCGAAAGCCAAAGCGTGTCGGATTCAAAACGGCACTCAACACGGGTTTGACCATCAGCAGTAGTAAAGAGTACAAACTCCCCTTTCGGAGCTGGAGGGATATGATCTGTCATTTTCGTTCCCTTTCGTGGATTAAAAACCTAACTAAGCAATATTAGTGTGCTCAGGAGTATTCCCTTCTTTCATGAGTCGATTAACTCCTCACTGATGGGTGTTGCTAGCTCATCAGCATGGGCCTTATAAGCATTTAGGTCCTGCAGCAAAGATTCTTCGGTAAAGGGCAGTTTAAGGCACTTTTCTGACTCTACAACGGTTTCAATGATGATCTTGCCGTCTTTAACTTCAAGATTGATAGGGCTGTGTACCGACAAGCCCTCACGGGCTAAGATGTTTGCAGGAAGACGCACTGCAGCACTTTTACCCCATTTTTTAATTCGTGTTTGCATTATTACCCCACCGCCAATTTGGCCGCTTGTTGCCACATAAAGTTCGGCATTGGCTCTTTTAGTTTCCAAATTATGCTCATTGGCTGCGAGCCTGTATGAGACACATATTCCACTTCGCCATAATTAACAAAACCCATGGTGCGACCGTATTCATCCTCAGTTTGCTCGCGCACAAATAAAAATAAACGCTTACCGATCTTTTTATGCTGGACGTAATCCAAACCTCGGCCTTTGTCGGGCCTTGAGCTATTTTGAGATTGCCAATGGAAGAGGTGTTCATTGATTGCATAGTCATGATACATGGTGGTGGGTGAGAACTGTTTTTCGTTTTTGTCTAAGGTGATAAACATCAGAAGGATGTTTTGATCATTTATAGCAAACACACCTTCTCTGACCTGTTGCTGGTACTTGAAAGTTGTTGCACCAAAGGCAGTCAATATTTGTTCTTTAGCATAACGTGCGTGCAATCTTAACGGAACTTCGGGCAAAGCATGCATGGGTGGTTGTTCATGTTTGGTCTGTGCCAGTTGCCAGTTTAGAACGTCCGATAATTCTTCTTTTAATTGGAAAGAATTCAGTTTCGAGAGGCTCTGCGCAATTGAATCGAAGCCACATTCTGGTCCAGTTTTCTGCCAAAAATCATAATGGCACATCAACGCATGGCGATGAGAAATATCTTCCATTACAAAGTTAGTTTGGCAAAGCTGCTTTAAAAAGCTGAGATAGCTGTGATCATCACAGGTCAAAATTCTGTTATGGATTGCCTTTTTGAACACTTTCAGCAGGCTTTCATCTATCGGATTGTCGTTGATTTGATCTTGTGCTTGCTGAACAAGATTGGACCAACAGCCACGCTTATAGAGTTCGTTTAAGTCGATGTCAGGGTTTAGGGTTAAGAAATTAGATAGCGTTAAGGGTAATGAGGAATGTTGTGGATACTGTCGTATCATGGAAACTAGGCGCTTTAATGTTAATGAAGCTTGTCGAATATTGCTCAGCACCATCTCTTGAGTGCGCTTGCTCAATTCGATACGACAACCCAGTGGCGCATGAGGAAAGCCCTGCTTTATCTCATCGCTAATGGCGCGATTACTTTTGCCCACTAAAGCTCTAAATTTATTAGCAAAATCGTATTCAGGACGGGAGTTTCCGACAAAGTCCAACACGGTACAGCACTCTTTGCCTTCCGCTAAACGCAAACCTCGACCCAATTGTTGCAAGAAAATCGTTAAGCTTTCCGTAGGCCTCAAAAACAATAAGGTATCAACTTCGGGAATATCGACACCTTCGTTAAATATATCGACGACACAGAGTACGTTGATGCTTCCTGATCGAATGGCTTGCTGCTTTTGTTGTCGCTCGTGACGGTTATCACTGGTCAACACATCCGCTTTAATTCCTTTCAGTAAAAGCTGCTGTGTCATGTATTGCGCATGTTCTTTGCTGACACAGAAGGCTAAGGCTTTCATTTTGCCTAGATCCGTGATGATCTCCTGCATACTCAGCAAAATTTTGTTAAAGCGTGCTTGGTTATGGGTGTAAAGGTTGGTTAATTGTGCAATGTCATAACGCCCTCGACTCCAGGGGATGTTTCGTAAATCTGTATCGTCATCAATACCAAAATACTGAAAGGGGCAAAGGTGGCGACGATTGATCGCTTCGGGTAAACGTATCTCAGCCGCAATGACACCGCCAAAATCCGCTAAAATATCGCCACCATCATGACGTTCTGGCGTTGCCGTCAGACCAAGCAATATAGTCGGCTTGAAATGCTCTATCAGCGCACGATAACTGGATGCGGCAATGTGATGCACCTCATCAATCACTATATAATCATAATAGTCAGGTGTCAGATTGAGCTGACTTAATTGATTGTTTAAGGTTTGGATGGATACAAACAGTTGCCGGTAATGCTCTGGTGCATGGCTACCCACCCATAGTTCACCAAATAGACCGTTACGCAATACACCTCGGTAAGCGGCTCTCGCTTGTTTTAAAATCTCTTCTCGATGAGCAACAAATAAGAAATGTGCTTGCGGTTTCTCTTTTATAAAACGGGCAAAATCAAAAGCTGAAATAAGGGTTTTTCCGGTACCCGTTGCCGCAACCACTAAATTTCGAAAGCGCAGGTGAAGACTTCGTTCAACGGCCAGTTGTTCTAAAATGTCACTTTGATGGGGGAAAGGCGCAATGTCAAAGAAATGTGTTGGACCCGCCTCATAGTCACCACGCTGCTGGCTTAATGCTTCTCTGAGTTTTGCGCTACTTTTTACATCACCATTAAACGATTCAAAATCATGTGATGCCCAGTAGGTCTCAAATGTGCTTAAAGACTTCTTAATGATATGTGGAATTTCTTGCGAGGTAATTTTCAGATTCCATTCTAAGCCGTTTGTTAATGCAGAACGGGAGAGGTTAGAAGAGCCTATATAACCCGTATGGTATCCAGTATTACGCAGAAACAGATAACTCTTGGCATGTAAGCGTTCGCGCTCGGTGTTATAGCTCAGTTTGACTTGGGTATTCGGTAAGCTGGCCAAATATTCTACTGCTTTAGCGTCGGTCGCTCCCATGTAGGAGGTAGTGATGATGTTTAGCTCGCGACCACTTGAGGTAAACTCTTCCAGCTCTTTTCGAAAAATACGGATACCAGCCCACTTGATGAAGGATACTAACCAGCAAATTTTATCCGCTGACAATATCTCTCGTTTCAATTCAGATTCCAGTGATAACCCTGCATTACTACCACAAAATAACTCACTTTGGCTTAAGCCGGTGAGAGGAAAAATGTCTTGAATGTAGTTTTTTAAATCGGTTGAGACAGGGTTTTCTAAGTCGTATAGAGCTGTCAGAATTTTGCCTTGACTGGCTAACAAGTTGTCTTCGATAAAATTCTTATCTTGGATTTGCGTTTTTAGCCATAGTAACAACTGATTGGATAAGGCAATTTGCTGTTGCAGGCGATCATCACCCGCAGGCACAGATTCAATGGCATACTCAAGAATGTGTGCTAGGAAACGAGATAACCAATTGGATGCTTCATTGCTGTTGAGCTGGCGTTCGCCTACATAGAATTTCTCTCGATCAATGCGACTAGCGATAAGCTGTGTTATTAACTGTTCATAAATTCCTACTTGTTGCATGCGTTCCCTTTAATGCCTACTTTGCAGCATGAATGTCAGCCTAGCCCAGTAAAGCTTTTACCGATAAAAAGACTGTAGGCTCAATAGTTGAATATCCTATCAACTGTTGATCATAGCACAAGGTTATTTCTGGTTTGGTGCCGTGAATTCATTTCGAAAAGAACTCCAAAATAGAGAGTTAACATGACTATATTGATCTAACTGAATAGACGCGACTTTGGTGATGGTCTATAAGTTTTCGAGACAGCATTCTAGAAGTGAAGGGATAAACATTTTTATGCGCGTAAAAATGTAATATTTCACACTTTTACGCGCATAAAAGTGTTGGTTAAGTTTCAGAAGATGAGAGTTGCTCAATTAATTTACCTTATATTTCTGTTGCAAAGCGCGACAAATTGTTGCATTTTGGTGTCTGTAATTTATCAGATCCACATGGGTATT
>REDB01000234.1 GCA_007693685.1 Oceanospirillales bacterium
CGGCAAATTCGTTCTCTGCTTTTAACTCACCAATTCTAGTGTCAGCATCGCCTTTTCTTACAGCCATCACAGAGCGATGTATTCGTTTGATAGGACTGAGTAAACGATATGCGCTTCGCCATACAAAATAGCCAGAAATCAGCATGATCAAGCCAAGGGTAATTCCTAGCTCACCCAAATTACGACGATACATACTGATAAACGGACTTTCAGAAAACCCTGCATAAAGTACGCCTATTAATTGATCATTTAGACTGTAAATGGGTTCGTATGCGCTGATAAACCAATCAGTTACAACAAAAGCACGGTCAATCCAGATACGTTCATGGACAAGTACTTGTTCGTACACTTCTGCAGATATTCTTGTTCCTATGGCTCTAACAAAGTCACGAGTAGGTTGTTCTATATGTTCAGCAGGCACGTTAGTGGTAATGCGTACATCATCCAAAAATAAGGTAACGGTGCCTATGCCATTTTCGGGTAAAGCATCTTGTCCGTATACAAGGTCACGAATTCGATCCACAAACTCAAGGTTATGATTCAGCAACAATCCTCCATCTAGAATGTAGAGTAATTCTCCTGCATGGTTGTGAATAGGGTGCAAAGTACGAACAAACATCCCGCGTGTTTCAAGTGTTTTGTCGGAGGGTATGGCTCTGGGAGTTTCCAAAACATTGACTAAAACACGCTGCTTCAATTCTGGATTAATAGTTTCCAGTTCTGCCTGATCAATAACAGAGAGTCCATTGATACTTTCTCCACCGAGTAACTGACCTATCCGATTTTCAATACTGGGTCTTAGCGACTGCTCTGCTAGAAGCTGTTCAATAGGAATTAGGTATAAAAAATCAAAACCTTGTCTTTCTATTATGTCATCGATCAGTGGTTGCAGATCTTCAATACTTCCCTCAATCAAGTAAGGGTGAATAGTCAGTGTTTGGCTAAGTTGCTCTAATCGCTCTAGTTGACGATCTTGCATCAGTTGCAGAGTGCTGCGAGCAACGGCAAGATCAGATGCTACTTTCATATAAAGTTGGCGATCTGAATAAGTCGTTGTCCAATATGCGGTTAAGCCAATTAGGGCGGCGAAGGTAAGTAAAATCGGTAGTAAGATCAGTGTTAAGAGCTTACCACGGACTGAATAACGCCAAGGAATGCTCATCTTAATGGGTGCCTGTTAAAGTATCCTCGGCTTCTTGCCATCCACTAAGTTTGCGATCAAGCGTTTTTCGAGCAATGCCTAGCTGTCTAGCAGCAGCTGATTTATTCAGATCACAGGCATTCAGAACACGAAGGATATGACGCTTTTCAACTTCTTCAAGTGGCCAACAGCTTGGGTAGCCTCCACCACTGAGATCTGTACTTTGCGATGGTGTTAGCTCGGTTAATGGAAGATGGCCCAATAGGATGCATCGTTCAATAAAGTTTTTAAGCTCGCGAATGTTTCCAGGCCAGTGGTGCGACTGCATGGCGTGAAGATCTTCATGACTAAAAGGTACAGCGGGTAAGCCTAAGTCTTCTGATAATCGACGTGAAAAAAAGTGCGCCAAGAGCGGTATATCTTCACTGCGTTCTCTTAGCGGAGGCAGTGTTAAGGTTAATACGTTTAAACGGAAGTAAAGATCTTCTCGAAATTGCTGTTTTTTGACTTCTTCACTGAGTGTTCGATTGGTCGCAGCCAAGATACGGACATTGGTAGGTATTTCACGTTCACTACCGACGGGGCGAATACTTTTTTGCTCCAATGCACGAAGCAGTTTGGCTTGCATGGCTAGTGGAAGCTCACCTATCTCATCTAAAAATAGTGTGCCACCGGATGCATAAGTGAACAAACCCTCTCTGGCACGATCGGCACCAGTAAACGCTCCTTTGGTGTGACCAAAGAGTTCCGCCTCAATCAGGTCGTGTGAAATAGCACCGCAGTTAATCGCAACAAAGGCACCATCTCGACCAGACTGTTGATGCAGTGATCGAGCTACCAGTTCCTTGCCTGTACCCGATTCACCTTCAATGAGTACTGGTGATGGAGTCGGAGCAACTCGTTGTATTACGGCTTCAAGGCGTTTAATGGCTGAGCTTTCACCTAGCATGGGATTATCAGCGGCAATATATCGGGTCACTTCGCGACGTAATAAAAAGTTTTCTCTCGCGAGTAAACGTCTTTGCAGAACACGTTTAACTGCGTTCATCATCTGTTCAAGTCGAAAAGGCTTAAGGATAAAGTCAGCAGCGCCTGCTCTTAGGGCTTGAATAGCTGTGTCGAGTTCTGCATAAGCTGTCATAAAGATAATGTCGCAGTGACGATTAGGATCATCTAACGCTTCGTGCCAATCTATACCAGAACGATCGGGAAGTTTGACATCTACAATCAGTAGGTCAAAGTGGCAGCGCTTGCGAAGTTCTTCTGCCATCTCTATGCTGCCAGCAACTTCTACTAGTCCGAAGTGCTTCTCTAGCGCTTTTTGTAAAAAGCTGCGCATACCAGATTCATCATCGACAACTAAAACAGATGCAGAACGGCAGAGATCGTTATCGTTGTTAAGCATTAGAGATCCAAATAATCAGGTATATTATTATAAGTTGGGATTTTATGTCCCTTAATAGGCTTTAGCTGTGTAATTTTGACCCATTCTAGCAAAGATGTAATGGGCTGTAATGTCTCATTATGAAGCAAAATAAAGAACAACTGCCTAGCTATCATCAGTATTTAGACAAAAGCCTATTCAAAGCTGGCATTTCAATTGCTCTTACTATCTTGAGTTTCAAACACATAACTACAACTCTAGGGAATTATCTATGTTCAATAAAGTAAAGTTCACTTTCTTTGCTGCCCTCATCATGATGGCTACCTTCGTGCAAGCCGACGGAATGCTGCGCTTAGCAACCACTACAAGTACGTATAATTCCGGTTTACTTGATTACTTGTTACCTGTTTACAAAGAACAAACAGGTGTGGAAGTTCAAGTGATCTCGGTGGGTACCGGTGCTGCGCTTCGTCTTGGTCAGGATGGGGATGTGGATTTAGTGATGACGCATGCACCAGAAGCTGAAGCGGCGTTTGTTGAAGCAGGTCATGGCGTTATGCCCAGAGCATTAATGTATAACGATTTTGTGATCGTTGGTCCAGAAGCGGATCCAGCTTCTTTAACATCCGCTGAAAATATTCTTGCTGCGTTTTCTCAAATCGTTGGAGCAGAGGCTATCTTTGTATCGCGTGGAGATGAATCTGGTACTCATATAAAAGAGCTTGAATTATGGGAAATGGCTGACCAAACCCTTCCTTTTGAAGGATATCGTAGTGTTGGTCAAGGGATGGGGCGTGTTCTCTCCTTGGCTGATGAAATGGAGGGTTATACGTTGACTGACCGTGGTACTTGGTTGGCGATGAAAAGTCGTTTGGATTCCGTTTTACTGTTTGAAGGTGATGAGCAACTATTTAATCCTTATCAAGTTATTCTGGTGAATCCTGAGAATCATCCTCATACTCTTTATGATCAAGCCAAAGCTTTTGCTGATTGGTTGGTGTCAGAAGAGGGTCAAGCGTTGATTGATAGCTTCCAAATGGAAGGTGAGCAGTTATTCTTTGCCTCCGCGGAAGATTGATCTTTGTTGTAAGTTAACTAAACCATACATTAGACCCCAGTCTAGTGTCATACTATTGGGGTTTTTTGTCTACGTGAGCTACTGATGCAGTATGGATAGTATTACGGCTACTACAGTTGAAGCATTGCTGCTTTTGATATCTGGAGATGCAAAACTTTGGGAGATCATTCTGGTCTCTTTTAAGGTGTCTTTAAGTGCTTTGATGATTGCCTTTCCCTTTGCGGCAATCCTTGGATTTATTCTGAGCTTTTGGCGCTTTCCTGGTCATTGGTTTATTGTCACATTGAATAACACCATGCTTGCTATCCCTACCGTCGTCATTGGGTTGATTCTGGTGCTTCTGCTATCACGAAGCGGTCCCTTTGGAGATCTACGTTTACTCTTTACTCAACCAGCAATGATCATTGGGCAAATTCTTATTTGCTTTCCGCTGCTGGTGGCTATGCTGCACATGGCTTATCAAGGAGTATCTCGCCATGCATGGGAAACCGCACGCTCGTTAGGTTGTTCTAGGCTAAAATCTTTGTGGTTAATTACGTTAGAAGTTCGATTTTCTGTACTAGCTGCTTTAGTGACTGCTTTTGGACGCATTATTGCGGAAGTAGGCTGTGCCATGATGGTAGGAGGAAATATTGCGGGCTATACGCGAACAATCACTACCTCTATCGCGCTCGAAACGACTAAAGGTGAGTATGTGCAAGGAATTGCTCTAGGTATCGTTTTGTTAGTTTTGGCTTTGGTCTTGAATTTATTCGTAGGAATCACTCGAGGAAGAAGTGTACAGGGTGTTAGCCAATGAGTGAGATAAAACTAGAAGCTTTTAATCTTGAGAAGCGCTTTGGTAAGACGCCGCTTTGGAACTTAGAGCATCTTGAGCTGGCAACAGGCTCTTGTGTTCACTTGCGTGGTGAAAATGGTGCAGGAAAAACAACTTTGTTAAAAGTGTTGGCAGGGTTAGAGTCAGCCGACAAAGGTACCGTAAAAGTCAATAATCAACCCATTACATTGGGTGAGCAGATCTGTTATTTGCATCAACAGCCTTACATGTTTGATCGAAGTGTTAGCAGTAATTTGGCCATAGTGCTGCAATCTAAATCTGGTTCTAGTCAACAAAAGCAAGCTTTGCTGGAGGAGGCGCTTAACTGGGCGGGTTTGCTGGCGCAGGCTAAGCAGGCTGCAAGAACACTCTCTGGGGGGGAACGTCAGGCACTAGCTATGGCCAGAGCCTGGTTGTGCAAACCCCGTTTTTGGTTATTGGATGAGCCAACTGCAAGTTTGGATGAAAAAGGTGTTGGGCGCTGTGTAGAGCTAGTCACGCAATTACGCGATTCTGGCGTCGCTATCTTGATGACCACTCATCAACGGGGTGATCTTACGGCAATATGCGATCAGACTTGGTGGCTGCGTGACGGTCAATTGCATCGGTAAAATAACTATTAGAAGGAAAGTTTTATGTCAAAACAGGGGATAACTGCCGTTGTATTAGCCGGTGGTCAAGGCCGCCGCATGGGGGGGCAGGATAAAGGCTGGGTTGAGTATGAAGGTAAGCCGATGATTCAGCATATTCTTGAAAAGTTAACACCCCAAGCCGATGAGGTGATTATTATTGCAAATCGTAACCAGCAAGACTATGAAGCACTGGGAGTGCCAGTTTTCGCAGACTATCTGGAGGGCTATCAAGGACCTTTAGTTGGAGTGGCCACAGGGCTTCAACATGCTCAGTATGATCAGGTCGTTTTTGTCCCTTGTGATGGTCCTTTTATTAGTCCAGAATTGGTTAAAGCCTTTTCGGAGCAATACAAGCGTTTTAAAAAGCCAGTGATCGTGGCTAATGATGGTAATAGATTACAACCTATGGTTGTGATGATGGAAAAGCAGTTATTGCCACAACTTCTGCAATCGATTGAAGCAGGAGAGAGAAAACCAGATCGTTGGTATGCCAGTGTGGGAATGGATGAAGTGAGTTTTAATCCGCAAAGTTTGCATAATTTCAACACGCTTGAGCAAATGAGTGTGACAAAGTAGCTGACTTTTTTCTGTTATTGGTTAGTAGTTTTCATTCATATCCGGAACAGCTTTTGCTTAATTGACTGTAACAACAGGAATACTGGACAGAATGAACGCGACAGAATTGCCCATCTTAGGGTTTGCTGCCTGGAGTGGTACAGGTAAAACGACCCTGTTAAAACAACTGTTGCCTCGCTTAACTCAGCGGGGTGTTCGTGTTGGTTGCATCAAGCATGCGCATCATGAATTTGACGTTGATACTCCCGGTAAAGACAGCTACGAACTTCGTCACGCTGGCGCTTCGCAAATGCTGATTGCTTCCGCAAAACGTTGGGCACTAATGACCGAGGCTCCTAAACCAGAAATACCTCAGTTACATGACCTACTTAAACATTTAGATCTAACGCAATTAGATTTGGTGTTAGTTGAGGGATTTAAAGCCGAATCTTTCCCAAAAATTGAGCTGTATCGACCAAACTTAGGCAAGCCGCTTCGCTTTCCAGATGATAAATCTATCATAGCGATTGCTACGGATGTACCTGAGTCGCTTCCAGATAATATTACTATTCCAGTGTTAGATATCAATGATATCAATGCAATAGAATCTTTCGTCTGTCAGTTTTGCCAAGTAAAGGGGAGTCAAGGATGAGTAATGTCGAAGTGTCCTGTTTTGATTTTGTAACGCCCAATGGAAATCGTCATCTAAAGTTGGAAGAAGGTTCTCGGCTCATTTTGTCTATGGGATTGGGGCATCAAGCGACCGAATTACAGCCTCTATCTAAACTCATGGGACGAGTGTTATCTGAAGATATCCATGCTCCGTTTAATGTTCCACCTCACAGGAACGCTGCGATGGACGGTTTTGCTATTAAAGGTGAGTCGCTGTTATCTCAGAATACCTGGAAGATTGTAGGACAAAGCTTTGCTGGTAAACGCTATTCAAACACTATTAATTTACCAGAAGCGGTTCAGATTACCACCGGTGCTCCCATGCCAGAAGGTGCTGATACCGTGATTATGAAAGAGATGTGTGATGTCAGTGATAATCTCTTAACGGTTGAGCACGCATTGTCAGTTCGAATAGGAAGTAATGTGCGCCAAGCCGGCGAAGACATAGAGCAGGGCAGCTTGGTCTTAAATCGAGGGCAGCGTTTAGGACCTGTAGAAGTCGGTATGTTAGCTTCACTTGGATTTGCTGAAGTCAGTGTTTATCAAACCTTGAAAGTGGCTGTTTTCTCCACGGGTGATGAAGTCTGCCCTCCGGGTCAGCCGCGCGGTGATGATGGCATCTATGACACCAATCGTTTCACACTCATATCTATGTTAAAGGGTCTGGAGTGCGAGGTGTCAGATTTAGGCATTTTGCCTGATAACCAAGCAGCCATAGAAACCTCTTTAAGAGAAGCTGCGTTACAGCATCGATTGGTTCTAACCAGTGGAGGTGTATCAGTTGGTGAAGCTGACTTTGTAAAACAAGCACTAAACAACCTAGGAAATACTAATTTTTGGCAACTAGCAATCCGTCCAGGTAGACCAATTGCATTTGGTGACTTAGGCGTTAATAACCAAGGTGACACCTGTCTTTTTGCAGGTCTTCCTGGAAACCCCGTTGCGGTATTAGTCACCTTCTGCATTTTGATGCAGCCATTGATTCGTAAGCTCCAAGGTGAAACAGAGTGGATCGGTTTAACTTGGACGGGTAAAGCAACCGAGTCGATGAAAAGTCGAATAGGTAGAAGTGATTTTCATCGAGGTATTTTTACGATCAGTGAAAAAGGTGAGTTAGAAGTTCGAACAACTGGATCTCAAGGTTCAGGTATTCTAACTTCAATGCATGAGGCTAACTGTCTGATACGTATAGAGGAAACGCGGGATCATATTGAAGCAGGAGAGTCAGTAAAAATATATCCGTTCAGTCGATGGCTACCTGGTTATCCCTTGGTTTAAAAAAGAACGTAAAAGAAGTTTTGATTTACATAGGTATAAAGAGAACTAAACACTATGTCACAGTTTACCCACATAGATCACAAAGGTCAGGCGCACATGGTAGATGTCTCTGCCAAAGCGATTACATCCAGAACCGCAAAAGCCAGTGCCAGTGTGACAATGAAAGCAGAGACACTTGAGATGATCTTGGCGGGTGGTCATAGCAAAGGCGACGTGTTGGCAACGGCAAGAATAGCGGGGATTCAAGCTGCTAAGCGGACTCCAGATCTTATTCCTTTATGTCATCCTTTGATGTTATCTAAAGTTTCTGTTGAGTTTCAACCCGATGCGAGCTTGCCGGGAATTCGCATAGAAGCGACCTGTAAGTTGGCAGGCCAAACAGGTGTTGAAATGGAAGCTTTAACCGCTGCCTCAGTTGCTGCACTCACTCTTTATGATATGTGTAAAGCCGTTGATAAAAGCATGTTGATCGGAGATATCCGTGTGCTCGAAAAGCGGGGTGGCAAATCGGGTGATTGGCGTTACGAGGATGTGCCAACGAAGCAAGTTTCAGAAGTTACTCCATCACATTCCTCTGGGACATCAGTTAATGAAACTAGACACATAGCTGCTCGGACTTTACAGGTGCGTTTCTTTGCTGAACTGCGTGAGCAACTCAATCAAGATGAGATCGCTGTCAGCTTGAATGATCTAGAAACCGCAGGCTATCCCTTAACAATTGATGGCTTATCGCAGTGGCTTCGCAAAAACCAAACAGAGTTGGCTTCAATTTTAGATCGCTCAGGGTTGATGGTCGCTGTTAACCATAAAATGGCTGACAAACAAGCGGTTATTTCCGCAGGTGATGAAGTCGCATTTTTCCCACCGGTCACGGGAGGTTAAGGCGTGTTTGATGTTCGAATACAACATGAAACCTTTAACTCTGGAACCGAAGTGGATCGAATTACCGCCAGTCGAACGGATATTGGTGCAGTAGCGACATTTGTAGGCTTAGTTCGCGATTTTAATGAGAAGCCTGATGTTGTTGCGTTAACCTTAGAGCATTATCCGGGCATGACCGAACAACAGTTACATCAGATAGCGGATCAAGCTGCTGATCGCTGGCCTTTACTAGCTGGAACCATCATCCATCGAGTTGGACGTTTAGAGCCTGGTGATCCTATTGTTCTTGTTGTTGTAGCTTCCGCTCATCGACAGGCAGCATTTGATGCCTGTAATTTCATTATGGATTATCTAAAAACACAAGCGCCGTTTTGGAAAAAAGAGCACACCCTTACAGGTGATTACTGGGTTAGCTCAAGGACTTCTGATACGCAAGCAGTTAAGCGTTGGGAGGTAACAGATGACTAGAGCTACTCAGAATACCGAGGGTTTAGTTGACCGTTTTGGTCGACGTGTAAAATATGTTCGTTTATCGGTTACTGATCGTTGCGATTTTCGTTGTGTTTATTGCATGACCGAAAAAATGACTTTTCTTCCACGCGATCAGGTTCTTACTCTTGAAGAGATAGGTCGCGTAGCTTCTGTATTTGTTGATTTAGGTGTAGAGAAGGTTCGGCTGACAGGTGGTGAGCCACTGGTTAGACGTGATGTGATGCAGTTGGTGGACTATATTGGCACGCTTGGCTTGAAAGATTTCACTATGACTACAAATGGTAGTCAGTTGCCACGTTTTGCCAAATCACTGAAAGACTCAGGTATGCACCGTTTAAACATTAGTTTAGATTCACTTGATGCTGAGAAATTTAAGCGTATTACACGTAATGGTGATCTACGCAAGGTTATTGATGGCATTGATGCCGCTCAGCAAGCAGGTTTTCAGAGAATTAAACTTAATACAGTGATTATGCGTGGCCGTAATGATGACGAAATTCTTGATTTGATCGAGTTTGTTCGTCAGCGTGGTATTGATATTAGTTTTATTGAAGAGATGCCGTTAGGCGAGGTGTCAGATCATGGTCGAGAAGAAACTTTTTGTTCCAGTGATGAGGTTAAAGAAGTCATCGAACAGCGCTATTCACTGACTGCGATCAAACAGCAAACAGGAGGGCCTTCTCGCTATTACGCGATGCAAGATAGTCCCAGTAGAATCGGTTTTATTTCACCGCATAGTCATAATTTTTGTGGTGATTGTAATCGCGTTAGAGTCACCGCAGAAGGACGTTTATTACTCTGTTTGGGCAATGAGCACTCCATCGATTTGCGTCCCATTCTAAGAGCTAATCCAACTAATAATGAGCCCTTGCGCCAAGCTATTATTGAAGCAATGGACTTAAAACCCGAACGTCACCACTTTACAACCGATGGAGATGTTCAAATTGTTCGCTTTATGAATATGACGGGGGGGTAATATAAAAGCGCTATTTAAAGGCTGTTTATAAAAGCTATGGATTTTAAAAAGGATCGGCTACACTCATAATCTGAGGTTTAAAGTGAGAAAGTCTTAAAATCCATCCGGAGCTGCAAGGATACGTCAATGCCGGAATCTAAAATAAAAAAGCAGATTAACAATGTAGTAGGTGATTATTGTTTAGCACTGCAACCCATTTGTGATCAACAACTCCGTCATGTCGGTGATGAGTTACTTTATCGTAGTAATCAATATGCAAAAATTGCGCATATAGATAACCCATTAGTAGCGACAGCTCGTGTAACACACATAGCTTTCTACGAAGTAGGAATTGAAGCCCTAACGGGTTCGCGTCAACTTTTCTTCAATGTCCCAAGAGAGTGGATTTTAAATCCTGATTTTTTGCCACCGGTGACAGATCATATCGTCTTAGAAATTCTTGAAGATATTGAAGCCGATGAAGAAGTCATTGAAGCTTTGAAACATATCAAATCGCTTGGTTATCGTATTGCACTTGATGACTTTGTCTTAAGTGATACAAACTTTCAGTTATTAGAGTTTGCCGATATCGTAAAAATTGATGTGTTGAATGAAAAATTATGTCCAGAGACTATTCAGGAATACTTGGCACGTGGACTCATTCTTTTAGCTGAGAAAGTTGAAGATTTTGTGACCTATCAGCGTTGTCGAGATCTAGGATTTACCCTGTTTCAAGGCTTCTTTTATGCCCACCCCGAGATAAGACCCAGTCAGTTTAAGCGCAAAGGTAATAAATCTGCACAGCTTCGGATTCTAGCGGCTTTGAATGAAGATGAACCAGCCATTGATCAAATTGAAGCCTTGTTAGCACAAGATCCACAACTCTGCATACGTTTGTTAAGGATGTGCAATTCGCCTGCCTATCGACGCGAGTGTCAGATATCAAGCCTTCGTCAAGCAATGCTATTAGTTGGCTTGATGCGCCTGAGAAAATTGCTCGTTGTGCTGATGTTGGCTGATAACGATCCATGTCAAATGTTACTGTTACCTAAAGCCTTAACAAGAGCTAGGATGTGTGAGCTCTTGGCATTAGAAATGAAAATGGAAACTTCGGACAGTGCCTTTTTAGTGGGTATTCTTTCAATGATGGACAGTTTGCTGGATGAACCACTAGATAAACTCTGTATACAGCTTCCGTTGAGTGAAGAGGTGCAAGCTGCGTTATTGACCAAAAAAGGAAAATTGGGTGAGATTTTGCGGTTAACCATCGCATTTGAAGAGGCTCAGCTGAATACGAGTTCTCACGCTCTTCTGGAACGGCTTAATCGCTGTTACCTGAATAGCGTGAGTTGGGCAACACAGATGTTAGGTGAGGCTACCCAGCCAATTGACCAAATATCCTAAAGCCACCCAAATAGGTTCCAGCAGCCGACCCAAAGGTTGCCAGCATAAACACTAACAAAGTTCGAGATACGCGGTTGCGCCACCAGCCGCGCATTTCGGTGACATCATGACGCAGCTTTGAAAAATCACCCACGGTAGGTTTGCGCATGGCAATTTCGATTGCAGCAGCTACCATTCCTGCACCGATGGTCGGGTTCAGAGAGGTGAACGGGGCAGCAAAGAAGGTTCCAATGATCGTTAAGGGGTGTGCTGTCGCGATGATAGTACCCAAGGCTGCCAGAGTACCGTTGATTAATACCCATTCCATGACAAGTTGCCAACCTAAGTCGGTATTGCGACTAAAACCTATCGCAAAGCCGGTTAGTACTAGCAGCATAATGATCCAAGGAATCAGCTTAGGCCAACGACTTCCTTTAGGCGTTTGTTCTAATATTGATAACTGTTCTTGAGGATTTTCTGGTAGGTGTCCGCGAAGGTTGTCAGCCATCCCTTTTAGATGTCCGGCACCGATAACAACTAAGACTCGTTTATAACGGCTATCACCATTTTCTTGTGCTAAGCGTAACGCCATATAGTGATCGCGTTCAGCAATTAATGCTTGGTATAAATGTTCTGACTCTTCAGCAAACTCAGTAAAGGTTGATTCCAATACATCACCTTGTTTAAGTTTTTCGATCTCGTCAGCGGTGACTTTTTCTTTAGAAACCAAACTAGCCATTAAACCGCTAATCAAGTTCATCCGTTGCCACCAGGGGACACTGCGGTAGACTCTTTTTAGCGTAATGCCAATATCTCTATCAATGACCATGACAGGTAGGTTAAGTGCTTCAGCTTCTTCGATGGCGGCTTTCATTTCTGCGCCAGGGGCGATACCACTTTCTTCTGCTACCCGCTGCTGAAAGGCACCTAACGCAAGGCTGGCTGCAACCATGCCGGCCTTACCTTCGCGAATCACTTGGAACAGATCCATTCGTGCCAAAGCATCAGGATCTTGCATGCTACGTAGACGGTTTGGACATAGCTCTATCGCAACAGCGTCAAACTCGCCAGAGCGAATCAGCTCTCGAACTTCATCAGCACTGGCTTTAGAAACATGAGCAGTACCGAGTAAAGTATAATGAGTTTCGTATTTATGCAGCTCTTCACGCGGGCCGCTTCGATTTTCAGACTTAAATTCTGAGTTCAATTCTGAGCTGATGTCTGTGCTGGTCATAAAGTCCATATCTATATTCGTGCAAAAGATCGCTGATTTTACCCTTCGTAGAGAAGAAGTGCATCTTTAGTCGAGATTTTAATCACTTGAATGTAAAACACGGATTTGTCACAAATTCGTAGTAAACTAAGATTAACAATGTGTAAATGCCTAAGGAGTTTTTACGTGATTACGGAACATTTTATTAATGCCAGTGTGACCCCAACAGGCAATCTTGACACGCTTTCACCACACGAAGTGGCTCGCTTACAAGATCGAAGCAACAGTGGTTTGCATAGTTTATTTCGTCAATGTGCCTTAGCGGTATTGAATACAGGCAGCGAAATGGACAGCACGCGTGAGGTAATGCACCACTTCCGTCGATTTGATGTGCAGATCAGTCATAAGTTTCGTGATGTGCAGCTTGATTTAATTAATGCACCTGCAACTGCTTTTGTTGACGGTGAGATGATACATGGTATCCGCGAGCATCTTTTCTCAGTACTTCGAGATCTTCTTTATGTTAAAGATGAATTAGATACCTGTTGCGATGGCATGGATGAGTCTCAGCATATCACCAACTTAGTTTTCCACATTTTACGACATGCTGGAGCTATGCGTCCGCATGTTAAACCAGATATGGTGGTGTGTTGGGGTGGTCATTCGATTAACCGTGTTGAATACGAATACACCAAAAAAGTTGGCTATGAGTTAGGGCTGCGCAAACTGAATATCTGTACGGGTTGTGGTCCTGGTGCCATGAAAGGGCCAATGAAAGGAGCGACGATAGCACATTCTAAACAGCGAGTTGAAAATGGTCGTTACTTGGGTATTACGGAACCCGGTATTATTGCTGCTGAATCACCTAACCCGATTGTCAACGAACTGTTAATCATGCCAGATATCGAAAAGCGCTTAGAGGCTTTTGTCCGAGTTGGTCATGGTATTATCGTTTTCCCTGGTGGTGCCGGAACCGCTGAAGAGATTCTTTATATCCTTGGCATTTTATTGCAGGAGGAGAATAAAGAGATTCCATTTCCATTGATTTTCACAGGGCCAGAGGAAAGTCATGAATATTTTGAGACGATGGATCGTTTTATAGCGGCAACCCTAGGCGAGCGAGCGCGGAGCTTTTACGAGATTATTACTGGCGATGCACATGAAGTTTCTCAACGCATGAAAGATCGACTGGATCGTGTGACGGCTTACCGCAAAAAAACAGGTGAGTCGTTTCACTTTAACTGGGATTTAAATATTCCGTTAGCATTACAAAAAACGTTTGAGCCGACTCATGAAAAAATGGCTGCATTAAATTTATCCCGTCAACAGCCTGATCACGAATTAGCGGCGCAGTTGCGTTGTGCCTTGTCAGGAATTGTAGCGGGTAATGTTAAAGAACCAGGAATTCGTGCGATTGAGGAATTTGGGCCATTTGAATTAACCGGTGATGCCGAGGTTATCAATGCATTATCTGAATTACTGGATAGTTTTGTCGAACAGCGTCGTATGAAAATAAACCATGAAGAGTATGTGCCTTGTTTTAAGCTGGCACATCGAAGCTAGTGGAGAGGTAAAGTAGGTCAATCAGTTTTTAAATTTTGGTGTTTATTTGCTGTGTCTTTGTGTGCCATGACAAAGACGCAGCGCTATCTCTTTAAGCTTGCCCCGCTGTACTTTTCCAACTGGGCTTCTGGGTAGTTTGCTACAAAACTCAATTGAGTTGGGGACTTTGTAGCCGGTTAAGCGTTCTTTACAATAATTTCGGACAATGTCAGGAGTAACTGACGTTGATCGAGTAACCACGAAAAGCTTGATTCGCTCTCCAGTCGATGGATCGGGAATTCCGACGGCAGCACAATCTTCGACACCTGGAATGTTACATACAAGTTGCTCTATTTCGCTGGGGAAAATCTTAAAGCCGGAAACACAGATCAACTCTTTTTTACGATCTAGAATTTTCAATTTTCCATCTTGTAAAATCAGTCCTATATCTCCGGTGCTTAACCAACCATTCTCATCGATTACCTGTCGGGTTTCTTCAAGTTGATTCCAATACCCCATCATCACTTGTGGGCCGAGCACTTGAATTTCGCCAATTTCGCCTTCCGGTAAGGGGCGGCCCTCATCATCAATAATTCTGATTTTGGTCATGTTCAGAATTTCACCGGCAGTACCCAGTTGAATATTGTCGGGTCGGTTGACACTAACTACGGGTGAACATTCTGTTAAACCATAACCCTCTGTAATAGGACAGCCAGTTACCTTATGCCACTCTTTAGCTAGTGGAAGGGATAAGGCCATTCCACCGGAAATGGTCAGTTTAAGCGATGTAAAAGGTAAGCGATGGAAGGTTTTTTGTTTTAGAAGGGAATGAAAAAGTGGGTCGATACCTGCACAAACCGTTGGTTTGAATGATTTAAAGTTTCTAACTAAAGCACGAGGGTCTCTTGGGTCAGTAATTAATCGAGTATGTGCACCCTGTGAGAATAACGAAAGCGTTAGCATAAAGGCATAGATATGGTAGAGCGGTAAAGGTTGATAAAGCCGTTCTTGACCTGTTTCGGTATAGGTTTCCAGTAATTGCTTTAACTGAGCAAAATTCGCCATCAAATTATAATGAGATAGCATCGCTCCTTTAGGAGTTCCTGTAGTTCCTCCAGTATATTGAAGGAGTGCAAGATCATTCGGAGATTGTGCTAAGGGTTGCCATGCAGGTATATCTTTTTCCTTTAACAAACTTTTTAGCCATAAGGCATTAGGTATCGCTTCTTTAGAAAAGGGCATGGAGATACGACGTATGTACTGGTTAATGAGTTTTCCTTTTATTGTGGGATGAAGGTCGCCTAACTCAGTTAAAATAACCTTTTCGACTGCAGTGTCTTGTAATCCAAGAGAGGCTTTGCGTGCTAAGGGCGCAAAGGTAATTAGAGCTTTTGCGCCACTGTCCTTTAGTAAAAAATTAAGCTCAGTCGATTTAAAGGATGGATTAGCATTCACCAGTACCAAACCTGCACGCAGAATAGCAATCATAAATAGTGGGGTTTGCATCAGGTTTGGTAGTTGAAGAGCAACACGATCACCTGGTTTAAGACCACTATTGTGTTGAAGCCAGCCAGCTACTTTTTGGCTTTTTTGATTTAGTTCAGCGAATGAAATGCTTGCCCCATTTTGCGAAAAGGCAACGTTATCACCGAACTGCTTAAAAACAGCATCAAATAGGTCGTTAAGACAAGCATTCTCAGCTTTTAGAGGTTGATATCTTATTGTCATTTTGCCCCCTTGCTATACAACTATTGTCGTACGTCAGGGCGAAGTATGCAATCTTTGAGTCACTTTACCGTCAACAAATACAACCATTTCACCTGTTTGTAGTTTTGACCAGGTTTCGTTGTTAGTCAGAGGGTCGGTAGCTATGACGGTGACAATATCATCAGGAGTGGTTACGGCTTCAAAATCTACTGTCATATCGCAGTCACTGAGTCGAGCTTCACCAAAGGGGGATTGTCGTGTAATCCAACAGAGTTTTGTTGTGCAATAGGTGAACAGGTGTGTTGATTCACTTAGTAACAGGTTAAAAACACCTAAGGTGCGAAGTTTTTCACAGCATTGGTGAATAAACTGTATCAGTAGGCTGTAGTCAGTTGGTGGTGAAGGAAAATGGTTACGGATTTGATCTAAAAGCCAACAAAAGGCATATTCGCTATCGGTATTACCAACTGGGAAATAATGCACTAACGGCCAGTTGAAAATTTCTGGATCAAGTTGACCATTGTGCGCATAGCACCATTTCTTTCCCCATAGTTCACGATCAAATGGGTGGGTGTTTTCCAGGCAAACCTTGCCAACATTCGCTTGGCGAATATGGCTAATTACAGTACAGCTTTTAATTGGGTATTCAGCAATCAGTTTAGCAATACGTGATTCAATACTTGGCGATGGGTCGTGGAAAATACGCAAGCCTTTGCCTTCATAAAACGCGATTCCCCAGCCATCCCGATGAGGTCCTGTCCCTCCACCACGCTGCATCAGTCCTGTAAAGCTGAAGCAAATATCGGTTGGCACATTGGCACTCATCCCTAAGAGTTCACACATGATTAAGACTTCCCACTTAAGGTGATTCGTTCAGGTAAAGAGGTGAAAATATCACCTTGATCAGGGTTTTCTGAGAGTTCAGAGGTATGTTGAGAAAGTTCTAGGGGATTAACTCCTTGCATAGCTTCTGGCAAAGTACGTTCACCTACGAACACACCACCTTGATCGATTTTCATATCGCCACAGCATACTTGTGCATGCACTTGACCACCAGGTTCTATAAATAGGTGATCACAGACTACTTCACCCTCTAGTGAGCCACTAACAAATATACGTTTCCCTCGAATACGCCCTTTTAAATGACCGTATTTACCAATCGAAATATCTTCCTCAGCTAGTATATGTCCATGAATAGAACCGTCAATATGGGTTTTCCCAGTGATTTTAATTTCGCCTGATAAGCTATTGCCCTTCGCAATAATACTTACTGAGGCCCGCCCTGGTTTAGGGGGTACATTGCGCTTAAGGATTCCCATGGTACATCCTCTATACTAGAAAATAATGATTCAAAGTTAGTTAGTCCCCAGTCGACAAAGGGTTTTGGATCTAGTGGAGTGTAAAGATGTCGAACTTCATAATGTAGGTGTGGACCAGAAGAACGCCCTGTATTACCACTATAGCCGATCAGCTGGCCCTTATGTACATACTGTGATGCTTTGACTTCAATCTTTTGTAAATGAGCAAAATAGGTTTTAAAACCAAAGTTATGCTGAAGAATAATTAGATTGCCAAATCCAGAGCCTTGATCAAAGCCCGCTCTTTCAACAATACCATCAGCAGTAGCATAAACAGGTGTACCTCTAGGTGCAGGAAAATCTAGACCATTATGAGGGGAACGCCTACCAGTAACAGGGTTTATACGAGTGCCAAAGCCTGAGCCTATGCGTACACCTTTAATGGGAAGACCGTTTGGAATGCTGTGGAGTAAAAAGAGACGCTGAACAGTAGCAGCTTTAAGTAATGCAGTACGGTCAATGGCAGCCGCTTCTGTAGAAATATCACTTAAAACGCCTAGAAAAGATTCGATTTCACTAAGATCGGCATCAATGCGAATTTTCTGTTCTTCTAATTGGCTGCGTTCGTAAAACACTTCTGAATAGCGCGTGCCAAGTTCGGCAAGGTTTTCAAGATAAAGTTGTTGTGTGCCTAATGCTTCTGTGAATTGCTCTTCAAGCAGTTCTTTTTCTTGCTCAAGACCCAGCAGGTTGTCGTGAGTTTTGACTAAAAGAAGATTGGATATGAAAAAGCTTAAAGCGGATAACACAAGGAAAAGTGCGACTAGATAGCCAGCAACTTGATTGAGAGTATATTGACGAGATCCCCGAACGGTTGTCAATGTAATAATTATTTTCTGGCGCAAAACTTAATTATCCGGTCTGTAGGGTGGCTGTAATATAACGCCAGTCACAGGCAGGTGTCGAGGCAATGGGTAAAATTTCACCACATTGCCTCGCTTGTATCAGATGCTATTAAGCACGTTGACGTGCATTCGCATTGGAGTTTGAAGCGTTGCTACGACGAGGAGCTGAAGGCTTACGTTTCGGTTTAGCCGTACGTCCATCGCGATCTGAAGGAAGATCGTCAGACCAAGGGCGAATATTCAGTGGCTGACCACAAATACGTGCACGCTTCAGAATCTGAATCATAGGTGCTGGAATACTGTCTGGTAGATCAACAGTACTGAAGTTTTCACTGATATCGATACGACCGATATACTGACTTTCTACACCGGCTTCATTCGCGATAGCGCCTACAATGTTACCTGGCTTAACACCATGTTGGTAACCTACGCCTAGCCAGTAACGCTGCATGCCTTCACTGACGGCATCATTGCCACGACTCCGACGAGCTGCTGGCTTACGATCACCGCGATCTCCGCGATCAGTGCTTTCATTGCGGCTGCGTTTTTCACGCGCTGGTGCAGCAGAAGGCTCACGCTCATCCATAAACAGAGGTGTCTTTTTGTACATCAGTTTTAAAGTTGCAGCAGCGATCTGTTCAGCAGTTAAATCACTGCCTTCGGTGAACTGTTTGATAAGAGGTAAGAAAAGATCAATATCTTTAGCTGCAGCTTCTAGCTCGACTTGCAAACGGGTCACGCGAAGTGCATTGATCTCTTTAGCTGTTGGCAGTTCAAGAGTTTCAATAGGTGAGCGTGTTGTACGTTCGATTTGTTGAAGTAAGCGTTGTTCACGCGGCGCAACAAAAAGAATTGCATCGCCACTTCTTCCAGCACGACCGGTACGGCCGATACGGTGAATGTAGGACTCTGCATCGTAAGGAATGTCATAATTGACCACGTGAGTAATACGCTCTACGTCTAATCCACGCGCAACAACATCAGTAGCTACAACAAGATCTAACTCGCCACTTTTTAATTTCTCAACGATTTTTTCACGCTGATTTTGAGCGATATCACCATGTAAAGCAGCAGCTGGGAAGCCGGCTCTGATTAATTGCTCTGCCACTTCTTCAGTGGCATTTTTCGTGCGTACAAATACCAGAACACCTTCATGCTCACGCAGTTCCAGTAAGCGTGTAAGTGCCATGGTCTTAGTCATGCCACGAACCGTCCAAACGCGCTGGCGTATTGTACTAGCGGTAGCGGTTTTGCTGGTGATCTTAACAATAGTTGGATCAGACAGGTAATTATCAGCAATTCTACGAATGGCTGGCGGCATGGTTGCAGAGAAAAGTGCAATCTGACGTTGAGCTGGAGTGTGTTCTAAAATCCATTCAACATCATCAATAAAGCCCATGCGAAGCATTTCATCTGCTTCGTCAAGTACCAGTGTTTGCAGTTGATCAAGCGCTAAGGTTCCGCGACGGATATGATCCATGACGCGGCCCGGAGTACCTATAACAACATGAGCGCCACGACGAAGACCGCGAAGCTGCTCGTCATATCCTTGACCGCCATAGATAGATAGGGTGCGAATACCGCTTAAATGCTTAGAGTATTTCTCGCAGGCTGTTGCGACTTGCAGGGCAAGTTCACGCGTTGGCGCAAGAATTAATAATTGTGGGTGTGTTTTTGCTGGGTCTAAACGCTGCAACAAAGGTAGTGCAAAAGCGGCAGTTTTGCCTGTGCCGGTTTGTGCTTGACCAAGAAGATCTTTACCTTGCAGTAGCGCTGGAATAGTACCTGCTTGAATAGGAGAAGGTGTTTCATAACCAACGTCGTTTAAAGCTTCAAGGATAGGTGCAGATAGACCCAAGTCACCAAAATTGGTGGGGATAGTGTCGATGTTTGACATGCTGTGATTTTTACCTGATAGAAGAGAGGGTGTTTGTGAAACGAGCCGCTCAGATTAGCAAAGAGGCGGGCCGCACACATTATTACGCAGCAATGCCTCAACAAGAAGTGCAAATAATACACACTTATAATCCCTTTGTCTAGTTATGCTTGGGATTTGATGGGTAATGAGTGATCACATTGGCTACTGTAAAGGTATATATCCACGCAGTATTTCGCCAATGATGCGAGCATCGGCTAGGGCTCGATGTGGCATCTCTTGTCTCTCTAGTTCAGCATATAGATTAGCTTGACGAGTTGGCTCAAGTATAGAGTCGATGCCGGCAACTTTGAACTGCATGCGAATGTCTGCGCTCAAAAATAAGCATTGAAGCCACATGAAATCAAAGTCAGGTGCGTCTGAAATAACACAGGGTTTTTCCGGTGACATGCTGTTGATATATTGATTGAGTCGATTGCATGCGATTTCGGGAGCGATACCATAATCACGGAGTTCTGCATGAGTAATACCATGAATTTCGCCAGCAAATTCATCCCAGTAGTCCCAGCAATCATGAGGCTTTATAAGAAAGCTAATCGAAGTGTCAGGTTGGACTGTATTATAAATTCCAATCTCAATTGGATAAGAGTGATCCGGATCTAAGCCGGAAGCTTCGATGTCAATAATGAGCATGCAGATATTTGAACCTGTAACCACGTTTTAAATTGTATGAGTCATAGTCTAAAGATAGAATGAAACTATATCATGATTACAGATAAATGACTTTAGTCGAAAAGGAGTTCTCTTTGTCTTCTACACCTCACCTGCTTGATCGCTTAGCTACCTTAACTTCGATACGCGATCTAGAGCTGCTTGAGTTCAGTTTATTAAAAACTGTTCATGAGCTTTTTAGACCTGAGCAAGTCACCATGATTAAATATGATGAACAGGGTGATGTGAAATTTACCATTCGTTATGGCCATGACGGTTGTCATGAAAGCTTGAAAACAAAGAAGGATCAGCCTGAGTTGCTAAGTGCTATCAGAATGATGCGAAGATTAAAGTCTCCTTATCACTCTCGTTTAGCTAATGGAAACAATTTGTCAGCTTTTCCAATACTTGATTTTCAATCATTAAGTGTCTGTCTAATGATGGAATCTCGGCGCCCGGGAGCAAGTAATGACATAAAGCTTATACAAGGCTTGTTACAGATTTATCGCAACTTCTGTCATCTCATAGAAGATGCTCAGCGTGATCAGTTAACTGGGTTACTTAATCGTAAGACCTTTGATGAAAGCATACAGCGCGTGATTGGAATGTCTTCATCTTTAAGCACCGCTTATCAAAATCAACAAGAAGATAGAAGGGTTCATGAAGAGGGTGAATCAAGCTATTGGTTGGGGTTAATTGACATCGATAACTTCAAGCGAATTAACGATACGCTTGGGCATATATATGGTGATGAGGTGTTGTTGTTGATGTCTCAGATAATGCGTGATTCTTTCCGTGAGAGCGATTTGCTATTCCGTTTTGGCGGTGAAGAGTTTGTGGTTGTTACTGAAAATTTAGACATGCAGGGCGCTAAAACAGCATTTGAACGTTTTCGTCATAAGGTTGAACAGTTTAACTTCCCCCAAGTAGGTCAGGTAACTATTAGCTTTGGTGCGGTCAAGGTGACAAGTGTAGGGCCTCGCCGTCGCCCCGCAGGCGCCGCACGCGGGCGTGGGCGAGTCGCTGGTGCGCCGGCTGGCCGAGCACTTCAAGGCGCGGGGCGCGGCCTACATGGACCTCAGCGTGCTGCACGACAACGATCAGGCCATCGGGCTTTATGAAAAGCTCGGCTTTCGCCGCGTGCAGGTGTTCGCGGTCAAGCGCAAGAACGTGATCAACGAGAAACTCTACGCAGGGGCCGCACCCGATACCGGTCTGAACCCCTATGCGCGCCTGATCGTGGATGAGGCACGGCGGCGCGGCATTCATGTCGAGGTGACGGATGCCGAAGGCGGGTTCTTCCGGCTGACCTATGGCGGGCGGTCGGTGCGCTGCCGCGAGTCGCTCTCGGAGTTCACCTCCGCGGTCGCCATGTCGATCTGCGACGACAAGCGCGCCACGCGCCGCGTGGTCGAGGCGGCCGGGGTGCGTGTGCCGGCGCAACTGACGAAGGACGACGCCGAGGCGCGCGCCGCCTTCCTCGCCGAACACGGCGCGGTCGTGGTCAAACCCGCCCGCGGCGAGCAGGG
>REDB01000127.1 GCA_007693685.1 Oceanospirillales bacterium
TTCAGTAATTCATCACCATTGTCATGCCCATAATGATCATTGATCTCTTTAAATCCATCTAAATCTAAAAATACAACAGCCATTTTTCTGCCTACACGCATAGTGCGTAACATGGCCTGATGAAGACGATCGGATAACAGTACGCGATTAGGGAGGTTGGTAAGGGCATCGAAATGGGCGATATGT
Organism: Oceanospirillales bacterium; assembly: GCA_007693685.1. Taxonomy (GTDB): domain Bacteria; phylum Pseudomonadota; class Gammaproteobacteria; order Pseudomonadales; family Balneatricaceae; genus Nitrincola. The sequence continues at coordinate 187 of REDB01000127.1, forward strand.
TCCAAACGATCTTGATATTCTTTGATTGAGGTAATGTCACTAAACATCGCCACATAATGCTGTACCTCTTCGTGATTATTTCTCACAGCACTAATGGACAATAGTTCAGCATAAACTTCGCCATTTTTTCTACGATTCCAAATTTCGCCGTACCACCGCCCTTTAACTGCCAGTTGATGCCACATATCCTTATAGAAGTCAGCATCTTGCAAACCTGAACTTAATATTTTCGGATTCTTTCCTAATATTTCTTCACGATCATAACCAGTGATGCGAGTGAAGGCTTCATTGATATTGATAACGACTCCATCGACATTAGTAATAAGAATACCTTCATGTGCTGTAGAGAAGACGCTGGCTGCAAGTTGAAGTTCTGATTCAGCCTGCCTACGTAACGTAATATCCTCCATAACCGCGACAAAATGAGATATGTAGCCTGAATCACTAAACACTGCCGAAATGCGAGTACTAACCGTCTTTAGCCTGCCATCAATCGTTTTGTTAACGAGTTCGCCCTGCCAGTTTTCACCTTTTTTTATTGTATCACGCAGGCTCTTCAAAATAGTGGGATCAGTATCACCACTAGCCAGAATACTAGGTTTGATGCCAATTAACGTCGATGCGCTATAGCCAAACATACGTTCAGCACTCGGATTTACATATTCTATCCTTTGATCGCTATCAGTGAGCAGTATTGCTGCATCAGATTGTTCTAATGCACTTGAAAGTAGAACCATCTGATTTTGAATAGTCAAACGTCGTCGGAATTCAAACATCAAGGTTACGCCACTAAATACCAACAACGATACAAGTACGGACATCCAAATCAGATTGTTTTGATTTTCTAGCCACCATTGACGGAGAATCGACTTTCTACTCGTCGAGATCGAAATGATAAGGGGGTAGGTTTCTGAGGTGGTCAAAGCATGCACTGCATAGTCGGTAGTAATATATTGCTGGTTGTACCCTGACTTTAAAAAAGATTGAACTGGCGATTGCTCTGTGGTCGCGGATAATAGCGAAACTAGATTATTACCTTCAAAATCTACTATATTTATATTCTTTAGTAAGGAATTATCAGTGTCATCGGTTTCTGATAGAAAAAAGTCCACAAAATAGTCTGGATTTAATGCTACAAAAATCCAGTAAGGTTTACCTGACGATGAGTAACTTCCTGATTGAATACCCGTAATAAATATTGAGTGACGTATTGCCATCGATCCATCATCCATAATGGGTAAAAAACGTGATGTTGATCTAGAAAAAAATGCCAATCCCTGATTTCGTTGTCTTACAGCGGCATCTTCGAAATCCAGTCCCATTTCATGGAAATTGATGTTAGAACCTTCACTTCTTGAAGAGCTATCAATAATGATTCGATCACCTTCTGTGATAACAATCTGTCGTATATGAGATGAAAAATGTAAAGATTGATCTAATTGCTGTCTTAATATTTCAGATGAACGAATATTGTCGTCAGCATTTTCTGGTCCTACATTTAAAGACTCAGCAGCTAATACCGATTCTATCGACAAGATCGTTGCTTCAACTGATTCGAGTGTTCGGGTAATACTTCGCTCTAACAGACGGCTTTGGAAAGTAAGTGCTTGTTGAGTCTGAACAAAAGATTGTTTAAAGTGATTCCAAGTATTGATAAAAATTGCAAAAATAACGATAGCCGTAAACAGCAACACGGAAATCAATAATGATTTGTTGGTAATCGGTGCGGCTATTTTTCTTAATGCAGTATTGATCAACTTGCACTGTCCTTATCACTTGCTCAGTGTAATAATATAACAATAGCACCATACAAGGCATTATTCGATGATATTTTTTAAAACAGCACAGTGGCTTCTGACTTTGACATTGATGATCAGTCTAGTATCTCTTTTTTCCTTTAGCAAAGTGAGTGCAGCAGAGAGTTATGCTAATGATCGGTTAGAAAGAATTCAAGTAAATCAAATCCTTCGTGTATGTATATGGCCAGAGTATTACACGATTACTTATCACAACCCACGAACTAATGTACTAGAAGGCATAGACATTGATATGGCTAAAGCACTAGCTATGCAGTTAAATGTGGAAGTTGAGTTTATCGATAGCTCTTTTGCGCAATTAGTAGAGAATTTAAGAGATGATCGTTGTGATATCGCCATGCACGGTGTAGGAGTTCGTGACGATAGAGCTAAATTTATGGATTTTAGTCAACCTCATTTACGAAGTGGTATTTATGCTGTGAGTCGAATCAACAATACACATATCAATACATGGGAAGATATCGATCAGAGAGGAAATATTGTTGCAGTTCAAAGAGGCACTTATATGGAGCCTGTAATGCGTGAATATTTAGTGTATGCAGAATTACTAGTTGTTGATAACTTTTTAGCACGGGAGCAAGAGGTTTTAGCAGGTCGAGCGGATGTTTTTATGACAGATTATCCTTATGGACTTAGAATGGCTGACTTGACTAATTGGGCAAAACTAATCACACCAACCAAACCCTTTGCATTAACTGATTATGCTTACGCAGTTCCTCTCAATGAGCCAAGTTGGCTAGCAACGGTTAATCAATTTGTAACTGATATGAAAGCCGACGGCACACTACAATCATATGCGATTAAGCATGGATTGGAAGCTATCGTGGTTCTTGATTGATGAAGTCTGGCTCGTCGATCACGATCCCAGTCAACGTGAAGTGCTTTCTGAATTTAAAACTAGACTGGATGAAATGGGAATAAGTACTAGGATTACTTTGTAGGGTTGATCAATGTCAGTGACCATCACCTCAACTTTAGTGTTGATGGTTGGCAGAACTCAATAACAACCTACCTATCAAGTATTAAAAGAGGTTCTTCTTATATGAAAGGCATGGTATTTACCGAATTTCTAGACATGGTTGAAGAAACCTTTTCCATGGATATGGTCGATGACATCATCGATGCTGCTAATCCTAAATCTGGTGGTGCCTATACCAGTGTAGGTGTCTATGATCATCAAGAGTTAGTTGATATGGTCATGGAACTCGCAAAGCGAACCAATACTCCACCAGAAGAGCTTGTAAAAGCTTTTGGTCAACACTTGTTTAAGGTCTTCTATAAAAACTATCCTATGTTTTTTGAAGGGATTAGTGATAGCTTTACATTTCTGAGCAGCGTCGAGGATTTTATACATCCCGAAGTGTTGAAGCTTTATCCAGATGCTCAACTACCTCGTTTTGATTGCGTGCGTGAAGGCAAAACTTTGAACATGATTTATCATTCATCACGACATTTCTCAGATTTAGCTGAAGGGCTGATAATCGGATGTGCACTCCACTATGGAGAAACTATAGAGATCAAACGTGAGATGCTTGATGAAAATTCAACACGTTTTCAAATCATACATTTATAAGAATCAAAACCAATGACTGATTCTATTAATGATATTGCAGTAGTTGAGGCTCGTTGGGCTAAACGTGTAGATCGAGAGAAACGGGCAAGAAAAGAGGCTGAGTCACTTTTGGAAGCCAAAAGCCTAGAGCTTTATCAAGCTAACCAAAGGCTGCAGCAACTTGCCAATGATCTAGAAGATAGGATACTTCAAAGAACTCATGAGTTATCAGAAGCCCTCAGTCAGGCAGAAAAAGCAACACAAGCTAAGTCAGAATTTTTAGCGACAATGAGCCATGAGATTCGAACGCCACTTAATGGTGTGCTCGGTATGACGGAGCTACTGAAAGCTTCGTCTATGACGGAAGAACAGCTTCACTATCTGGATACCTTGTCCAGTTGTGGTCAAACGTTACTCTCGCTGATTAGTGATATTCTTGATTTGTCAAAAATAGAAGCCGGTAAATTAGAGTTAGAGATTATTGCTTTTAACCCGCACGCATTAATTAAAGATCTAATAGCGATTTTTTCATCACAAGTTGCAGGTAAAGGACTTTCTTTTCATAAAAAAATATCAACAAGTTTACCCGAAACCTTATTAGGCGACCCAACTCGTCTCAGACAGATTTTTTTTAATTTGTTATCTAATGCGATTAAGTTTACACATGAAGGTGGAATTACACTTGGCTGGGAAGAAAGTTCATCAGAACCTAATGAATGGATAGCCTTTGTTCAAGATACCGGTATCGGAATAACCCAAGAGCACCGAGAGCGTCTATTTAAACCCTTCAGTCAAGTAGATAGCTCAATTACTCGCAGATATGGGGGCAGTGGTCTAGGTCTTGTCATTTCAAAGCATTTAGCTGAAGCGATGCAAGGTAAACTTTGGTTAGATGAGTCAATAAATCGTGGAAGTCGTTTTGTTTTTTCATTCAAGTCAAATAGACCCCAAGTTACCAATAAAATAAGACAAGAAAATGAGATCAATACAGAAATATTTTTTGAATTACGTGTTCTAGTGGTTGAAGATAACGCTGTAAATCAAATGCTGGTAAAAAAATTACTGGAAAAAATGGGAATCAGTGCTTTATTAGCAGAAAACGGATTGGAAGCAATTGAATGCATTGAAAAGCATTATTTTGATCTGGTTCTCATGGATATGCAGATGCCAGTTATGGATGGACTTACAGCTACCCGAGTTATCCGTTCGAGACAGGATTTAAAGCAACCGGTTATTGTTGCACTTACAGCTAATGCATTTTCCGAAGACCGCGATAAATGCGAGCAAGCTGGTATGAACGGATTCCTAACTAAGCCTATTAATGTAAAATCTTTAAAGGAAGAGATTTCACGTCACTTCAATTAAATTAGATTTACATAACTGCTAGGTTTCCTAACAACTCTCCTTGCATTTGCTCTTGTGAAAGAGGTCGATAGAAAAAATAACCCTGACCATAGTCACAACCCGCTGCATGTAATAAGTCTCTTTGC
>REDB01000268.1 GCA_007693685.1 Oceanospirillales bacterium
TAATAGAACACAGAGCCTTTACAGCGTCTCCAGAAACCAATGCGCGTGCGCGTCAGCAAGCACTTCATGCAATGCCGCCTTTGATGGCGATGCAAGATGGAGTCATTAGCTATCAAAGCCGTGGTCATTTAGTGATCTTAGGCCCAGAAGATTTGATTCGTTTGGTGGCTGATCAAATTCAGGGTGTAACCAGCATTACTTTGATTGCAATGGGGTCTGTCTTTTCACAGGATGACCAACATCTTGAAAAAGCGATGCAAGCAGCACCTAACTTAACACCAATTTATTTACCCTTTGCCTCTCTAAACGGATGGTTAGGGGCTTTTGAGTTGTGTCTAACTGCACCTAATGGCGAGTTGATCAATCCTGCTGAGGTAAGCGCCGGGCAAGATCATTTTGATTTAGTGTTGGATCTTAATGAGCAACCCGTTATTGCTGCTGAGCTATCGCCACCGGGATACTTTCATGTCGGATCAGATACAGATTCTGATTTGGGTCTAGCTAGCGATCGCTTAATTGATGCGATCGAACAACTAAGCGGGATGGTCGGTGAATTTGAAAAACCAGCCTATGTACATGTGAATCACGATATTTGTGCACATGCAGATCGAGGTAATATCGGTTGTACTCGCTGCTTAGATGTCTGCCCCGCTGATGCATTAACCACAGATACCAATACCCTGAGTCATGATCCTCAAATTCTAGTCAATGTGAATCTCTGTCATGGTGCTGGAAGTTGCACAACGGCATGTCCTACCGGAGCCTTAACTTTTATGGCACCAGGACCGCAGCGTTGGTTAGATTTATTGCGTTCTAGTTTAGATAGTTATCAACAGTTTGGTGGCGAACACCCTGCTGTTTTGTTGCATGCAGAACAAACTGAAATCGATCTTGATAGTCTTCCAGAATATCTACTTCCGATTTCTCTTGAGGAAGTCGGTGCCCTAGGTGTTGAGATTTGGACCTCATTATTGGTGCATGGTGCAAGCTACGTTGCGCTGTTAATCGATGATCATACACCACCGACACTGCAGGCATTATTGAAGAAAGAAGTTTCAGTCACCGGCAAATTACTTGAATCGCTAGGACATCCAGCGTCACGAATCAGTTTGGTTAATACCAGTAGTCTAGAGACCGAATTAACTCATTTAGAAGAAATATTAAAAGACTGGTTTGGTTTACCTGCAGGACCCGCCTTTAGCTATAAAGGAAAGCGTAAAACCTTAAATGAAGCGTTGGATCTACTTTATGAACAAGGCGAGTGTTCAGACGACCCCATCAGCCTGCCAAACGGGAGTCCTTATGGTCAGGTAATGGTGAATGCCGAGGCTTGTACTTTGTGCATGAGTTGTGTGGCGATTTGCCCAACTCAAGCGTTACAAAGCGCCAGTGAGGAGGCTCCGACATTAGCCTTTACTGAGGCAGATTGTGTTCAGTGTGGTTTGTGTGAGCATAGCTGTCCTGAAAATGCGATTACATTGGAAGCACGTTTTGCCCCAGCCGCTGGAATGCGATCTGAACCCAGAGTGATGAAACAGGAAGAACCTTTCCATTGCATCAGCTGTGGCAAAGCCTTCGCGACTCAAAGCACTATCGAAATGATTTCTAAGAAGCTTGAAGCTCATCCTTATTTTCAGGGTGAAGCTGCCAAGCGTCTAAAAATGTGTGATGACTGCCGAGTGAAAGATAGTTACCGCGAATTGGCAGCAGATCCCACTGCTCAGTTGCGTCTTTAAGGAGTCATGATGAACAGCCTAGTAAAGACAAAGATGGATACAGAGATGATGACTGACGAAGATGCCTTACGTGCAGATATTTATGCCTTACTGGCTTCATTGTGCCGTAGTCATCCATCGGCAGATTTGTTGCATTTCTTAGCGGAGATGGAAGTCGACCCAACTGCATCTAATTCGATGACCAAAGCCTGGGGTTTTTTGCGTCTAGCAGCTGAAAGAGGCAACTCAGAAGCGTTAGAAGATGAATACTTCACGCTTTTCATCGGAATTACTCAGGGTGAACTGACACCTTTTGCATCATGGTACTTAACGGGTTCTTTAATGGAAGCACCTCTTATCGAACTACGAAATGACCTAGAGCTTTTAGGTTTTTCCAGAAAAGATGAAGTTAAAGAGCCTGAAGATCACATCGCTTTGCAGCTTGAAGTGATGAGTCAACTTATTCAGCAGGGCGCAAGTAGAGAACGCCAAGCGGTGTTTTATCAGCGCCATATTGATCCCTGGGCTAAACAGCTATTCGCTGATATGACCCAAGCACCGAGCGCAGTGTTTTACAGTGCGGTCGGCATGCTAGGCGAAGCCTTTTTAAATATAGAAAGCCTGTACTTACAAAAACGATTGGACTCTGTCCAAAGCGTACATCTGAGAGGGTGAGGAGAAACATAATGACGAACAAAAAAATAAACGAAGAACAGCTCAGTCCTTCACGTAGACAGTTTCTGCGTGGTGTGGCTGCAGTATCTGCAGTTGGACTTGCCGCTTCAGCAGGCACAGCTGTTGCAGAGACTCCGGTTCTGGCTGTTGAGCAAGAAAAACCCGAACAGGGTTATCACGAAACGGATCATATCCGTTCTTATTACGCCAGTTGTCGCTGATGCGGACTGTCAAATACTCTGAGATTTGAGGAGATAACGATGCGTCTGAACAAAAAAATCAGTGACTCATCACTGGAAACCACTCATAACCGTTTAGGAGTCTCACGTCGAGGCTTTCTAAAAGGAACGACTCTGGCAGCAGGGGGTATCGCTGCTTCCGGTCTGCTAGGCAAAGGTATGGTTCGCCCTGTTGAAGCAGCTACACCTAAGTCATCTGCACCAGTTGAAGTTAAGCGTACTATTTGTACTCACTGTTCAGTGGGTTGTGGTGTCTATGCCCACGTTCAAAATGGTGTATGGACCTATCAAGAAGCAGCCTTCGACAACCCAATCAACCGTGGCGCACACTGCGCTAAGGGTGCGGCATTACGCTATCACGGTCACAGCACTCGTCGCTTAAAGTACCCCATGAAGCTAGAAGGCGGACAATGGAAGCGCCTAAGCTGGGAGCAAGCGATCAGTGAAGTGGGCGATAAGATTGAACAGATTCGCGCTGAATCTGGCCCAGACTCGGTGTTCTGGTTAGGCTCTGCAAAATTCAATAATGAGCAGGCCTATCTGTTCCGTAAAATGGTTTCACTTTGGGGAACCAACAACGTTGAACACCAAGCCCGTATCTGTCACTCAACCACAGTAGCCGGTGTTGCCAACACTTGGGGTTACGGTGCGATGACCAACAGCTACAACGACATGCAAAACTCTAAGTCGATGCTGTTTATTGGCTCCAATGCGGCAGAAGCCCATCCGGTTTCATTGCAGCACGTGTTGATCGCCAAAGAACGTAACAACTGTAAGATCGTCGTTGCTGATCCACGTTATACGCGAACTGCTGCTCATGCGACGCAATATGTTCGTATTCGTCCCGGATCAGATGTGGCGTATGTCTGGGGTCTGTTGTGGCATATCTTCGCAAATGGCTGGGAAGATAAGCAATATCTGGCTCAGCGCGTTTACGGTATGGACGAAATCCGTGAAGAGGTGAAACAATTCCCGCCATCGGTGGTGGAAGACATCACCGGTGTTGATGAAAAAACCATGTACCATACGGCTAAATTACTTTCGGACCATCGTCCGGGTTGTATTGTTTGGTGTATGGGCGGTACTCAACATACGACCGGTAACAACAATACACGTGCATACTGCATCCTTGAACTGGCCTTGGGTAATATTGGTAAGTCTGGTGGTGGTGCTAACATCTTCCGTGGTCATGATAACGTTCAAGGAGCGACTGACTTTGGCGTATTGTCAGATTCTTTACCTGGCTACTACGGCTTAGCTGAAGGTTCTTGGCGTCACTGGGCTGGTGTTTGGGGCGTCGATTACGATTGGATTGTGAATCGCTACGATCAAACCGAGTACCGTGGCGGTAAACCCATGCACACCAATGGTATCACCGTTTCTCGCTGGATAGACGGTGTGCTTGAAGATAAAGAGAAGATGGCGCAAAACGATAATATTCGTGCCATGTTCTATTGGGGTCATGCGGTCAATTCGCAAACTCGTGGACCTGAAATGCGCGAAGCGATGAAAAAACTGGATATGATGGTCATTGTTGATCCTTATCCAACCGTCGCAGCCGTTATGAACGATCGAACAGATGGCGTTTATCTATTGCCTGCCTGTACTCAGTTTGAGACCTATGGTTCAGTCACAGCATCTAACCGTTCAATTCAATGGCGAAGTAAGGTTATTGAGCCTCATTTCGAGTCGAAACCTGATCACGAAATCATGTATTTGCTGGCGAAAAAGGTCGGTATTGCAGATGAAGTTTTCAAAAATATCCAAGTTAATGGTGATGAGCCACTGATTGAGGATATTGTTCGTGAATACAACCGTGGTATGTGGACCATCGGTTACACCGGACAAAGCCCTGAGCGTCTGAAATATCATCAAGAAAATTGGCACGCCTTCGACTTCACCAGTCTTCGCGGCGTCGGTACTGATGCTCATGGTGAGTTCTATGGACTCCCTTGGCCTTGCTGGGGAACACCAGAGATGCGTCACCCAGGTACGCATGTTCTTTATGACACAAGTTTGCCAGTTAAAGATGGTGGTTTAGGCTTCCGTGCAAACTTTGGTGTTGAGCGTAATGGTGAAACCTTACTTGCAGAGGGTTCAGCTCCGGTAGGTAACGAGATAGGTGATGGTCACCCAGAGTTTACCGCCAACATGCTGAAGCAGTTGGGTTGGTGGGATGATCTGACTGACGCAGAAAAAGCAGCAGCGGATGGTAAAGATTGGAAAACTGACCTTTCGGGTGGTATACAACGTGTTGCCATTAAGCACGGTTGTGCACCTTTCGGTAACGGTAAAGCACGTACTATCGTATGGACCTTCCCTGATGCGATACCTAAGCATCGTGAACCGCTTTACACCACACGTCGTGACCTAGTTGCAAAATACCCAACATGGGATGACTT
>REDB01000269.1 GCA_007693685.1 Oceanospirillales bacterium
GAAAGGTTACTTAATTGATCTACGACTGACCATTCCAGAACACTTGGGAAAGTGACCAAAACAGTACCTTGGGTGTAATTTTTCCCGTCATAAATGATCTGCGGAAAAATACCACCCAAGACGGTTAGGTCTGCATTCGTAACAATCGGATCAAGCAACTCAGCAGTCCAACCATTGTCATCAGCTGCAAAGACTAATACAGAAGAGACATCAGGTTGGGATTTTAACTGATCAAGCTTAGCACTTAGCATTTCAACTGAAGGCTCTTCAATAAAGTAAGGTTTCATTATTATTCTCCTAACCTACTAATGAGGTTTAATTGCAGCTAGATTGCAATCATAGTTTTTGATTAAGTTGATCAATGCTTCTGGTTCCAAAGGGGGTGAAATCAAATATCCTTGAATTTCGGTGGCACCTAAAGCATCGATATAATCGCGCTGCCGCTGTGTTTCAACACCTTCGGCAATAGTAGTTAGTCCAAGACTTTGGCAGAGTGATGTTAATGCACGTACGATGGCTCTATCGCTTCTACCTTGAGTGATATCCTTTACAAAAGCTCGATCAATTTTCAGTGTGTCTAACGGGAAGCGAAGCAAATATTCAAGTGATGAAAAGCCTATACCAAAATCATCTATAGCAATCTTGAAACCCAACTCTCTTAGCTGTCGCAGCGTTTCTATAGTCTCTTCAGGATTATGCATCGCAAGACTTTCAGTAATCTCTAACTCTAGTTGATGAGGCTCAATCATCGTTTTGGCAACGATAGTTTTAATTTTATCAGGCAAATTTGCTTGATCGAATTGGATGGGTGATAGATTAACTCCCATCCGCAAGGGATATCCTTTTGCTGTCCATTGCACTTGTTGACGACAGGCTTCCTCGATAATCCAATCTCCTAACTCACTGATTAACCCCATCTCTTCTAAGATTGGAATAAACCGAAAAGGAGCAACAGACTCACCTTGTGGGTGACGCCAACGCAAAAGTGCTTCAACACCGACAACACGGTCGCTGCTTAAATCAATTTGCGGCTGATAAACCAAGTAAAACTGCTTTTCAGCAACCGCTACCCTAAGATCAGACTCCATCTTCAAACGATTTTGCAAACCCTCATCTTTACTGTCGGTATAAAACCCTAGGGTGACATTGGCAGTCGGCTTTTGCAGTCGCTGAGTGCGATGAGCCATACTTAATAGCTCACTCGCTATCCCACTTTGAATTGGACCTATGCTAATGCCTGCAGTAAATGTAAGGTAAGTTTCACGACCGTCTAACATCCAAGGACGATTTAAATGTTCTAACCAACGGTCTATCTGACTAGAAATATCCTCTTGATCAATTTTGCCATCTAGCTGAATGCGCCAAACAAATACTCCTCCGTCTAAACGTGCAATCATTGTATTTGATGGCTGATAGGTGCGAAGTTGAGAAACCAGCTTGATCAAAAGCTGATCGGTAACTTCAACACCATAGGTTTCTGATAATTGCTGAAATCTTATTAACTCCAATACACCTACGACAACCTGAGTGTTTTTGACACTTGCGAACTCTAAACACTCTTCCAGATCACGTATGAAAAGTTTTCGATTAGGCAGGCCGGTAATGGCATCATGAAATGCAAGGTAGTTCACCTGCTGCTCAAGCCGACGTTGAGAAGTTACGTCCTGAATGGCACCGACAAATAGTCTTTGAGCTTTATTGAGCTGACCAACAATTTTTAAAATATGATCTTGATTTTGTGCTGGAGATCGCACTTCTAATTCAAACTTAGCCCCAGTTTTTGCTGAATCCTCAAAGATATGAATCATACGCTGACGATCATCTGGATGAATAATCTGCATACCACTTTCAAAACTACTGGGAAGTTTTTCAATCCAATGCAATAGGTTACTCGCATCATCTGACCAGCGCATCTGCTGGGTTTTCATATCGACTTCCCAGAAAGCAAGGCCCGCAAGAATTCGGGCTGTCTCCTGAAGCCCCGTGATACGCATCAGTTCACGTTCACGTGCCGCATCACGAAGCGCATAGCGAATCCGTTGATGTAACAGTGGATAATTAATCGGTTTGGGGAAGAAGTCATTGGCGCCTGCTTCAAAAGCTTGGTCTATGGCATCTAAATCATCATCAGCGGTTAGAATTAAAATCGGCGTCATCATTTTAGATTCATGTTGACGTATCTGCCGTATCGCATCATAACCATTCATCACCGGCATATTGACATCCATTAAGATGAGATCTGGACGCTGTGTAATATACTGATCGACTCCCTCGGCTCCATTCGAAGCTTCAATAATTTCGAAGCCACGTTTACCCATGTAACCTTTAATCTTCATACGCTCGATGTTTGCATCATCGACTACCAAAATACGCGTTATGGGGTTAGTCATGTGTTGTAGACCTTTTAACTGCGTCAAGAACAGCGTCCAATTCAGTTAACTTAACAGGTTTACCAAGATGTCCGTTCATACCTGCATTCAAACAAGCCTCTTTATCGGTCGGAAGTACGTTAGCAGTCATGGCAAAAATAGGAACGGGGGGATGTGATAATAAACGTTCATTTTCTCGAATATGGCTAGCTGCTTTGACTCCTCCCATCACCGGCATTTGCATATCCATCAGAATGAGATCAAAGGTTTTCTCTTTACATATATCAACGGCTTCTTGGCCATTTTCTGCAAGTGTGACAAGGTGTCCACGCTTACCCAATAAGGTTGTTATTAATTTCTGATTAACCTTATTATCCTCGACTAGGAGTATATTCAGCGGTGCATTCTCTGAAGAGGCTTGATCACTCTTATCTATTGCAACATCAGGTTGAATATCGATTTGTTGGCAAGGTAACTTAATCCAGAAGTAGCTGCCTTGTTCAGGTTCACTCTCTACACCTATCTCGCCCTGCATCAACTCAACTAAGCGTGCAGTTATGGTTAGTCCCAAACCTGTACCACCAAAACGACGAGTAGTCGAATCATCCGCTTGAGAAAAGGCTTGGAAAATACGTTCTTGCTGAGATTTGGAGATACCGATACCCTGATCTTTTACTCCCAGATGAAGCTCTCCAAAAGAATCTTCAACAGCTTTCCAACCGATGCTTACCCGAACTTCACCTTCAGCTGTAAACTTAATCGCGTTATCACAGATATTGACTAATACCTGCCGAACACGAACTGGATCTATGACACACCAATCGGGTACATTGGACTGGATATCCACCACCAATTTTATCCCTTTTTTCTCCGCTAACATGGCCACAGGTTTCAAGCACTGGGTTAGCAATACTTTCACTTCTGTATTAATTGGGGTGATTTGTAGCTTGCCAGCATCGATTTTAGAAAAATCTAGAATATCATTCAGAATAGCAAGCAAAGCATCCGCTGAAGATTTAACAACATCTAAATAATCTCGTTGCGCAGATGTGAGTTCGGTATCTAAAGCAAGATCAGTCATTCCGATGATACCTGTCATAGGTGTGCGAATCTCATGACTCATGTTCGCTAAAAACGCACTTTTTGCTTCGCTGGCTGCAACCGCTTCTCTTCGCGCTTCATCCAGCGTTCTATTCAGTTCATAAAGCTCATCGTTGGTTTGTTTAAGATCCTGTTCCAATTGTTTTTGCTGCGTTATATCTGTTCGTATAGAGATATATCTGTCTATCTGTCCGTCTGCATCATATAGGGGCATGATGGTAGCTTTAACCCAATAATGACTCCCCTGCTTGTTCACGTTTTTAATTTCACCATGCCAAACCTTACCTGAAACAATGGTATGCCAAAGCTCTTCAAACATCTCAACCGGATGCTGCCCGCTATTGATGATGCGGTGATTTTTTCCAATCAACTCCCCATCTTCATATCCTGATATATTTTTAAAGTGCTGATTGGTATAGATAATATTGCCTGCACGATCAGTCATACTGACAATCGCATGCTGATCCAATGCATTTTGCTGTTGCTTAAGCTCTTTGGTTGCAAATTCAAGCTTGCGATTTCGATCAAAAAGCAATTTGATCGTTTTTCGTACTCGCCCATCCATAAAGAAAAGTGCAAATAAGGCGCTTATAAAGGCTAATACGACAAAACCTATCAGATATAAGAAGCGACCACTTTGGGCTAACACGTTTTGGCTAGCAGGCATCGTCACCACTTGGATACCTCTAACATCGCCCACTTGCCAATCTCGCTTGGGAGAATCTTTGTGATTGTTATGGCATGTTACACAGGTAGGTAACATTTTAATCGGGGTTGCATAAACTAGTTCTTTACCCTGCTCATCGACTTGAAAGCGAAAGAACTCAGGCAGATTTTTTTCACGCATCTGCTCTAATGCATCAATATCAAAGGATTTAATTATACGATCCGCGCGCTGCGGGAAAGGAAAATCACTAACTAGACGTGCATCGATAGTCGTATCTCGTTCACTCATATAGTCAACAAGGTCAATAGTCATGGTTGCTGGGATCGGTATCGCACCTCCCTGATCACGGTAATGTTCTGTAATGATAACCCAAGGATGTCCTACCAACGGACTGACAATAATTTCTGTGTAGAAGTCTCGAAAAGATTCGATGGCTTTTGCGTAATTTCTTGCAGCTCGAAGCAAATGATCCTCTTCAGCACCACGGACCACCCATACACTTAAAGCCAGAAAGACACTGGCAAATAAACATGCTGAAAGCGCCATCAAATTCCGAAAACGCTTCTGTTGTTTTGGAAGATTGTCTACATTTAAAACTTCAGGCAAGTTTCCCATCCTCTTTAACAGGACGCTTTTTTATCAACCTCTCCATTTCAATAAGCAAAACGTCAGATAATGCAGGTGTCCTAGGCAATAATCTTAATATATTCAAATGACCAGGCAGTTGACGTTGGTCAGTGCTTAGCATTAAAACAGGAATGTTTTGATTGGGTGAATCCGACTCTCTTATTGCAGCGACAACGGCAGAACCGTTCAAGGAGTTTAACTGGCGACCAATAATCAAACAGTCATAGCGAGAATGCAATAATTCATTAAGCGCTTTTA
>REDB01000191.1 GCA_007693685.1 Oceanospirillales bacterium
GGTGAGTTGGCACTTCTTCTTGGAAGTGCCTCAGCAAATATTGCTGAGATGAAGGTGCTCTATGCTGATGCTGCTGCATCTATAAAAGCAGCTGCGAGCCTAATAGCGCAAGATTCTGGCTACAATAATGGCATGCTATACAATTTCTATAGCATTGCGATTCTTTCCGGTGCTGCTCCTCTACTCATTTTTATGGGTGTTGGTGCAATGACTGATTTTGGTCCACTGCTTGCTAACCCGAGAATGATGTTTTTAGGTGCTGCAGCTCAGTTTGGTATTTTTGCTACTGTTATAGGTGCAGTTGTCTTAACAGCAATGGGGGTCATGAATTTCTCGATTCAAGAAGCTGCTGCAATCGGTATTATCGGCGGTGCTGATGGTCCAACGGCTATCTGGGTGTCGACGATGCTAGCGCCGCATTTGCTGGGAGCTATTGCGGTATCTGCTTATGCTTATATGGCTCTTGTACCGATGGTTCAGCCACCGATTATGCGCTTATTGACCACTGAGCGTGAGCGTAAGATTGTGATGAGCCAATTACGTCCGGTATCGAAGCGTGAAAAGATACTCTTCCCAATAGTATTGCTGTTCTTGGTAGCGTTATTGTTACCTGCTGCGGCACCTCTGTTAGGAATGTTCTGCTTTGGTAACCTGATGCGCGAATGTGGAGTTGTAGATCGCTTAAGTGATACTGCGCAAAATGCGTTGATCAACATAGTGACTATCTTCCTTGGCTTATCAGTAGGTTCGGTTCTGGTTGCAGACAAATTCCTTGACCTACAAACCTTGGGCATTATGATTTTGGGTATCGTTGCTTTTGCAATTGGTACCGCTTCAGGTGTCCTAATGGCGAAAGCCATGAACTGGATGATGGGTGGTAATGCTATCAACCCATTAATTGGTTCGGCTGGTGTTTCTGCTGTTCCTATGGCTGCAAGGGTGTCAAACAAACTAGGTCTTGAAGCTAACCCACAAAACTTCCTATTAATGCATGCGATGGGTCCAAACGTTGCGGGTGTTATAGGATCTGCAATCGCTGCAGGTGTCATGATTAAGTTTGTCGGTTAATCTTTGCATCAAACCCAAATGCCGCTTTCGCACTGATGCGTTAGCGGCAGGTACAAAAAAGGCTGCATTCGCAGCCTTTTTGATTATGAAGAAATTAGTCAAGATTAAAGTATTTTGCTCGGGCAGCTAAGAAAGCCATATCATTGGTATCAGTTCGCGCACGCAATATATTCAATGCGCTTACGAAACTTTCAGCAGTTTTCTTGGTTAAAGCATCTCCGCCTTCTCTAAGTTCAGTCAGTATTTCTTTAGAGGCTTTAGCCCCGGCTTCTAAAATCTCATCTGGGAACTGATGCACGCGAACACCATGTTGTTCAACGAGTGTTTTAAGAGCAATTGGATCATTGGCATAAAACTCGGAAGCTACTTGGTCATATTCAGCCTGACATGCAGACTCAACAATTGCTTGAAGGTCAGCGGGTAGAGCAGCAAATTTTTCTTTACTAACTACCAGTTCAGTCGCTAACCCTGGCTCAATGAAGCTTGGGAAGTAGTAATCTTTACAAATTTGGTGGAAGCCAAGTGCTAAATCGTTGTATGGACCGACAAACTCAGCTGCATCTAGTGCACCCGATTGTAAAGCCGCATAGATTTCACCACCCGCCATGTTGACAACAGTCGCCCCCATACGTTGCCATACCTGTCCACCAAGACCTGGAGTACGGAAACGAAGACCCTGAATATCACTCAGGCCTGTTAGTTCTTTACGGAACCAGCCACCCGCTTGTGTACCCGTATCACCGGATAGGAAGCCTTTAACCCCGAATTGGTCATATACCTCATCCCAAATCTCTTGACCACCCATATAACGCATCCACGCAGCGAGTTCGCGTGAAGTCATGCCGTAAGGGACACCAGTAAAGAAAGAGGTGGCTTGGCTTTTGTTCTGCCAGTAGTAAGCGGCACCATGGCTCATTTCCGCAGAGCCTTCGATAACAGCGTCAAATGTTCCAAGAGCTGGTACCAATTCGCCAGCAGAGAAGACTTGTACCGTTAAACGACCCTCAGACATGGCTGTAATGCGGTCAGCAAGGCGTTGTGCGCCTGTTCCTAAACCAGGGAAGTTACGTGGCCATGTGGTAACCATGCGCCATGTGATGCGTCGTTGAGCGATTGCTGGGGCAGCAATAGTTGTAGCAGCAACACCGGCACCGATGGCGGCACCTTTAATAAAATTACGACGTTTCATGCTAAATCTCCGTTAGAGTTATTGTTTTACACAGTTTTATTCAGATGAATACACTAAGAATAGCGACTCTCTGTTTGAAAGCAACGATTTGTTTATGACTGTTTTCCACCTAGCCACTCTTTATTAAAGGCTTCTGTAAACGGCCTTTATAACTGGCTAAACCAATGCCTGAAAAGATAAAGGCAATACCTAACCAATGAAACCAATACATACGTTCACCCAAGGTTACGCTGGCTAATAAAAGTGCCCATACTGGAATAAGATGAATAAAGTTGCCGGCTCGATTCGCTCCTAGAATCTCGACACCGCGATTCCAGAATAAAAAAGCAAACACTGATGCAAACAGGCCTACATAGATGATGCTAAGAACTGAGTTAAGGTTCCAAGGCATTGTTTGCTCGGTTATCCAGTGCTCGTGCAGGTAAAAAGGCGTAATGACGAGCCAGCCAAGTAGACATGTGATCGCGAAAAATGCTTGTCCGTTAATATCATTACTGCGCTTTTTGAGTAAGACGGAATAGAGCGACCAGCTGACAACCGCTGCAATGATCCAAAGACTACTTGCGGCACCCTGTAAAACAGTACCAATTTTAGAAGGTACACCACCTGAGATGATGATTAAGACGCCCACTAGCGAAATAGCTATACCGACAAGTTGCTTTAAGCTGATTGGAACTGCGAACAATAGTCTAGAGAAAATCAGGATTATTACAGGTGTGGCAGATAGCAGTAGCACAGCATCTGTTGCTGTGGAGGTTTGCAAACCTAAGTAAACAAAGGTGTTAAAGTTGGTGACGCCCAATATTGATACTAATAAGAGATACTTCCAGTGCTTCATGATGGTTTGGCGTATCGACCATAGTAATGGCAGGGTAAAAGGGAGGATTACAATCAGAGCAAAAACCCATCGCCACCATGCTAGGGCAATCGGGGGGATTTCAGCAGAAACTGCTTTGCCAACTACAAAATTTCCACCCCAAAACAGAGTGGTCATACCCAAGAGTAAGAAAGCCAGATGGTCAGGTTTTAATCGCATTAATCATTCTTTATCGTTATATATTAGAGCATTTGAACCTTTATTGACGGTTCTTTCAAGATGGTATGACCAGTTTTTTGGGAATCTATTTGACCAATGCAATCGATATCGGTATAAACGCCCGACTTTATCAGAATTTCATTGATTAATAGAAGTTGGAGCTTTCGCATGATCGAGTGGACTGTATTGTTGCTGGCCGGCTATTTAGCGGGTGTGCTCAATGCCGTTGCTGGAGGAGGAAGTTTTTTAACCTTTCCGGCGCTTGTGTGGGCTGGTTATCCTCCAATTGTGGCGAATGCCACCAGTGCTGTTGCAGTTCTACCAGGCTATGCAGGTGGTGCGCTTGGATTTCGTCAAGAATTAAGTGAACTAAGTATTCAGCGTCACCTTATACTTTCAGCTGTTGCTTTAGCGGGTGGTTTAGCGGGTGCCTTGCTCCTCTTAGTGACGCCTGCTTCTGTATTTGCCTTTGTAGTCCCTGTATTGCTGTTATTCGCCACTGCAATGTTTGCACTTGGCCCTAAGATTATGGCAAGAGTTAGGAAAAGTGGACTGCCTTTACCTTTGTTGCCTGGATTATTCCTGGTAGCAATCTATGGTGGTTATTTTAATGGTGGTTTGGGTATTATGCTGTTAGCGCTATTTGCAGCAGCAGGTATGAGTAACTTAAACATGATGAATGGACTGAAGAATAGTCTGTCTTTTGTGTTGTCCTTTATATCGGTTGCTGCGTTTGCAGTTGCGGGTAAAATTATCTGGTTTGAAGGCATGATGATGATGTTGGCAGCAACCCTTGGAGGTTATCAAGGTGCTGCTTTGTCGAGGCGTCTGCCTGTTATTTGGATTAAACGATTTGTCATAGTGGTAGGGCTCATCATGACCATGATTTTCACCTATCGATTGTTATAAAAACAAAAACATAAAATAGAGAGAGGTCTTATGCAATTGCTCTCATTGCTAGTTCGGCTGATTTGTCGAATCAATATTATACTGGGTCACTTTTTCTCATGGTTTTCTTTGGGGATAGTGTTAGTTTGTTTTACGGTCGTCGTGCTGCGCTATTTTTTCTCAACTGGGTTTGTATGGATGCAAGATCTATACGTTTGGTTGAACGGCATGATGTTTATGGGAATAGCAGGCTTTACACTTTTTCAAAACGGTCATGTACGAGTCGATGTTTTTTACCGCCCCGCCAGTATTCGACGCAAAGCTTGGGTTGATCTAATTGGTTGTATCCTTTTTGTAGCGCCTTTTTTATATGTATTAAGTACATATAGCCTGCCTTATGTGCAGCGTTCTTGGCGGTTTATGGAAGGCTCGGCCAACTTTGGTGGGATGCCAGGGTTATATGTAGTGAAATCCTTCCTCTTAGTCTTTGTAGTAGTCATTGCTTTGCAGGCCGTTGCCATGGTGATGCGCAGCATTCTTATATTGACCAAAAACGAAGAGCTGGTTCCTGAAAACTACCGTTACAAGGTAGGGGGATGATCATGGATCCAGTATTGTTGGGTGAAATCCTTTCCTTATTGATGTTTTTTACCATCATCGGCGTATTAATGATGGGCTTTCCTGTGGCATTTTCCCTAGCAGGAACGTCTGTTATTTTTGCCACTGTTGGCTATTTGCTAGGTGTCTTTGATCTATCTAACTTCTCTAGTTTGGCGCCACGTTACATGGGCGTCATGCTGAATGAGGTGCTGGTAGCCGTTCC
>REDB01000101.1 GCA_007693685.1 Oceanospirillales bacterium
GATGTTGCCTTTATGCCTTTCCACTTCGGTGGTGAGTTCCAGGGTGAAGACTTGCGTAGTCGTTATCCAGAAGGCAGTGATCCTTATGTGCTGGGTGAAGCGGTGAACACGGTCACAACCTATGGTTATGACCCAGTCACCATCATGCAGGAAACCAAGTGTACAGTTTGCCGTATCGAGAAAGCGGCCTGAACCCATAGAACTTAATGCGGGACACTTGCCGGGAGGTGAGTGTCCATGAGGAGAAAATCCATGGCTCGTATGAAATTTTTATGTGACTCAGAGCGCTGCATCGAATGTAACGGCTGTGTTACGGCTTGTAAAAATGCCAATGAAACCGAATGGGGTATTCAGCGTCGTCGCGTGGTGACACTCGATGATGGTGAAATTGGTAAAGAAGTATCTATCTCGGTTGCTTGCATGCATTGCTCGGATGCACCTTGTATGGCGGTTTGTCCAACAGACTGCTTCTACCCAACCGAAGATGGTTTGATTCTTCATAATAAGGATGCTTGTATCGGTTGTGGTTACTGCTTGTATGCCTGCCCATTTGGGGCGCCTCAGTTTCCGAAACAGGGTGCTTTTGGTGCTCGTGGTAAAATGGATAAATGTACTTTCTGTGCAGGTGGTCCAGAGGAAGATCCGGTATTAGAAGAGCAAAAATACGGTGCAAATCGTCTGCGTGAAGGTAAGTTACCTTTGTGTGCTGAGATGTGTTCAACCAAAGCTCTATTAGCTGGTGATGCAACAGAAGTAGCGGATATCTTCCGTGAGCGAGTTGTGTATCGTGGTCATCGTAACAATGCTTGGAGTTCAGTTGAGCATGAAGCTGCTGAATCAGAGCAGTTGGCCAAGAACGCAGCAGATCTAGCCTATGATGCAACGCAGAGTGTATAACCATGGCAAGATACCAGTCAGTGCGTGACATAAAAGCCTGGCTGATTCTGTTACTGGTGGTGCTAATGGCACTACCAGCAACAGTCTTAGCGCAGCAGGGTGCCGATGCACGTCGAGAAGCCTTTCAATCTATGCCGGGAACTCAACCGGATTTTTGGAGAGATGCTGTTCAGGGCGTTAGTGGTCGAACTCAGTCCAACAGCCCAGGTGCTGATACGCTGATCATGGTGGAAGGTGAACGCTGGCGCGAGATACGTAATCAATGGATTTCGCCCGGTGGTGCTATCGCGCTGGGTGGAAGCTTACTAGCGATTACTTTGTTCTACCTGTTGGTTGGTAAAGTAAAGTTAGAACATCCTCGTACCGGCAGAAAAATAGAGCGTTGGACGCGTTGGGATAGAACTATTCATTGGTTCGTGGCTAGCTTGTTTATCATTTTAGCGATTACCGGCTTGTCTATCCTTTATGCTAAATGGTTCTTAATGCCGATTCTTCCGACCAGTGTTTGGGCGGCTTGGATGACCGCTGCTAAGAACATCCACAACTATCTGGGTCCTTTATTCGGACTGGGTGTGTTAGCCATGATTATTAAATGGTTAAAGCACAACTTTTTCAACATGACCGACTTTAAGTGGTTCCTCAAAGGAGGTGGGATAGTCGGCAAAGGTCATCCTTCTGCTGGATACCTAAATGGTGGTGAAAAAGTTTGGTTCTGGATGATCGTGTTTGTCGGTTTAACCGTGGTGATCTCTGGTTTAGTGCTCGATTTTCCTAACTTTGGGCAAACTCGTGAAACTATGCAGCTGTTTTTGATTATTCATGCTGGCTCTTCCTTGTTACTGATGGCTGCAGCTTTTGGGCACATCTACATAGGTACTCTTGGAACAGAAGGCGCATTTGAAGGGATGAAAACCGGTTATGTCGATGAATCATGGGCTAAACAGCATCATGATCTCTGGTATGACGCGGTAAAAAATAAAACCAAGAGTTGATCTGCACCACAGATTATACGTAACTATTATTAGTTTTTAGTTAATACTCCTAACAGCCATGTTCCTCACCCGACATGGCTGTTTCTTTTTATATAGCAAAGCTTTAAAAGCTGGGTTTGTCTCTGTTTTCTTGCTCTTTTAGCGATATAATCCCAGTAAAAATAACCATCTATTTCTATCAGGAGCTCCATTGATGAATCAATTTGATGCACAAACGCAGACTGAAATTGAAGCAGCCGCCTTTCGTCGTTTACTTCAGCATCTAGATCAGAACAAAGATGTGCAAAATATTGATCTAATGATCTTGGCTGATTTTTGTCGTAACTGTTTGGCAAAGTGGTTAATGGCAGCAGCAGAAGAGAAGGGCGAAGCACTGAGTTATGATGATGCTCGTGAGCAGGTTTATGGCATGCCATACGATCAATGGAAAGATCTTTACCAGCAGCCAGCAACTCCTGAGCAGTTAGCTGCTTTTGCAGCACGTGAAGAAGCTAAAAAGGGTAAAACATCATGACCGAAGCTGTCTCGTTAAAAATTGCCGTTTTAACGCTGTCGGATACTCGGACACTGGCCGAAGATCGCTCAGGTGATACGCTGGTTCAGCTACTTGAAGCGTCAGGTCATCAATTGGTGGCACGCGATATTATCCCTGATGACATCTACAAAATGCGAGCTGTTGTTAGCCAATGGATTGCAGACCCTAGTGTTCAAGTCATTTTGACTACCGGTGGAACTGGCTTTTCTGGTCGTGATTCAACGCCTGAAGCCTTGCGTCCATTATTTGATACTGAAATCGAAGGTTTTGGTGAAACCTTTAGACAGGTTTCCTTCCAAGAGATAGGCTCGTCTACTGTTCAGTCTCGTGCACTAGCAGGCTTAGCCAACAGAACCGCGATTTTTTGTTTACCGGGTTCTACCGGAGCCTGTAAAACAGCTTGGAAAAATATCCTTCAAGAGCAGTTGGACAGCCGTCATCGTCCATGTAACTTTGTCGGCATTTTGTTGCAGGGTAAACAGTTACATAGCTAGGACTTCGTGATGAATCGCACTTTGATACCGGTTGAGCAAGCCCTAAAAACCTTGCTGGAAATGACACCTGAAGCACAACAGACGGAAGTGTTAGATTTGCTTCAGTGTGCGGGTCGTGTATTGGCTGAAGATGTTGTATCACAGGTGAGTGTGCCGCCGGCTGATAATAGCTCGATGGATGGCTATGCTCTGCGTTATCAAGATCGCTTAGCTCCACTACCGGTGAGCCAACGTGTTGCCGCAGGTCATCCTCCATCGCCGCTTAAATTCGGTACCTGTGCGCGTATTTTTACCGGTGGTGAAATACCAGCGGGTGCGGATCTAGTGGTGATGCAAGAAGCGGTAAGTTTTACTGCGTTTGATGATGTGGTGGTGCCGGAAGATTTAACCCTAGGACAAAACATTCGTCCAGCGGGTCAGGATATTCGTCAGGGTGAAACCATAGTACATGCCGGTACTCGTTTAGATTATCGCCACTTAGGACTGCTGGCGAGTGTGGGAGTCGTTCAGGCTAAGGTGTATCGACGCGTAAAGGTGGCACTGCTGTCCACGGGCGATGAACTCGTCATGCCAGGCACGGCTTTACAAGCAGGGCAGATTTACAATTCTAATCGTTTTTTGCTTCAGGGTTACCTTGAAAAAATGGGTGCTGAAGTGGTTAGTTTTGCACAAGTGGCAGATAGCTATGAACAGACGCTAGAAGCGATGCGATCTGCGGCTGCCATTGCCGATGTGATTCTTTCCACTGGAGGTGTATCCGTCGGTGAAGAAGACCACGTTAAGCCGGCTGTCGAAGCCTTAGGTGAGTTATCTTTGTGGCGCTTGGCGATGAAGCCAGGTAAGCCTTTAGCCTTCGGTCGTATTGGTCAGTGTTTATTTATGGGGTTACCCGGTAACCCTGTGTCTACCTTTGTTGGCGCAAAGGTGTTCTTAGAACCACTTCTGATGAAGCTGTCAGGAGAGAAGAGTGCAGGTCCATTGTTATTGCAAGGAAAAGTGCACTTCTCGGCTAAAACACAAATCCGTCAAGAGTACCTTCGTGTCCAAGCCGTGTGGCAAGACCAGGCTTGGCAACTTCATGCCTATGCCAATCAGAACTCGGGTGTTTTGTCCTCTACCGTTCATACCAATGCCTTAGCGATTATGCCACCGCAACACGAAGTTTCTCCGGGGGATCAGTTGGAGTTTTGGTTTTACTAAGCAACACCCAGACCGGACAGTAGCTGGCGCATGGTTTCTTCATCTTCTTGGTTAAGGCGTGCTTTGTGGCGCAGGTAGATGGTAAATTGACTGCCTTTGCCTAGAACGGATTCCACTTTGATATCTCCACCATAGCGCTTTGCAAGGGATCGGCTAATGGATAAGCCCAAGCCGTTGCCATTTTCTCGGGTGGTATAGAAAGGCTCAAAAATACGTTGGCGAACCTCTTCACTCATACCGGTGCCTTCATCACGCACTTGAATTTGAACACCTAACTCACCATCTTCAGTTTGCCAAGGTCTTGTGGTTAGCCAGATTCGTCCTTGAGAGGGCATCGCATTGGCTGCATTCAATAACAGGTTTACTAGCACCTGTTGAACTTGTTGACGATTACCTTCGGCAGAGGGTAGGTCGCCAAAATCCCTTTCGATAGCGATACCTTTTTTGTCCAAAGCGTAACGCACTAAGGCCAGAGTATCTTGCACAACTGCATTGATATCTAGCGGTTGCATCTGATCAATCACCTGTCCAGGGCGGCTGTATTGCAGTAAGTTATTGATGATGGCACGAATTCGATAGACCTGTTCGATAACGGTATCTATCTCACTTTGCACCACTGAGTTTTCACCCAGTTCAGACTGTATTAGGTCGATATGACCCAGGATAACGGCAGCGGGGTTATTGATTTCATGAGCAATGCCGGCTGTTAGCTCACCTAAGACAGCTAGTTTTTCTTTTGTAAAAAGCTCGGCGCGTGTGGCGTTGAGAAGCTCTATATGTTTTTCCAGTTCGAGTGTTTTTCGCTTTAGACTGAGGGTGCGTAACTCGACTTTTTGTTCCAGCTTGTCTGCGGCTTGTTTGATCACTTCTTGTCTTGC
>REDB01000190.1 GCA_007693685.1 Oceanospirillales bacterium
CCATTGGCGAGTTCCGCATCCTTAAGGATTGCAAATAGACTACCTTCGCCCTCATAACCCATAAGGCTGGCAATAAAGTAAAGCGGCTTGCTGCGCCAATGATCACGAATAGGGTCAATAGGGAAGAGAAGCGATACGCTGCGCTGTTGGCGCAGAGTTTGAATTTCAAGTTCTAAAGGTAGGGTGTCTTCCGTAAAAAGAGGTACTTGATCAGCGAAAGCGGTGGCATTGAAATTAGCAATTTCGCTGAAACGCATCTCGACGAGTTCTTGTAATTCATCCAGGGACTGAGGGCCGCTGACCACTAAGCTCATTAAGTTGGCTGAGTAATATTGATAATAAAGATCAATCAGTGCATCACGAATCGATTGATCATCAGTAGAGGATAAAGAGCGCAAATCACCGACGGCAAAGCGACTCCAAGCATGTTCAGGGTTCATCACTTGTTTGGTGACTTCGTGCGCTCGTCTGCGGTCGTCTCGACGACGTGCTTGAAATTCTGACTCAACAGCATGACGTTCTCTATCGACGTATTCAGGTGAGAAAAGAGGATCGATAAAAAAACGAGAGAAGCGATCTAGTGCCCCAGGTAGTGCTTGAGGACGGATATCGAAAAAATAGTTGGTGTTTTCGTAAGCAGTAAAAGCGTTAAAAGATCCACCATTGGCATTGATGAAGGATTGATAGCTATCAGCTTCAGGAAACTTTTCAGTCCCTAAAAAAAGCATGTGCTCTAAGAAGTGTGCTAAACCGGGAATAGACTCTGGATTGGCGCCAGAACCGACTGCAACATCCATTGAAGCTGCCGCTTTTTCTGCTTCAGGGTCAGAAATAAGTAACACTTTCAGTTGGTTTGGTAATGTAAGGGCACGAAACTCGCGTTGATCAAAAGGACTTTGAATCACTTTTGCCATGCTAATGCTGGGTAACAAAAGCAGAATAATCACGATGAACATTAACTGAATGGATTTGCGTCCGCTCACGACTGACATATATATCCTTTGAAATGTAAAAACTTAAGTGATTGCACAGTAAGACTTCTTTCTGGCAGTAGAGTTCATTTCCTGAAAATACTATCAATTAGTCTAAAATGCGCTTATATTTGATCCTGATCATTATATTAGAATCTAAGCGTAAAAGTGCGTAAAAAGTGAGGTGCCGATGAGACGTTTTACACTTCCTGTCATAACTCTATTAATTGGGTTGTTTTTAATCCCCCTAGACGCCGAAGCTCGACGTTTTGGTGGTGGTATGAGTGGTGGACAATCCTTCTCCGCTCCGCAACGACAAGCTCCAGCTCCTGCTCAGCAACGTCAGCAACAACAGCGTCAAGATGGTGCTCAGCAAAACCAGACCGCTCGACCAGGTATGGGTGGTATGATGGGCGGATTACTTGCCGGTGGACTTCTTGCTGCTCTGTTCATGGGCGGAGCTTTTGAAGGTATTCAGTTAATGGATATCTTGCTGATGGCGCTGCTAGGTTTCTTAGCCTTCAAAGTCATTAAAGGATTTATGAAGCCCGCTAACGCAAATCGAGAAGCTTATGCTGGGGCGCATTCGCCCAGTGCATTTACTTCGCACTCTTCCGATATTTCTCGTAGCGGTTTTATGCCCGAACCTCCGGTATCTGGATTAGCATCCAGCTACATGGCTGAACCCTTAGAATTACCGGAATGGTTTGATAAAGCAGCCTTCTTGGAAGGTGCTGGCCAGCATTTCACTCATCTTCAGCGTGTTTGGGATAACCAAGACTGGGATGAGATCGCCACTTATACTTCTGAAGAGATGCTCACCTTGCTTAAGCAAGAGCGTGCCGGCATGGCACATGATCAGCATACCGAGGTTGTGTCAGTGATGGCTGAACTGGTGAACTTTATCGATAATAAAGATCATGTCATTGCAAGCGTTAACTTCTACGGTTGGTTGCGTGAAGATGAAGGCGGCGAGACAGCTGAATTCAGCGAAATTTGGCATCTAAGACGAGATATGGGCGATCAACCAGGAAATTGGATGATTGTCGGGATCGAGCAGCCGTCTTAAGCGATTTGTAATATTGATATCAGCTCAGATACTGCAGAACAACTGTAGTATCTGAGCAAATATCAGAAGATTTTAGAAGTATCAATCCTCAGCGTGGTCTCTGAGAAAAACCGGAGCTTCAGGTTTGGATTGCTCAGGACTATAGTAATATCCCTCAAGATCAAAGCCTAATAACCCCTCAGCGGTGTCAATTCGATTCTGAATCAGGTAACGACTCATCAAGCCACGCGCTTTTTTAGCGTAGAAGCTGATGATTTTATACTGACCATTTTTCCAATCTTTAAAAACGGGAGATATGAGTGTGCCCGACAATTTTTTTGGATTGATCGCGCCAAAATACTCATTCGATGCTAGGTTAATCACCAAAGGATTTTTAGCTTGTGCTGGATCTTGGTTCAATCGCTCTGTCAGTTGGTCGCCCCAGTATTTATAAAGTGTATTGCCGGCGGAAGTGTCTAGCTTAGTGCCCATCTCTAGTCGATAAGGCTGCATAAGATCTAGGGGTTTTAGTACACCATATAAGCCAGACAAAATGCGCAGATGTTGTTGCGCATAGTCGAAGTCATCCTCCGATAAGCTATCTGCATCAAGTCCAGTGTACACATCACCGCGAAAAGCCAGTAACGCTTGTCGAGCGTTTTCTGTCGTGTGTTCAGTAGACCAAGAGCTGTAGCGTGCAACATTTAAACTTGCTAACTTATCGCTGAGCTTCATCAACTTGGCGACATCCTGAACAGCAAAATCGCGTAACTGATCAATCAGCTTAGCAGCTTCCTGAGTAAACTCAGGAAGCGAATGCTTTTGTGTTACCGGTGTAGATTCAAAATCCAGTGTTTTAGCAGGTGATATAAGAATCAGCATTGTAAGAAAAAGTATCCTAAAAAAATTTAAAGAAGAGGTTAACCTCTTAATCGAGTATTGAGTTCATCCACAACTTCAGCCCAATCAGAATCTGATTGAATCGCTTCTTTTAAAAAGCCAGCTTGCGACTCTGTCCAAAAGGTCGCTTCTTCCAGTTTAACCTTCTCTGAAAACAGCTTGTGAGTGTTAATAAATTGATCAATTTGCGCATCTGTCGATGGCAGTCCAAGCTGATCAAATAGGGTATTCATTGTATGCAAAGACGTATCCATAATCACCTCCAAGGGCGTATATCAACTTAAATTCAGTGTAAGTCTTGGTCACTAAGGCAACTTTGTCAAAGTCTTGGTTAAACCTAGAGTGCCTTTGGTGTATGCTTAGCCATCCTTTTTCAGAACAAGTGTTACAGGTCAGGAATGAGCAAAAAAACCATACTCACAGGCATTACTACCACAGGGATTCCTCATATCGGTAACTATTTGGGGGCGATTAAACCTGCCATTGAAGCCAGTGAAAATCCTGCGTTCAATAGTTACTTTTTTCTGGCGGACTATCACGCCTTAATCAAATGTCATGATCCAGATCGTGTTGCCGAGTCAACACGTGCTATTGCAGCGACTTGGCTTGCACTGGGTTTAGACACAGAAAAAGCGACTTTCTATCGCCAGACTGATATTCCTGAAATTCCTGAGCTGACTTGGATTTTGACCTGTCAAACCTCGAAAGGTTTAATGAATCGTGCACATGCGTACAAAGCGTCGGTAGATGCCAACCGTGAAGCAGGGCGTGAAGATCTCGATGATGGCATTACCATGGGGTTATTTAGTTACCCTATTTTAATGGCAGCAGATATTCTGATGTTCAATGCTGACATCATACCGGTAGGTAAAGACCAAGTTCAGCATATTGAGATGGCCAGAGATATTGCCGGTCGCTTTAACCATCAATTCGAGCCCTTACTGACGCTTCCAGAAGCACAGGTCGATGAAGAAACACAGCTAATTCCTGGGCTAGACGGACGTAAGATGTCGAAAAGCTATGACAATACCATCCCTTTATTTGTTGAGCCTGACGAATTGTACCGTTTGATAAAATTGATCAAAACTGACTCTAAGGGGCCTGGTGAGCCGAAAGATGCGGATGACAGTACGTTATTCCAGCTTTATCGCTGTTTCGCTACACCTGCTGAAACCGCTCAAATGCGTCAAGCCTTTGCTGATGGTATCGCTTGGGGTGACGCGAAAAAGACTCTCTTTGAATACTTAGATGCCAAGCTATCAAACCCTCGACAACGCTACAAAGAGTTGATGAACGATTTAGGTTATGTTGAAGAAGTGTTGTTGAAAGGTGCAGAAAAAGCTCGTCATGTTGCAGCGGATAATTTGAGCAAAATCCGTATTGCCAGCGGTATTAGACCACTGACTTATGTGGCGTCAAACACTAAAGAACAGACTGAGAAGAAAGAAAAAACCGCTGAAGAACTTGAACGAATCGAAGCGGGTCGTCAACGGGCTATTCTAATGCAGCTAAAACCTTTGCTTGATCAAGTCGCACAAGCTGAGGATAAACAGAGCGCAGCGAAGGCTTTGATTGCTGATAAGCAAGCCGAAGTAGAGCAGCTAAAGAAAAAATCGCGTCAAAAAGCTCAGAACGAGTTGGAATTACTGCAACATGAACTGGCTGAATGGTTAAACTGATGAGAACCCTTGGACGCTTATTTGCCCCGTTGGTTTTCTGGATCGCTTATGCTTTGTTTCGTTCGCCTTTTGCAAAAAGTGGCAAAGGGCGACATGATTTTGTCATGAAGCTATTCCGTTACGCGGCTGATCATCGCAGTCGCCGTGCGCTTTCAGTTTATGGACACTTACTGCATTTTCGTGGTGATGGCGTTCAGAACCGTATTCAGGGCGCCATCTATCTTCAGCAGGCTGCAGACATGGGAGACATGAAGTCTCAGTATCAGATGGGAAAAGTGTTCGAACAAGGCTTCGAAGGTTATTTTCAAGTCGACGACGTTAAAGCAAGGCATTACTACTCTCTAGCCGCTCGTCAGGG
>REDB01000154.1 GCA_007693685.1 Oceanospirillales bacterium
CAGTGTTTCGCTGCCCTAAGATCGGTCCTGTTATAGGCTTCTTTGGTGTCGCCACTAAACCAGTGCATTTTGTCGACATAGTAATGAGCTAAACTAAGATTTAAATCGCTCATAGGTTGCCAATTTATCAGAACAGATGCGGAGTGCTGAGGTGCTAATGGTGGTCTATTAACGAATCCAGTTCCATCAAAGTAACTTTTCTTAGTGCTATTGATGTAAGCATAATTGAGTAAAAGCCACATTTTTGCATCTGGTTGAAATTTCAATTGAACCTCTGCACCTCTATTGTTCCAATTAGAGATATTTTTTCCAATACGAGTTGTATTTTTAGGTCTTCCTTTATTTAGCCCGCTCACTTGAAATTCTGAGTATGGAATTACAAATGACTCTACCCCATTGGAGATATTTTCATCAAATAGGCGAAAATCTATGTATCCGGGCATTGACGTAAAGTTTTTTAGCATTCCTATTTCGTTACTACTAATTTCTTCAGTTGATAGATAAGGATTTGGTCTTCTAATAGCATTAAAAATTATGTTTCGCTCACGATCGAACATTATTGTGGATGATGTGCTTCTTTCATGAAGGGATGGTAGCCTTTCACTTCTACTATGACCAAACCTGAAGGTGAGTTGAGGATTAATGTGCCAGTTTAATGCTGCGCGAATTGACGTTGCATCTGGTCCTGATTCTTCGATTTCATGCAAAAAACCTAAGTTCCAAGTAAGAGAGTTAGTTGGAGAAAAAGAAGTGTTGTTGAAAAGTCTATATCTGGTGGATTCTACTTTCCCTTGTTCAAACAATGTATTGCTCGTTGCTGAACTTTCTCTTATGCCTATGCCTGAAGAACTGCTTAGTAATCTACTTTCATTTCTAATAAAAAGCTCAAGATCTCGCTGTTTACTTGTTCCATCTTCATTTAAAAATTTAAAACTCGGATTATTCTCTAGTAAAATAGTAGCTTCATTACTTGAAAATCCACTTTTAGTTAGGTCAGCAATATTTGGTCCCTGCTCCTGTAACTGTAAATAATTTTGATATGCTTGAAAACCAATGTGAAGATTGTCGTTTAATGCTCTTTTCCATTGGATATGCTGATAATATGAGTCATAACTCCTTTCGGGAATGAATAGATTTTCAGGTAATCCTCTTGCAGGTTTTAGCTCCCCTATGTGAATATGACCCCTGTCAACTCCAAACCATAGATCAACTTGGTCGTAAAGATTAGGTGCGAAGCTACCGCTAAAATTTAAATAATTTCTTCTCGCACCGTCATTAAACAGTTCAGAACCATTATTATTTTCATGGCCCCCGCTTAATCTAAAGTGGCCTACTGAATTAAAGCTGCTAAATCGAAGGTTTCCATTAACGGTGTCTAAAGAACCGAAAGTACTACTAGCTGAAAATTTTGGCTCTGTTGACGGGTGACGCGTAATTATATTAATCGCACCCATAAAGGCGTTAGATCCATAAGTAGCGGTGTTCGAACCACGTATGACTTCGATACGCTCAATGTCATCGATATGTAACCCTAACGATGACCAATCTACTGCTGAAATGATTGGAAAGTAAACCGACCGTCCATCAATCATAACTTCAAGCCGTCTAGGGAAATCATCACTATGACCATGATAGGTCACAGCATATTTGTTGGTATTGACATGGGCGACTTGAAAGCCTGGTACTAGACGGAATAAGTCTGGAACATTCTGTGCTCCAGATGCTTGTATGGTTGCACGATCAATAACGGTCATCGATACAGGCGCATCGCTTAAGTGCTGTTTTAAGCGGGTTGCTGATGTCACCGTTGGGATATCAATCAAAAAGGCATTTTCATCTAGAGAAAACTCTGCTGCACTAAGTGAAGTTAGTGAGCAGAGTGTCATTAATGTGATTGTAATTTTAGAATAATTATAAGAGCGCATTACAGCTATGGATCCTAGGTGTTTTTTGAGGCGTTCGATTAGTTCGAACACCCAGCAGAATTATAAACCCAGTCCATGAGCGTTTGTTGCATGCGCGTTCCATGACCTAAATGTGCTTCTGGATGATTAATTAGCAGTACAACCATCACATCCTCATTGCAGCGATTTCGAACATATCCAGTAATAGCCGAAACCTGATTCAGCAATCCGGTTTTTAAATGCTTTTGTCCCGCTGCAGGATTATTTCGATATTGTCTACGAGTTGTTCCATCTATGCCAGAAATCGATAGAGAAGATACAAACTCTGGTCTTCTTGGGCTATCCCAACCGACTTGAAGAATTTGCCCTAGTTGATTGGGTGAAATGCGGGCTACACGGCTTAAACCAGAGCCATTATCAATAAACATTCCCTGTGTATTAACGCCAGCTTCACTTAATACTTCGTTTAGAGAAACTCGTGCTTTTTCAAGAGTAGCGGGCGGCCCCATTCGGCTTGCCCCAACTGATAACGCCATATGTCGAGTCATGACATTATGACTCCATTTGTTAGCCACTTTGATCAGGTCGGCTAATGGTCGCGAGTGATGCACCATCAGTGTATGGCTGTAGTTCAGAGGACCGCCTTGGTGGCTTAGAATATCACCGGTGATTTCACCACCCCATTGTGCCCAATGTAAGCGGAAAAGCTCTGCTGCATTGAAATCTGGTGCAACGGCTGTTCTTAGTAATTCGTAATTTCCACAATTAACCGGATAGGCACCACTAAAGGTGACTTCGTTCCGTCCAACGTCATAGCGAATACCGCGTTGCCAAGCATCGCAATTACCATTGCCACGAGTTAACTGATTGTTAATCCTGAGCCCAGGAAGAGGAGGTTCTGCTTCAATTCGAATTGAGTTTCCCTCTGGAATGATATGAAAACGAATAGAGTTGGAGTTTACATGCAGTGCATAAGCTAATTGATTGTAAGCACGATAAGGCTGTCCATCAAATGCCCCAGGGTCTTCAGCAGGAAGCATATAATAGCTAGCATCTAAAATAACATTACCCTCTATGCGTCTTAAGCCTGTCATTCGTTGAAGATCACGCAGCATCCGCCAGTGTTCTTCACTGACAGCTCCTGGATCACCTGTACCTCTAATGATCAAGTCACCGCGCAACACGCCATTTTCAACAGGTGCTGTAGATCTAAAGCTGGTTGGCCAAGTGTAATTTGGGCCTAATTCGAGTAACGCCGCTAATGTCGTAGCAACTTTGATAGTTGATGCAGGGTTAAATAATCTGTCAGCGTTATGAGAGACTATCGGTAGATCGCTATCAACAGGCTTAACCCATATACCCATTGAATCTGCAGGAAGTGACTGAGATTGAATCACTTGCCTCAAACTTTCTGGCAGTTGAGCATTGGCTGAAGAACTGATAAAAACCGCTACAAACATAGCACACAGGCGCTTAGCTATTGCAGTTTTACGAGAGAGTGGTTGCGTCATTAAAGCTCTCCAAGAGTGATGTATATATTGCATTATCTCAAAGCAACGGTCAGACACAAGCTTTCCATTATGATTCGCTGTTTTATTCGCATCTGCTAAGATGGTGCAAGTATTTTGGAGCCATGGATATGAATGAAGAAAAACAGCCTCCTAACATCATTGCGGCATCAAATGGAGTAAAGCTGAGTGGAGAGTGGACAACACCCTATTTAAAGCAGCTACAGAAAATTGCCAAAAATAACCTGCAACATCAGGTTAGTCATATCGCTATTGCTCAGTTAGACACTAATGGCTCGAGAGTTTTGCTTGAGCTGATTGGTAATGAACCAAGTGCTTGGCCCGAAGGCTTAACCAAAGAACAGCGCGGTTTACTTGAGCTAGTTAGAGAGAAAGTAGGTCCTGTTCCTGCAGAGCAAGAGTCGGTCAACCTTTTGGCGGCTCTGGGTCAGCAAGTGTTTCGTGTGATTCGTCATGGACGCGAATTGTTGGAGTTTGCAGGTCAGTTGTCAGCATTAGTGTTCAGTTTGATTCGTCATCCTAGACAACTGAAAATTAAAATGTTGCTGGATGTGTTGCAGCGAGATGGTCTTAATGCAGTCCCCATTATTGCCTTGCTGGCCTTTTTACTGGGTGCGGTTATCGCCTTTCAAGGTGGACTTCAATTGGCCACTTATGGAGCGAATATTTTCGTTGTTGAACTGATCTCTTTAATTATGTTGCGTGAATTAGCACCTTTGATTTGTGCCATCATCGTAGCAGGACGTTCTGGTTCAGCTTTCGCCGCTCAGCTTGCAACTATGCAAATGAACCAAGAGGTTTTGGCACTTAAAAGCCTTGGGCAAGATCCTTTTGCATGGTTAGTGTTACCAAAGTTATTAGGGTTAATGATTGTGATGCCATTGTTAACCGTATTATCGATGCTAACGGGTATCGGTGGGGGGATGTTTGTAGCAATGATTCAGCTTGATCTTAGTCCGATTGAATTTATTCAGCGCTTTGGTTCCGTCGTTGATCCAATTCATTTCTGGGTAGGTTTGATAAAAGCACCTGTGTTTGCTCTATTGATAGTCAATGTGGGTTGTATGCAGGGGATGTTGGCTAAAGGGGGAGCAGAAGCAGTCGGTCACCGGACAACGCGAAGCGTTGTACAAAGTATTTTTCTGGTAATTATTGTTGATGCCTTATTCTCAATTTTATTTGCGCAGTTGGGATGGTAACCATGGAAGATCATAAGGTTATCGTTGAACTGAAGCAGATTGCTACACGCTTCGGTGAAAATATTGTCCATGAAAAGCTAGACCTAAAAATTCTAGAAGGTGAGCGGGTTGCTTTAGTGGGCGGTAGTGGAACAGGTAAATCAGTACTTCTGTCAGAAATAGCGATGTTAAGGGAGCCTGATTCGGGAGAAATTGAGTTATTTGGTGAACCTATTACCCAAATGAGTGGTCGAGAGCTACTCGCTCAACGGCAAAAAATCGGTATGATGTTCCAGCAAGGAGCTTTATTTTCCAGCTTGACGGTTTTGGAAAATATCATGCTGCCCATTCGAGAGCACCAACGAATAAAAGGGCCGCTACTGAAAGATTTAGCCATGCTGAAATTAAGGCTAACCGGTTTGCCAGAGCATGCCGCTCATCTTTACCCTCAATCCTTAAGTGGTGGTATGTTAAAACGAGCGGCAGTATCACGTGCTTTGGCACTTGATCCACCGTTACTGTTACTTGATGAACCTACAGCCGGATTAGATCCAGCAGGTGCTGCAGCTTTTGATGATATGTTGCTAGAGCTTCATGCAGCACTTAATTTAACTTTAATTTTAGTGACGCATGATCTTGATTCGATTTGGACGGTTACAGACCAAGTCGCTTTTTTGGGAGAGCGTAGAGTGTTAGTGAAGCAACCCATAGAGAAAATGGTTAAAGATACACACCCGGTTATAGAGGCTTATTTTGCCAATGAACGTGCTAAGCGAGCGATTCGACAGGAGCTGATTTAATGAATCCAAGGATTAACTACACCCTCGTCGGTGCTTTTGTCATATTAATGGTCGCTGTGGGTGTTGGTATGCTGGCCTTAATGACACGCGATGATCGCCAAACGCAGTGGCTTCCCTACGTTACTTATTTCAATGAATCAGTTGCTGGATTAAATGAACGTGCCACCGTGCGTTTTTTAGGAGTACCGGTAGGTATTGTTGAAAGTATTACGTTAGACAAAGAGCAAGAAGGGCGCGTCAGGTTAGGGTTGAAAATTGATCCTAGTGTGCCGATTCGTGAGAGCTCTATCGCAAGTCTTCAGAATCAAGGTATTACCGGACTCTTATTTGTTGAGATACAAAGTGGGCAAGCAGATTCGCCTAGGTTGGAAACATCTGATGCCAGCCCGGCGGTGATCAGAAGTAGTCCATCTCGACTGTTGCAGATTTCAGAAGCATTGAATGAAACGCTTAGTCGCTTTAATCAGTTATCTGACAACTTATCCGAGCTAACGCGTCACTTAAGCGCATTGAGTGACGACTCTATGCGACAACAGCTTAACAGCTTGATCGAGTCTATGGTGAGTTTAAGTCAAACTGCAGAACGCCAATTAGATCAATTGGATACAGAGAGCTGGGATAGATTAGCTCGGTCAATGACTGAACTTGCGGACTCCTTAACTCAACAAAGTCAGGCTTTACCGGATGAAATGGCATCCTTTAGGCAACTTTTGGCTGATAATCTGGATCAAACCAACCGTCAGTTAATGGCGATGTCGAGAGATAGCCAAGTTCTTGCTCGCGAATTGGCACCTTTGATTAGAGAAACTCGTGCGCTTAGTGAAACTTTAATGCGTCAAGGTGATGTATTGATAAGAGGCCCCGGCCAATTACCGGCTGGACCAGGAGAGTAATGTAAATGAAAAAGCAAATGGCATCACTTTTAGTGGTCATTGGGATGGGATTTATTGGGCTAACTGGTTGTAGTGTTTTACCAGAAGCGGGGCCAGCACCAACTCAACTGCAGTTAATGTCAAATATTAATGAAGACAGAGTGGCTGAAACGGTTTGGTCTAAAGAAAGGGGTACCTTGGTTATTGAAACCCCACAAGCGACAACCGCGTTAAATAGTCGTGCGCTATGGTATCAGACAGGGGAGCATCAGCTGACACCATTCAGAGATCATATCTGGACTGAACCACTACCAATGCAGATTGAACGTTTGGCTGCAGAGTACCTAAGTGCTCACTTACAAGGAGTGAATGTTTTGACTGATCAGCCTGGTATTATGGCTGAGCATCGATTACGTGTTCACCTCCATCAATGGCATCTAGATCAAACATCTCAGCGTCTGTTAGTGGTTATTCATGCTGATTTAATCCGACAAGATGGTCAGCCCATTGTCAGCTGGCAGTGGCAGCAATCAGAAGCATTGCCAGAAGTCACTGCTCCGGGTTTAGCCGTAGCAGGTCAGGTTTGGCTTTATAAATGGTTGGCTGAGCTTAACGAACGTTTATTGCCCTACTTATAACTTTTCACAGTCAATCAGAATAGATTAGATTCAAAACGAATTATTCAGGAGAGTTCTATGTCACATCAGTTACCAGCTATGAGAAAAATAACTGAAAATTTGAGTGCCTGTGCACAATTGACTGAGGCAGACATCAAAGCCTTATCGGAGCAAGGTGTTAAGACCCTTATCTGTAATCGACCCGATGATGAGGAAGCAGATCAGCCGTCATCAGCAAGTCTACAAGCCTATGCGGAAGGTTTAGGCTTGCAATGGTTTTATCAACCAGTGATCTCCGGTCAGGTGGAGGATAGTCAGGGTGATGAGTTTGCAGAGATTTTATCTCAAGCGAAAACACCTATCGTGGCATTTTGTCGTTCTGGAGCGCGCTGTGGAATGCTTTGGGCGTTGAGTCAACGCAAGCAACAAGATCCTAAGGCGTTGGTTGATCAACTGAAGGCATCAGGTTATGACATGCCTGATTTCTTTACTAGGTTAATGAGTTGATCTAAGGTTTTGTCTAGTACTCCTTTCGCCAATCAATTACAGCGCCCTCGATTGCGACCTGCGTTCGGGGTGTTAGTTGCTGGTCATCGTCAGAAGCGTTTGAGTCGAAATTGGCTGCAACAAGGGGTCGATCGAGAGTTGGCGTTACGTTCACAACTTAAACAATTGCTACTCGATGTAGAAGTTTCGGCTAATGAAGCTTTTGCGAAGGCAAAAAGTGTTTATGCTGATGAACCAAGCCAACTCAAGTTGATCACTGGAGATTCTTCGGGTGTTGATGATATAGCAGGTCAGCTAGCGCATGATTGTGGTTATCAATTAGCTGTCATAACGGCTAAGGATAGTAATCAGGCCAGCAATCCTAATGCTGATCAAAGGGTAATACTGGGAATGCACTCTCCAGTACTCAATCAGGAGTTATCTCAAGATGATTACTCAATTCGTGATGATCTTGCTCTCAGTTTTTCTGATTTACTGATCGCAGTATGGGATACCCAAGAACCGCTGATTATTACCAGTGGCACAGCAAGAATTATTCGTACCGCTTTAATTAGACGTAAGCCGGTACTGTTAGTCAAGTTAGACCCTGATCTTGATCAACCTCAACTCTTAGTTAATCGCCCAGCCATGCTAACTGACTCACATCTACTTGAATTAGAGGCATTGAGCAGTGATAACGAATCTTTGTTGCAATATTTTACACTGATACAAACTCAGTCACAGCTAAGCCTTTCGCTGAATGAGTGGATGGATCTTCTTCTTTTGCCTTTCTTGCCAGCAATGCAACCTGATTCAAATGAAAACAAACGTTTAGCTAAGATATCAGCACAGCCATCGCTGTTAGGTTTTTTACTTTTATGGATTAAATTTCTATTCTTGCCCAGCTTTAAGCAGCGTCCGCCCAGTTTATTTTCATGGTTGGCAGGAGCCAAACAATGGCTTCAAGTGATGTTAAATCCTCCTAACCCTTCGCAGTCAAGGCGTCTTATGGAGTTGTTGACCAGAGGGCAAGACACTTTGAGCCTGAAAGAGCGCTTAATAGGTCGATTACATCTATTTTGTTCTGCTATTGCTCGATTGAACTGGATAGACCTGAAAGCATCTTTGCAGCTGACCTCGCGGTCAAAAGGTTACCAAAAAGTTACGCCATCAAATGGTGATATGCATCCTATAGATGAACCGGATTTGGAACAAATTTTTAACTGGGCAGAAACACAAGCTGACTGTTTTGGTCGTCGACATCGTGATGGTATATGGATGATCTATTATGCCGCAGCATTTGCAGTATTTTGTGCGGTTGCAGGCGCGTTAAGTATATGGCCTGCAAACATGCCTGGTTTGTTAATGATTTGGGCTGTATTTGAATTTATTTTACTTAGATTTATCGTAGGTCATGTGCTGCAAGCTCGCTTCCGTGACTGGCATGGTCATTGGATGAGTTATCGCTATTTGGCTGAACAGTTACGTTATTTACGTATTGGGTTTCCCTTGCTGGTGCTGCCTCAAGCGTTCAATAGACCCTATTGGAGTCCAAGAGTGAATGCAAGAGGTGGTGAATTAACTAGTGCAGAGAACTGGTTGTTACAGCGCGTATTAATTACATCGGGATTACCTGTGAGTCGTTCAGACTCAACCAGATATTGCCTGACTGAGCACAACTCAACTATGGCTAATTATTTGCATCAAGTGCTGGATGAGCATCGTCGATATTTCAGCCGTAGCCATCTGAACTTACATAGAGATCACGTTTATCTTCATCGATTAGCGTTCAGCTTATTTTTTATCACTTTTTTAGCAGTGACATTACATTTCTTTGTAAAGATTTCGTGGATACTTATATTTACAGCTTTCTTTCCTGCCTGGGGTGCTGCGATACATGGCATACTCAATCACAATGAAGTTGTACGGATGTCTTCTTTAGCTGGGCAGGTCTCTGGGCAGTTAGCGGTTTTAAATGAGGCATGCACCGATTATCAACGAATGGCTGCAAAAAGAACTGATACTAGTGAACAGCAGCGTTGGCGACAGACACAAGAGTTACGAGAGCTGTTTGCAACCTTAACTCGAATCTTGTCGGATGAAAATCAGCATTGGCGCTCACTGAATCGTCACAATCAGACGGATTTACCTGCTTAGTTCAATAAGTCATTGTTTCATTGAACTGTACCGGGTGGTATCTGATTTAAGACCTTACGACCTCTGCGGCTGTGTTGGCTGATTGCTACGCCGGTAAACACCAGCATCACGGCAAGCCATTGCTGAAAATTGAGAACTTCATTCAGGAAAATATAAGCGAAAAACAACGTAAATACCGGGATCAAGTTGGTGTATGCGCCGACTTTACTGGCATGAGTTCTGCTGAGTGCGTAGTTATATAGTCCATAAGCGCCTAGGGTAGAAAACACACCTAGATAAGCAATATACGCGAAAGTTTCAACAGATACGCTTTCTGGCATCGGCATCATTAGTGCCAGAGGAAGAAAAAATACCGTACCCAATAATGTTTGTATCGCAGTCAAAAATAGCGGGCTATAGCGTGTAGTTAATTTTTTAACTACCAAGGTGTAGCCCACGGCACAGAGCATTGCAATAAGTTCAAGAGAGTTGCCAAGCAGCGGATTAGGGGCATGACTGCTAACATCACTTCCCCATGACATCCAGATCACACCTATCAACGCAATGACAAACCCTAGCCACTGGTTTTTAGCAATGCGTTCTTTTAGCAATAACCAAGCACCGATGGCGACTAAAAGCGGTAAGATGCTGGTGATCATCCCCGCTTGTCCTGCACTGGTGTATTTAAGAGCTAAGCTCTCGAAAATAAAATAGAGGCAGGGTTCAAATAACACCATCGCGGCTAACCATTTCCAATCACCTGCCTGATAGTTAAAACCTCGTTTCCACCAAGGAAGAATCAGTAAGAAGACGATACTACCGATAAACATGCGTAAAAAAATAACTTGCATCGGATGCATAACATCGACAGCTGCTTTCAGGGCAATAAAGGAGCTGCCCCAAATTGCCATGGCTAATAGAAGCGCTGATCGGGCGCGCCAATCCACAGATGGAGTAAGCATAGAGGACTAAAAAAGTTCCAGCAGGTGTTTATCTGATAAAGGAGTGACATCGACTGCAACCGAAAGTAAGTCTTTACCACCACCATTCATAACCCCTTTTAATGGGGTAACATCGGCAAAATCGCGTCCCCATCCAAGGGTTAAATAACGCTCATCTGGAAGTGTTCCGTTAGTTGGGTCTATCTCTAACCAGCCCCATCCCGGTATTCCTACTGCAAGCCAGGCATGCGTTGCATCAGCACCTTGTAATTTCTGCTGTCCAGGAGGTGGAAGTGTTTCCATATAGCCACTGACATAGCGTGCCGGTAACCCGATAGAGCGTAAGCAACCAATGGCTAGGTGGGCAAAATCCTGACAGACCCCACGACGACTGTTTAACACATCCAAAACAGGCGTTGCAATTGTCGTATGCTCTGGATCATAGGTGAAGTCAGTAAAGATCTGTTGGTTAAATGCTTGAATCGCTTCTACTATGGGGCGCCCTTTTCGAAAGGCAGTGCCGGCATATTCTGCTAGAGCAGGATGACTTCGGATGAAGTCTGAATCCAACATCATTAAGCGTGCATCTTGGAGCAGGTTACCGACCGAGCGATCTGACTTAATGACTTCAACCGCATCATTCCAACTAATATTTAAATTTTTAGGCGGTAGTTGCCTCGGTAGCGTGGTGATTTTGCTATTCAGTGTCACTTCAAGGCTAGAGTGTAACTCTTGGATCGTGAAATAACTGACACGGTTACCAAAAAAGTCTAAACGTTCACGCAAGCGAATAGGTTGAGGGTCAATGGTTAACTCTGCATCAACCACTTGTTGCCAAGGTAAGTCTCTTGGTAGCAAGCGAGCTTCATTATGGCTAAGAGTTACATCACTACTGTAATCGTAACGCGTTGTATGGCGAAGATGGTATTTCATGTGTTTGTTATCATTTTATGATTGCATAGTCACTAGCTGAACAGGGGCTTCAACATGGCTAAAGTGACTGTGTGAAATGGCATTAGTCAATTCGGATAGAGGTTGTATCAGTTGATCAAGAAGCTCTGACAGTACTTCTCTTGATTCGGCGCTCGTTTCTATCTGACTGAGAGTATCTATATCTACTAAGTGTAAAGCACTGGTGGCTTGAATCACTAATCTCGATTCTAAATTTCGATAAGGCGAGTTAGTTGGCTGAGGAAGACGTTGGATCTGTCTTTCAAGTCGCTTCAGAATATAGCCCACAGATCTAGGATTGGTTTCATCAAATAATAATAGATCTAGAATGGCGCTTGGATGAAGCTGTGAGCGATAACGGCGACGGTAAACAGTAAAGTTATCAGTGGTTGCTAATACCACTTCAAACAGAGGAATACCGGGTTGTCTTGCTGTTAAGAGTGCCAGTTTTAATAACTCTAGGGTACAGAGTACGCGCTCAATAAAGCGGCCAATATCTAAGAAACGCCAGCCATAATGATGGGGCATGGTTTCGTTACAGAGGCCGAAAAAAGCAGCCAAGTGAGTAACTACACCTTCAAGCTGGCGCTGTCCAACGATAATGCCTTGTGTTCTTGGCATGTCGTTAAAACGCTGGCGAAGGTTGTTCACTGTTCGCCAGGCATCATCACCTAAGTGGTCACGCACAGATCGACAGTTACGTAAAAAGTGATTAAACAGCCATGGCATACCGTCTGGATGATTTTCTTCAAATAACTCTAGTAAACGATTACGGTAGCTAAGATAGAGCTGTTTATGTCGCAACGGATCGTCAACATCGGTCACTTCGTCGACTTCCGGTAGATCTGGAAATTGAATTTCAAGTGCTGTAAACAAGTCTGGTAAGAGGCCGCTTTCTTCTGCAGATTGATCCTCTTGTAAAAAACGCCCTAGCGTTTCTCTTAAAAGACGTGAGCGTATATCTAAGCGTTCACCATAGCGTCCCATCCAGAACAAACTATCTGCGACTCGGCAGGCAAGGTCTGTCCCATCTCGTGTCATCACGATGGGGCCGTTTGCTTGGCGAAGCATGCTGATATGTGGCTGAGGAACCGGTGCCATCACCCAAATATCTTTAACCGTTCTGCTTTCCATCAACAGTGTGCCGGGCTCACCGACCCAGGCTAACCCACCAGGCATAATTCGATAGCGGCGATCAGCTGATTCAATGAATAGATGATCAGGTTCAATCAGGCTGAAAAAGCGTAAGTTAACATTACGAGCTTCAAAAGTATCCGTGCGCGTATTATAGGTCGGAGATGTTGCCGCTTTCAGTTTAGCCTGGGCAACAAAACGCCAAGGCGTTTCTTGAAGTTTGTCGAGTAGTTCTAGTAACTCGCCATCATCAAGCTTTTCGGGCCGAATAACTTTGGCTGGTTCTGTGATGTCTCTGAACAGCCACTCTTCGGGAGAGGTTAAAATCTCTGCCAGTTGTTCATCATTGCCTGCCCATAGTGTGGTGCGATGCTTAATGATGAGCGGTTCACCCAGCAGCTGCTGACAAATCTCATCTAGATAAGCCGCTAATGCAGGGTTTTCTAGAATGCCTGTTCCCAGCGCATTAGCGATTTCAACTTCACCATCACGTGCAGCTTGCATCAAACCAGGAACACCGAGTAAAGAGTCTCCACGAAGTTCTAGCGGGTCACACCAAGGATCGTTGATATGACGAACGATCACATCAACTTGTCTTAACCCCCCCAGTGTTCGCATGGCAACCTGTCCATCGCGTACAACCAGATCTGCGCCTTCAACTAATGAGAAGTTCATGTAGTTTGCTAGCCAAGCGTGCTCAAAATAACCCGGGCTACCTGGACCAGGCGATAGAAGCACGATATTGGGCTGATCGCGTTGACTGGTTGATAAGGCAGCAAGAGCTCGATGTTGCGCTTGTAAGAAACCAGCTAGACGCTTAAGAGGAGCTTCTCGATACTGATTAGGAAAAGCACGGGCAAGGGTAATTCGGTTTTCAAGTGCATAACCTGCACCAGAAGGTGACTGTGTCCAGTCACAAAGAACTTCCCATTCACCCGATGCATTCCGAATAACATCTGTGCCGTGCAATATTAACATTGGACGGCGCAGAGGTTGATCACTGACAACAGGAAGCAAATAGCTTGGAAAGGTATGTATTAACTCTGCTGGAAGCAATCCGCCAGAGATGAGCGTTCTTGGTCCGTAAAGATCTTCTGCTATCGCCTCAAGTAAGCGTGA
Organism: Oceanospirillales bacterium; assembly: GCA_007693685.1. Classification (GTDB taxonomy): domain Bacteria; phylum Pseudomonadota; class Gammaproteobacteria; order Pseudomonadales; family Balneatricaceae; genus Nitrincola. Next base: position 13,668 of record REDB01000154.1, read on the forward strand.
GCGTTGCATCAATCCGCGTTCAAGATGTTCCCAGTCTTCTGTACTAAGAACATAGGGTAAGCTATCAAGTTGCCAAGAACGGAGCTGCCCTGGATCATCTTCATAGGTGTTAAAAGTAACACCGTTCTCATGCAACAGGTTTTGTGCTTCCTCACATCGGCTTCGCAGCGCTTCGCGATCTAGTTTAGAAAGCTCTTCGAGTACAGGTTGCCACTGTGCACGGATCTTTCCCGATGCGTTCAACAGTTCATCAAATCCATGTGTATTAGGAGCAAACGCCTGTCGGCTTTCAATATAAGCCAACAGACGCTGCTGCATATCACTGTTTAGCAGGCTAAAGTCTGTCATTTTCTCGTTGTTCAATGATCAAAAGGACATATCATATCTCAGACGCGCCCGGATTGCTGTGGTTAAAACGCAAATCTAGCGTGTGTGGATACTCTCCAAGAACTGCTTCTGGCGGAATATACAGTTTTCCTTGCGAATGCCCTTGTGACCAAAAACGGGCTAAACGTCTTGCTTCTGCTTCATTGGCGTTAACAGGGAAGGTTTCGTAATTTCGACCTGCTGGATGAGAAACATGATAAATACAACCACCCAAAGAGCGTTGATTCCAAGTATCAATTAAGTCAAAAACAAGCGGTGCATGCACAGGGATTAGTGGATGCAAAGCTGAAGGAGGTTGCCAAGCTCGGTAACGGACCGCTGCAACGGCTTCTGAGTTAACACCAGTGGGTTGAAGTGGTACACGTCTACCGTTGCAGGTCAAAATATGTCTTTCCGAATTATAGCCAAATACCTTAACTTGAAGGCGCTCAACCGATGAGTCGACATAGCGAGCTGTGCCACCACCGCTAACCTCTTCACCTAGGACATGCCAAGGCTCTATCGCTTGTCTTAATTCAATACGTACTTGGTCGTAAATGACTTCACCATATTGAGGAAAACGGAATTCTAAGAAGGGTTCAAACCATTCTGGGTTAAAGTCAAAACCAAAGCTACGCAGATCATCCAGAATGTCCAGCAGGTCATTCCACAGATAATGTGGCAGCATCCAGCGATCGTGCAGTTGAGTTCCCCAACGTACTAGCTTTTTGCGGTAAGGGCTGCGAGTGAATCGAGCAACCAACGCACGAATCAGTAACTGTTGCATCAAGCTCATGCGTGCATGAGGTGGCATTTCAAAACCACGAAGTTCTAGAAGACCTAAACGTCCCGTTGCCGAATCAGGTGAGAAAAGTTTGTCGATACAGAACTCAGCACGATGGGTATTGCCGGTGATGTCGGTTAGCAGGTTGCGCAGTAAACGATCCACCATCCAAGGCTGAGGAACTTCCCCTAATGGCATTTGTTGGATAGCAATTTCCAACTCGTACAGAGCTTCATGACGCGCTTCGTCAATACGTGGTGCCTGACTGGTTGGCCCCAAGAACATACCTGCAAACAGGAAGGATAAGCTAGGGTGATGTTGCCAGTAAGTGATCATGCTGGTCAGTAGGCTAGGGCGGCGCAAGAAAGGTGAATCTGCTGGAGTAGCTCCCCCTAAAGTGACATGGTTACCACCCCCTGTACCAGTATGGCGTCCATCCAGCATGAACTTTTCAGTACCTAAGCGAGAAAGCCTTGCTTCTTCATAGAGTCGAGTAGTGGTGTTGACCAGATCACGCCAGCTTTTCGACGGCATAATATTTACTTCGATGACACCTGGATCAGGAGTAATCATGAACTTTTCAATACGAGTATCAGATGGCGGTGGATAACCCTCTAGACAGACCGGTATTTTAAGTTCTTTTGCGGTATTTTCTACATGAACAAGCAGTTCAAGGTAGTCCTCTAATTCCGCAAGCGGTGGTAAGAAGACAAATAGTTTACCTTCACGCGGTTCAATACACAGAGCGGTATGAATGACGCGATTAGGATTATTATCTATTGCCTGCTGATCTAGTAGTGTTTGAGCATCACGCTGTTCGGTTAGTGGGGCCGCTGCTAGCTTCTGTTGCAATGCACTGTATCGGCTAGCGATCTCTCCATGCATATCAGGTAAAGGCGGTTTTAACTCAAACAGAGAAGATGGTTCAGGAATTTCTTCTTTACCGGCAATTGGTAGCTCACTCAGTGGCAAGCGATAGCCCATGGGTGAATCACCAGGAATCAAATAAAGTTGGCGGCGACGCACATGCCAGTCACCAGAGACCCAGCCTTTGTGGCGTAAATCACGGCTTAGTGGCAGCGTAAACCCAGTGATTTCATCTAAGCCTCGTTCCAACAGATTTGCTAAGCGACGGCGATTTTCATCAGCCTTTAGATCCTCTTTACGAAGGTCGATATCAACTGGTTGCTTTCTTTCTAACCAAAGATAGTAATAAGCATCTTCGTAACAGGGGATTAGGTTTTTCTCTTTAAGATTCAGCCGACGCGTCAAGCTTTGTGCGAACTGCTTTGCTTCATCTATGCCAACCCCGTAATCCTTGTACATGTCTGCTAACCATTGGCTGTCTTGCCACATGGGTTTGGCATCACGACGCCAGTAACAGGCAAGTGCCCAGCGAGGTAGGGACTCACCCGGATACCATTTGCCCTGCTGATAATGGATAAGGCTGTTAGGAGCAAAATGAGGTCGTAAACGACGCAATAAAATTTCAGAAAGGCGACGTTTATTTGGACCTTGGGCTGCAATGGTCCATTCGGGCGAATCCATATCGTCAATGGAGACGAAAGTTGGTTCTCCACCCATGGTCAATCGTAAGTCTTCTGCATCCAACACAGCATCAACTTGCTCACCGAGGGCATTAATTTTTTCCCAAGCTTCTTCTGTGTAGGGTTTGGTGACGCGAGGATCTTCGTGAACACGATCTACCGACATAGAAAAATCAAAACTGACTTCGCATGGCTCGGTTGCGCCGGTAATCGGAGCAGCACTGGAAGGATCAGGTGTTGCTGCCAGTGGAATGTGACCTTCACCCGCAAATAGACCAGAGGTAGGATCAAGACCCACCCAGCCAGCACCCGGAATGAATACTTCTGTCCAAGCGTGCAGATCGGTAAAATCTTTGTCTGTACCTGATGGGCCATCTAGCGCTTTTACATCGGCAGTTAGCTGTATCAAGTAGCCAGATACAAATCGAGCTGCCAAGCCAAGGTGGCGAAGGACTTGAACCATTAGCCACGCGGAATCCCTGCAAGACCCCAGACGTTTCTTTAAGGTTTCTTCAGCTGTTTGTACACCCGGCTCCATTCGAATGGTGTACTCAATATCTTGTTCTAACTGTTGGTTAATGCCCACCAAAAAATCAACAATTGCAGTGGGCTTATCAGAAACTTGCTTCAACCATTTGGTTAGTAACGGCCCATTTTCGGTAATTTCCAGATAGGGTGTTAGCTCTTTTTTTAATGAATCAGAGTAAGTGAATGGAAAATTATCCGCATACTCCTCGACAAAAAAATCAAACGGATTAATAACGGTCATCGGCGCTAATAATTCAACGCTGACCTCAAGGTGATCTATCTTCTCAGGAAATACCAAGCGAGCAAGATGGTTACCAAACGGATCTTGCTGCCAATTGATGAAGTACTCTCCACCTGATATTTTCAGTGAGTAGGCATCGATAGGTGTTCGACAGTGGGGTGCTGGTCTCAGGCGAATTAAATGAGGTGAGACACCGACCGGTTTATCAAAGTCGTATCGAGTGGTGTGCTTCAGTGCAACGCGAATCGTCATGATCAGATATCCTGCTGAACAAATTGGCTAATAGAATCTATGATGGTTCATCAGCAACAGATATGCCACTTGTAAATTAATTTTTTACAAAATAGCTGAGCGTCAGCATTTGAAGGCTTTACAGAATCAAACTACAGTTATGCAAGGAGGAGTGAATAGGTAGTAAGCTGCCCAAATATGAGGCATGTTTTGCACTAAAGAGGTGCGTGCGAACGTTTAAGGTGCGTGTTTCATGTGTATAGGCCTTATCTGCTAGCTGTCCTTAAAGCTGGTATAGCATTTGCATCGAAATCGCTATCGTAATGATGACAACAATGGATACACGCTATGACAAAAGTGAACTGGCAAGAATATGCGTGCAAGGGATTTTATGATGAGCTAATTGCAGCACCTGGAAGCCCTCGCCCAGAAGCTCAAATGCTATGTGATTATTTTCAAAATCTTGAAGCAGCAGAATTGATCGAGCATAAACATGCTGTTGATGTTGCTATACAAACGATGGGAATCACCTTCACGGTATATTCTGAAGGTAGCATGATCGATCGTGCATGGCCCTTTGATCCTGTCCCCAGAATCATACCTAGACCCGAATGGGAAAAAACCGCTGCTGGGCTTCGCCAACGTGTGCAAGCCTTGAACATGTTTATTGACGATTTATACCATGATCAGCGGATCATCAAAGATGGTATTTTTCCTGCTGAGGTGTTAGCTCAGTCGGCAAACTTTCGCCCTCAATGCGTAGGTATTTCTCCACCTCACAGTGTTTGGGCGCATATCTGTGGCTCTGATCTTGTTCGAGACGGTGATGGAACCCTGTATGTTTTAGAAGACAACTTGAGAGTTCCTTCCGGTGTCTCTTATATGCTAGAAAACAGAAATGTTACCAAACGCGTGTTGCCAGAAATGTTTGCCACAGGACAGATACAGCCGGTTGATGATTATACCGACCAGCTGTTTGATATGTTGGCCAGTATGTCACCACGTCCAGGTGATGATCCACAAATCGTGGTATTAACTCCGGGTATCTATAACTCTGCTTATTATGAACACTCCTATCTTGCACAGCAGATGGGTGTGGAGTTGGTTGAAGGGCCTGACTTGATTGTTGGCGATGATGACTGCGTTTATATGAAAACGGTCGATGGTTTGCAGCGTGTCGATGTGATTTATCGCCGAATTGATGACATGTTCCTTGATCCCGAAGCGTTTAATCCTGACTCCATGTTGGGTGTCCCAGGTCTAATGCGATCATGGCGTGCTGGCAAAGTGGCTCTTGCTAATGCACCAGGTGCAGGTGTGGCTGATGACAAAGTAGTTTACGCCTTTGTACCTAAAATAATTAATTACTACCTAGATCAAGATCCGCTGATACCTAATGTACCGAGTTATTTGTGTATGTTTGAGGAGGATCGAGAGTATGTACTAGCGAATCTCGAGTCTTTAGTGGTGAAACCCGCTAATGAGTCGGGTGGTTACGGCATGTTGATTGGGCCACACTCAACCAAGCGCGAGCGTAAAGCCTTCGCTGAGTTGATTCGTTCCAATCCAAGAAACTACATGGCACAGCCAACGTTGAACCTTTCCACGGCACCCACGCTTTGCGGTAATGCAATGGAACCTCGACATGTAGACTTAAGACCTTTTATTTTATCAGGTGGTAATGATACCTATGTGACCACGGGTGGTTTAACTCGTGTTGCCATGACAAAAGGGTCTTTGGTTGTGAATTCATCCCAGGGTGGTGGCAGTAAAGACACCTGGATCGTTGATGTGAAAGAGGGTTAAGCCATGCTGTCAAGAGTCGCAGAAAGTGTTTACTGGTTAGCGCGCTATCTTGAACGAGCGGAAGACACTGCTCGTTTGATCAGCGTGAACAGTCATTTACTATTGGATTTTCCAAAGGCTACCCGTTTAGGTTGGTCAACCTTGGTCACTATTACAGGTAGTGACGATGTTTTTGATAAGTATTATGAAGAGCGAGATGAGGTCAGCGTTCTTAATTTTTTGTGTGGTGACCGCCGATACTCAGGTTCCATTATCTCCTCATTGACTGCCGCACGTGAGAACTTGCGCACCACGCGTGATGTCATGCCGCAGCGTATTTGGGAAGAGGTTAACCAAGTTTATTTAGCTGTATCACAGCAAGCTGAATCGGGTATCAATCCTCGTAACAGAGATGTATTTCTTAATCGTGTTATCCGTAGCTGTGAAGCAGTAAATGGCATGATTGCTGGCACATTGAGTTATACGCAGACACGTACGTTCCTAATGATTGGTCGTCAAATCGAACGTGCAGATATGACTACGCGAATTATTGATGTGCGTTCAGCAAATTTGCTGCCAAAAAATTCAGATGATTTTACGCCGTTTGAAACCTTGCAGTGGGTAAGTGTATTGAAATCTTTAACAGGTTTTCAAATGTACCGTCAGCATGTTCGTCTACGCGTTCGTGGACCTGATGTATTACGTTTTCTATTGCAGGACCAAGAGTTTCCTCGAGCAGTTGCTTGTTGTATTTCTAGGATCAGTCGAGAACTGGATACCTTGCCAGGCAGCACGCGTGCATTAGCTGCTGCTGATCACTGTCTTGTGCACCTAACAGAAGCTGATGTGTCCTTGTTGGCAGTCGAGCCAGAAAAGCTTCATCAATATATTGATGATATTCAGTTGGATATCAGTCAGTTGCATGATCAGATTGCGGATACTTGGTTCCGTCTGGTCGAAGAAAGTCGTGTCTTGGCAGAGTTAACCCAAAGCCAAAGCTAAGGAATTAATCTTAAGTTGTCTCGACAAAAGTGTGCCATCTAAAGACAATAAGCGTTTTATTAAAATGTAAGTGAGATTTAGATGGCGCGCGAAGACGATATTAAAAGGATTAAACAAGCCGCATTAATGTTTCTGTTACTGGTGCTAGGTATGTTGTGGGCGCCAGTAGCAGTATATTTGGATGTGGTTGTTTTTAAACATGGAATGCCAGAGCATGGTGTAACAGAGATAAGCCAAGAACTGTCTCTTTTTATCGCCTCTGTATTGATGTATGTGATGGCATTTAAACGCAGTGAGCAGCGTGGCTTTCTTTTTTTAGTTGCTGGTTTGCTTTTATCTATGTTCTTGCGTGAACTCGATTATCTGTTTGATCGCATTCAGCATGGCTTTTGGAAATACCCAGTAACCGCAATTGTTCTGCTAAGTTTTTCGTTGGCGGCCATTTTTAGAAGCAGTGTTGTAACTGCAATGGCTGATGCCACTCGATCCTTTCCCTTTGCTTATATTCTTGCAGGCCTAGCTATCGTGTTGTTCTTCAGTCGTATCTTCGGAACAGGATCGTTATGGGGAGCTATTTTAGATACAGGAGCAGGAACTCAAGCGCCAGCATTAGTGAAGAACTCTGTCCAGGAAGGATTAGAATTATTGGGATATGTGCTTATTCTATATGGAACAGTTATGTTTGCCCGCCTGCATTGGCAGACGGACAAACAGTTTACTGATTAAGAGCGGTTGAAGAAGGTTCTTCCAGCAGTAAAGGCTCCAATCAATAGAATGGAGCCGATGGCTGGAATTAAGTAACCATCTATCTGTGGAATGGTTCTTAGGAACACAAAAGCAACTGCCGTTGGTGCAACAAAGCGAACAAGGAATTGCCAGATTTGGAACCAAGTATCGTTGGTTGCCATCTCTTTTAACACTTCTTCACGAGTCAGAGCCCAGCCAGCAAAAAGAGCAATCAGTAAGCCGCCTAATGGCATCAATATATTGGTAATAAACTCCAGTACATCAAATGGCGAACGATTGAACCAAGTATGTGTAATAGTGCCTTCCGACCAAACGTTAAAGCTAAATACAGTCAACAAGCCCAGTAACCAGCATAAGCTAACCATCAAACCAACTGCTTTAGGGCGGCTTAATCCAAACCTTTCGACCAGATACGCAGCAACGGGTTCTATCAGTGAGATAGACGAGGTGATCGCTGCACCTATTACCAATATGAAGAATACACCACCAATCAGCCATCCCGCAGGTAACTCAGCGAAGGCAATTGGCAGGGTGACAAACATCAGTCCAGGGCCTTGACCTGCTTCCAGACCACTACCAAATACCAACGAGAAGATTGCGATGCCAGCAAGCAATGCAATCAGAGTGTCAACAAAGGCGATTGAAATAGCAGTGCGAGTCAAGGAGGCTTCACTTGACATATAAGCACCATAAGCCATGATCGCACCCATACCCAAACTTAGGGTAAAGAAGGATTGCCCCATCGCCTGTAACCAGCCTTCTAAACTAAGGTCTGCTAGGTTAAAGG
>REDB01000252.1 GCA_007693685.1 Oceanospirillales bacterium
TCAGAGAGGCTGTATTTAGTTTCAATGATAAAAGGATTCCCTTAACGGTTAGTATTGGCTGTACACACATGTATATCGATGACACTCATCCAGATATGGTGTTAGCTCGTGCTGATAGAGCTTTATACCAAGCCAAAGAGTCCGGAAGGGACAGGGTTGTTGCCTATGGTCAGTGATAACTAAAGACTAATGTTGTCTTGCATCATTTTTAAAAAATGTTTTTAGTTTATGAGTGATTTATCAAAAGGAACTGTTTGATTTAGTTGTTTGTTTTGAGTAGTCTTGATGATAACCCCTTTCCTATAGTGGTTTTTCAAATGAAGCGATTTCTTTATTTTCTATTATTCATGTTCAGCATGAGTAGCTTGTCGTTATCTGCGCAAGATTTTTTAGTGATTCCGGCAACCTCAACAGACCTTCAGATGGTTCGTGAAGGTGGTTTTGTGTTATTTATTCGACACGGTCCGACTGATTCATCTAAGCCCGATCATGTCCCTATCGATTTAAACGACTGTAATACCCAGCGTCCCTTAACTGAAGAGGGAAAAGTGCTAATGTCAGGCATTGCTGATGCCATTCAGTTAGCAGGTTTTCCATTAGGTAATATCCATTCTAGCCCTCTATGCCGAGCCGTTGAAACCACCGAAATTTTATTCGGAACTGATACTTTTACCGTGGAAAAGTATTTAATGTATGTTGCTGCGCTCACGTCGACTGAAAAAATACCCATTATCGCTAAGACTCAAGCCTTACTGAGTGAAGCTGTGCCTTTAGGTGAAAATCGTATCCTAGTTGCGCATGGTCCTAACTTGGTTGAGGTGATGGATTATTTTCCAGTTGAAGGGGCTTTAGTCATTTTTAAACCCCTAGGTGATGAAGGTGGCTTTGAATATATAGCGACCATCGAACCCGATCATTGGGCAGAATTACTGCCTAGCCTCGAGTAATCAAGATGCGAGCCGGAAAAACAGTACTATTGATGTTTTTACTTCCGGCATTCGCTGTACTGGTATTTTCTTTCGGTATTGGCCTGCTGTCATTACAAAGTTTAAAGTCGCAATATCTGATCAATAGCGATATTCAAGCCAGTGACTTACTAACACTGCATCAAGAGTCCACTTTTAAAAGAGATATCTCAGAACTTCATCAGCGAGTGTCTGATACATTAGATGCTGCTCGGAAAGGCGCTTTAAGTGATATCGGCTTATATCGAATGCATGCCAAGCTAGTGGATGATCTGGCTGAAATAGAAGAGCAGGTTGAGGTATTAGCAAATTCCAACCTACTTCATGAAGTCAATCATGACTCGGTACAAGGGTTGCGCAAATCCTTTACTGAGTATCGAGGCTTGGTCATTATGGCGACAGAAATAGCTGCCATTGACCCAAGTACTGCCAATACGTTTTTTATCGAAGCGCAAAGTAGCTTTAATCAATTTTCAATCTTTTCTGGCCGTATTGCTATGCTCCTTACAGAGCGAACCATGCAACGAGAAAAAGAAGCCCGTCAGCGCCATGAAGAGTCCTTTGTGCAAATTTTTGTATTTAGTCTTTTGGGAGCAACACTTATCTTCGTTGCAGTATTGATTATCGCTATTAGAATCAGTGGTCATGTGCGTGATATTGCCGATGCTCTGAGTGAATTGTCTTATAACTCACAATCGGATATTCGCCTTCCTAAAATGGAGAGGCTGCAAGCTAACTCTAGTGGAGAGTTTGGTCGTATCGCCAATGTTATCTTAGGATTCCGTGATGATATGGTCCGTCGTATCAAAGCAGAGGAAGAGAATCATCGCTTAATATTTTATGACGCGCTTACAGAGCTTCCTAATCGTTGCTTTTTACAGGAACAACTTCAATACGCTGTTGGAACAGGCTCACGAGTTAACAATTTTCACGCGCTATTGTGGTTGGATTTAGACCGTTTCAAAGTGATAAATGATGTCCGAGGACATCAAGCGGGTGATGATTTACTAATTCAAGTGGCTGAGCGTTTACGACAGATGCTAAGAGAGGGTGATCTACTTGCACGTGTTGGTGGCGATGAGTTTGCTATCTTTTTTGAATTGCCACAAAAACAACAATCGGATGCGGCAAAAGAAGCTGAACGTATAGCTCTGCGAATTTGCGCTGGACTCAGTCGCGAGTATTTTGTTGATGGTCATGGACATTTTATGTCAGCAAGTATGGGTATTGTGTTGTTCTCTGACAGGCATATCGGTGTGGAAACCCTGCTTAGCCAAGCAGAGATAGCTAAATACCAAGCAAAGGATACTGGGCCCGGAACAGTCTCTTTTTATGATCCGAATATCCAAGCTGAAATTAACAGAGTGGCGGAATTAGAAAGTCAGCTTCGCTCTGCTTTAGATCTAGAGCAATTGATTTTGCATTATCAACTTCAGTTTGATGAGAAATCTAAGCCGGTCGGTGCTGAAATTTTAATGCGCTGGCAGCATCCTGAAAAAGGATTGATCTCACCATTAGATTTTATTCCGCTTGCTGAAGAGAGTGGTTTAATAGTGCCCATTGGCAAGTGGGTAATAGAGTCAGCTTGCAATTTATTGTCCAAGTGGCAATTTAATCCGCAGTTAAGGCACTTACAACTGGCCGTTAATGTCAGTGCTAAACAGTTCCGTCAGAACAATTTTGTTGAGATGGTATTGAGTATTATTGAACAAACGGGTGCTCCTGCGAATAAATTAAAACTTGAACTGACAGAGTCTATCCTTCTCGAAAATGTTGAGCAGGCAATTCGAAAAATGAAGGCGTTGCGAGATGAAGGTATTACCTTCGCTATGGATGATTTCGGTACGGGTTATTCTTCATTACAGTATTTAAAGCGTTTGCCATTGGATCAGATAAAAATCGATCAATCCTTTGTCAGGGATATTGTGGATGATCCAGAAGATACTGTAATTATTCAGACCATTATAGCAATGGGGCAGGCCCTATCTATCGAAGTTATTGCTGAAGGCGTAGAGACAGAAGAGCAGCTAAATCTTCTGTCAGCATATGGTTGTCAACGCTATCAAGGTTACCTATTTACCAAGCCAGTCAGTTTAAGTGAATGTTTGGCGCTAGTTAAACGCTTTCTTAATTAGTTACACGCTTTCTTAGTAAAGCCTAGAAACATCTAAGCTTTACTCCGTTACACTTAATCAAAGTACCCTAGAAGTATTTTGCATATTGGGCAAGCTCTTCAGCCGTTAACAGAAATACGCCATTTCCTCCTTTCTCAAACTCAGCCCATGTAAAGGGGACTTGAGGAAACTGTTCAATAATATGTTGCTCGCTATTACCTACCTCGACTACCAGTAAACCTTCTTCAGCGAGATATTGGCCCGCTTCTCGCAAAATTTTGCGCGTTATATCCAGACCATCACTGCCTGATGTGAGGGCTAACTTAGGTTCATGCTGATATTCAGAGGGCATAGAGTTAAAGTCAGCCAAATCAACATAAGGGGGATTGCTGATAATAAGGTCATAACGCTTACCACTTAATCCAGCAAATAGATCACTCTCAATCGCATGGACACGCTGAGTTAGTTCATGGCGTTCAATATTTTTCTGTGCAACTTCAAGCGCAGCGGTTGATATATCGACCAGATCTACCTGCGACTCAGGGAACTGATAGGCACAAGCGATGCCTATACAACCACTACCTGTACACAAATCGAGGATATGATCGACAGAGCCAGATCTTAACCAAGGTGAAAAAAGTTGCTCGGTTAATTCCGCGATAGGTGATCTGGGAATAAGCACGCGCTGATCGACATAAAAAGGGATGCCCATATACCAAGCTTCGCCAGTGATATAGGGCAGTGGTATACGTTCTTCAGTTCGGCGGCGAATAAAGGTTAAAATACGCTGTTTTTCTTGAGTTGTAAGACGTGCATCTAATACGTGATGACTAGCATCCCAAGGGAGATGCACAGCGTTCAGTACCAAATGAACAGCTTCATCCCAAGGGTTATCGGTACCGTGCCCGTAAAATAAATTGGCTTGTTGAAAGCAAGTCATTGCCCAGCGGATATAATCACGCAACGTATGCAATTCATTGGCGGGGTTGTCGGTTTGATAAGTCATATTCTGTGTTACTCTAACAGCTACAAGGTCATAATCAGTTTAACTCAACTGATAGCAGCAGAGTAGTAATGGCTAGTGACATAAAGAAGGTTTTTTGTATATGCTACAGATGATTAACACCACAGCCACCATGATAATGGAGTTAGCTTTGTGAGCGATAAAAAGATGGAAGATCAGGATATAGGTTTGCCAGTGCTAATGGCACGTCAGGCTATCTACACTAAAAGCCAGGATGTGGCGGCTTACGAGTTATTATTTCGGGATGAAGATGGCAATTTTGTCAGTGGTTTGAAGGATGATGATGCTACGCTTTCCGTTCTAGTGAACTCCTATAGCTCGCATAGCAAAGTCTCTCAATCGCCTGTACCTTTCTTTATTAAACTTACAGGTGAGGTTCTCTTAGACGATCAACTGCCTGATTTTCCAAGGCATATGTTTGTACTAGAGCTTTTATCTCATACTGAAGTAACACCGAGATTGATTGAGCGGCTAAAGCAGTTAGCTTCGCAAGGTTATCGTTTGGCTTTGGCGGGTTTTGATCCTGCAGATACAAGATTGCATCCACTTCTTAAAGTTATCCATGTATTAAAGTTAGATATTCAGCTTATAGGTCTGGATCGTATACCTTCATTGGTGCAAAAGCTTAAGCCATTTAATTTAGAGTTGATGGCAGATAAGGTTGAAACTCAAGATGAGTTTAGACGCTGCCTTGAGATGGGCTTTGTACTCTACATGGGTTACTTTTTAAGTAAGCCAGATTTGGTTCGCGGTAAGAAAATTTCGGGTAATAAAATTTTATTGATGCAGGTTCTGCATGAACTACAAAACCCGAATGCCACCGCTCAGACTGTTGAGCAAATGGCACTTAAAGATCCAGAGCTGACCTACAAAATCTTACGTGTAGTTAACTCTGCTGCTGTGAATTTACGTCGTGAAATCAGTTCACTCTCTCATGCGATTGCTTTGTTGGGTATGGATCAAGTTCGCCGATGGGTGATGCTGTTTCTGACGAAAAGCGATAATGGTAAGCCAACTGAATTAACGAGAACCATGCTGATTCGTGGTCGTATGTGTGAGCTGTTAGCAGAAATGTTAGATTACAACGATCCTATGGAGTGCTTCATTGTAGGACTGTTATCACAACTCGATGTGATGATGGATATGAAAATGGAAGATCTTTTAAGTGAAGTGCCGTTGCAGCAGTCTGTTAAAGATGCCCTAACTCATCATCAAGGTCAGCCTGGTTTGCTGCTTAGCGAAGTAGAAGTGTATGAGCGTGGTGAGTTTCAAGAGCTGAAAAAACTACTACCCTCGCAGTTTTATGAAGTTTCTTATCGTCATAGCTTAAAGTGGGCAGATCAAGTATTAGAAGCGATGCAGTAAGGAATCTGTCGCTCAGTAAGCATTATCAAAAAGGGGCTAACCAGCAAGGTTGCCCCTTTTTTATCGTCACATTTTGTTAGCTTGCTTAATCCAGTAGAGTCAGATCGCGAACTGCGCCTTTATCTGCAGAAGTCACCAACTTAGCGTAAGCTTTTAGCGCCGCAGAGACTTTGCGAGGTCTATCCATGGCGGGTTTCCAGCCAGATGCATCTTGTTCAGCTCGACGTTTTGCTAATTCTTCATCAGAGATGAGGACATTTATGCTACGGTTAGGAATGTCGATACAGATAGAGTCACCATTTCTGACTAAGCCTATCGCGCCGCCTGATGCTGCTTCTGGTGATACGTGCCCAATAGATAGACCTGATGTACCTCCCGAAAAACGACCATCAGTAAGCAACGCGCAGGCTTTACCTAGTCCTTTGGACTTCAGATAAGAGGTTGGGTAAAGCATCTCTTGCATACCCGGACCTCCTTTAGGTCCTTCATAACGAACGATCACGACATCACCCGCTTTCACTTTATCATTCAAGATATGCTCAACCGCTTGGTCTTGAGATTCGGTGATATGAGCAGGACCTTCAAACAGAAGGTTAGAGTCATCAACCCCAGCAGTTTTGACGACACAGCCATCTTCAGCAATGTTCCCAAAAAGAACCGCAAGTCCACCTTCAAGAGAGAAAGCGTTTTCAAGATTGCGAATACAGCCATTTTGACGATCACCATCCAGCGTTGGCCAGCGAGTGGACTGACTGAAAGCAGTTTGTGTAGGAATGCCCGCGGGACCCGCTTTGAAGAACTCCATCACTTCTGGCGTTGGGTTACGCATTATGTCCCACTGATCCAAGGCTTCCGCTAGGGTGTTACTATGAACAGTCGGGATGTCGGTATGCAGTTTTCCAGCGCGATCTAACTCGCCTAGAATGGCATAAATTCCGCCAGCACGATGCACATCTTCAATATGATATTTAGGTGTGTTGGGTGCTACTTTACACAGTTGCGGAACTACACGTGATAAGCGATCGATATCCTTAAGAGTAAATTCCAGTTCACCCTCTAGGGCAATAGCTAGTAGATGCAAAATAGTATTGGTTGAGCCACCCATGGCGATGTCTAAGGACATGGCGTTTTCAAAGGCTTTGTAGTTAGCAATATTGCGCGGTAATACAGACTCATCATCGCCTTCATAGTAGCGTTTAGCTAACTCAACAATTCTGTGACCTGCCTCTTCAAATAAACGACGACGATCACTATGAGTAGCTAGGGTCGTCCCGTTACCGGGCAGTGAAAGCCCTAAGGCTTCAGTTAAACAGTTCATCGAGTTAGCGGTGAACATGCCTGAACAGGAACCACAAGTAGGGCAGGCAGAGCGTTCATACTCTGCGACCATCTCGTCAGAGGCGCTATCGTCTGCAGCAATCACCATGGCGTCAACTAGATCCAGCTTGTGCTCAGAAAGCTTGGTTTTACCTGCTTCCATGGGGCCGCCAGAGACAAAGATGACGGGAATATTTAGGCGCATCGCTGCCATCAACATTCCCGGTGTGATTTTGTCACAGTTAGAGATACAGATCAGCGCATCAGCACAGTGAGCGTTGACCATGTATTCGACTGAGTCAGCGATAATATCGCGTGAGGGCAGAGAATACAGCATGCCGTCATGACCCATGGCGATACCATCATCGACAGCGATGGTATTAAATTCTTTAGCTACACCGCCTGCTTTTTCGACTTCACGTGCGACCAGTTGTCCCATGTCTTTAAGGTGAACATGGCCGGGGACAAACTGTGTAAAGGAGTTGGCGATGGCAATAATGGGCTTGTGAAAGTCTTCATCTTTCATACCGGTGGCACGCCAAAGGGCGCGGGCTCCCGCCATATTGCGACCGGCGGTAGAGGTTCTGGAGCGGTACTCAGGCATTGGTTTTTCCTTAAAATCTATGCAGGTTGACAGGTTGTAAATCAGCTAAAGCGAGTATATCAGATTCCAGACTGGTGTCAGTCACAGGGGTTTATTAGGGTTGAACAAAATCTGGCATCCACTTATGCTGCTGTTTATTTATCTGTTGTGGGCTTCACGAATATGACAATAATCATCGATAAAAAATCGATCCGTAGAGACAAGTTGCTGCGCTTTTGTATGTTTAGCGGCATTCCATTAAGTATTCTTGCAGTGATAAGTTTATGGATTGGTCAATACGCAGGGTCACCTATCTTAGGTATGGTGTTTGTAATATCAGCCGCATTAGCGGTAACGATTGGATTGGTTTATAACGTCCGTTTTGTCATTCTTTCAATCCGCGAGGTTAAACGACAGCAATCAACCAAAAGCTGATACGGAGTTGTTACTGAATAGACTCGAATGATCTTTGTTAATCATCAGTTCATTTCAGTTCAGTTAATCTGTTTCAATGTTGGTGATATGTCAATTTAATGCAGCCGGAGGAACCCTAATGTCCGCAGGGCGAAATAACGTTTTAGGGCCAGTATATAAATATGTTTTTTTAGGTTTGCTCGTGGTCGCTGTATCGGTGTTAGCCGAGCCTGTCACCAGTGTGAAGCAAGCGTCTGAAATTGCTCAACAAGCCTACGGTGGCCAAGTGGTTAAGGCTGAAGAAACAGACGTTGAAGATAAGAAAGTTTATCTGATCCGCGTTGTCAATGAAGGACGAGTCCGCGATGTGATGATCGATCCAGAAGATGGCAATATTCTTAACCCTTAATTTCGATGACCGAAATAATCTTGGATTGGTGGTATGAAAGCACTCATAGTTGAAGATGATCAAGATCTAAGGCGTCAGCTTTACACTCAGTTGAGTGATAAAGGCTATACCGTAGAAGAGTGTGAAACAGGTAAAGATGCCCTGTTTCTGGGTAAAGAGTACGAGTTTGATATCGCTATTGTTGACTTGGGTTTACCAGAGCTTTCAGGATTAGAAGTGATTCGAGGTTGGCGTGAAGCGCAACGCGATTTTCCGGTACTGATTTTGACAGCCAGAGGCCACTGGCAAGATAAGGTTGAAGGCTTGGAAAGTGGAGCTGATGATTATTTGGTTAAACCTTTTCAGCCGGAAGAACTCACTGCAAGACTCAATGCTTTAGTGCGTCGTGCTGCGGGTCATTCTAAACCTAAACTCAGTTTTGGTCCGTTGACATTAGATATGGTTAGTCGTGTCGTGCAACTCAATGGAGAAGAGGTTCGTCTGACCAGTTACGAATATCGTACTGTAGAATACCTGATGATGAATGCCGGTAAAACCATCTCTAAAGCTGAGCTAACTGAACATTTGTACCATCAAGACTTCGATCGAGATAGCAATGTGTTAGAAGTCTTTATTCGCCGTTTACGGCAAAAACTCGATCCTGATCAAACCTTGCAACCCATTTTAACTGTACGAGGTTTGGGGTACCGATTTAATCCGGAGCTGGCTTCGCCTTGATACGCCGCTATCTTCCTAAGTCACTTAAATCGAGACTGTTTTTCGCATCTCTTGTTATTTTACCTTTTATTTTGGTGATTGCTGTTGTCATTCTCCAGCGCGCTCATTACGACAGTTTGGTGTCGTCTGAGCGCTCGCAAGCTCAGCTTCAGGTGTATCTGTTGTTGGGTCTTGCGGAGTTAGACGATAAAGGCTTAACCATCCCTAGTATGTTGCCAGAACCTGCGTTAACTCAGCCGGGTTCGGGTGTGTATGCGTTTATTAGTAATGATCAGCGTGAGTTGCTATGGCAATCTGAATCGACAGCTATTTTGCCATTAAGCTTATTTGATATGACTCACCAAAGTCTTCCCGAACCGGGTCAGGTTATTTTCCGCTACCTAAAAAATGATGGTCTCTACCTGCTGCAGTATCCTGTTATTTGGTTAGCAGCATCAGAGGAACGGTTATTTAACATTTCTGTATTGCGAACTGATGAGCGCTTAAAAGAGCAGATGCGCGCATTCAGTACCCGTCTGTGGGGATCATTATTGGGTGTGTTAATTTTAGCCTTGAGTATGCAGTACATTATTCTTCGTTGGGGTTTGCGTCCGCTCAATCGTTTAGCGGGTGATCTTAGATTGATTGAAAAAGGCGAAGCTGATCGTTTAACGGGACACTACCCCAAAGAAGTTCAGCCAGTGACCGACAACTTAAATCAACTGATCTTAACAGAGCGTCAGCAGCGTGAGCGTTACCGCAATACATTGGCTGACTTGGCGCATAGCCTTAAAACGCCTTTGGCTGTTATACATGGTGCTAGCAATGAAAATCTATCACCAGAAGCCTATCGTCGTTTGGTTGAAGATCAAACTCAGCGCATGAATCAAATTGTGCAGTATCAATTATCACGTGCGGTTAAAAGTAAAGGTGGGTTAGCGGCAAAACCGGTTAATGTCAGACCCATCGTACAGCGTCTAGCGGGTGTTCTGACCAAAGTTTATACCGAAAAAAGCCTGCAAATTGAAAATGATGTGGCTGAAGATGCACTTTTTTACGGAGATGAGCGAGATTTAATGGAGTTAGTGGGCAATTTAATGGAAAACGCCTGTAAGTATGGTGAAAAAATTGTCAGAGTCAGCTCCTGTCCAACAGGTAACGGAATACTGTTATTTGTCGAAGATGATGGCCAAGGTGTCATGCCTAATCAGGCAAAAGTGATCTTGGAAAGAGGAAAGCGAATGGATACTTCAACCTCGGGTCAAGGAATAGGCTTGGCAGTAGTAGTGGATATTTTAAGTAGCTATGGTGGTGCGCTGGAAGTTGATAGCTCCCCGACCTTGCAGGGAGCTCGCTTTAGAATGATGTTACCGACGCCTAGCTTAGATTGATATTTGTTCATTAGCCCAAGGGTTTGAAAAAGACCTTAGAGTTACGTTGAAAGTTGTACAAAGCTTTCTTTTCACCCGGTAACTCATCCAGTGAGGCTTCTTTAAAACCACGCTCGATAAACCAATGCGCTGTTCTTGTCGTTAATACAAACAGCTTTGATAGATCGAGGGTTTTAGCGCGATCTTCTAAAGCAGTCAGTAGGCGATCTCCACGCTCACCGCCGCGATAATGATGATCGATTGCGACACAAGCCAGTTCACCCACCTGTTCTTCATGGAAAGGGTAGAGAGCGGCACAGCCAATAATGGCGCCGTCGCGTTCAATCACGGTAAAGCGTTCTATTTCCATCTCCAAACGCTCGCGTGAACGGCGTACTAAGATTCCTTTCTCCTCTAAAGGAGCAATCAACTCTAAAATACCACCCACATCATCTATGACGGCAGTCCGTATCTGCTCATAGGACTCTCGCACAACCATCGTTCCGGAACCATCGCGAGTTAATAGCTCGGCAATGAGTGCTCCATCACGTTGATAGCTGATCAGATGACAGCGTGGCACACCCTCTTCACAGGCATCAGCAGCAGCTTGTAGCAATCTTGCCGTTTCGGTATGTGCCTGTGCAGGGTTTTCTAGTCCCGCTAAGTATTGTGTGACCCAGCGACGAGCTGTTGCGGCAAGTAGTTCACTACGTAAATCACCATGGCTGTCAGTGATACCCCCTTCGCTTCCAAACAGAATCAGCTTATCCGCACTCAGTGAGATGGCTGTCTGTGTGGCTACCTCTTCTGAAGAGAGGTTAAACACCTCGCCTGTAGGAGAAAAGCCTAGATTGGAAATCAAAACGATATTGTTCATATCTAGTTGGCGGCGAACAGCTTGGTGATCAACACGACGAAGTTCACCGGTATGGCCTAGATCAACACCATCAACAACACCTGCTGGGCGAGCTGTTACGAAGTTTCCACTGCACACGCGGATTCGTGCACCATGCATTGGCGTATTGGATAATCCCATGGAAAACTGTGATTCCAGCAGTGTTCTTAATACGCCTGCCGCTTCAATAGCGCACTCAAGCGTAGCCGCATCAGTGATGCGCTGGTGATGATGCAGTCGTGTCGGAATGCCCCGTTTTTGGAGTCGTTCTTCAATCTGTGGTCGAGTACCAAATACGATCACCAAACGCACACCAAGACTGCTAAGCAAGGCGACATCATGAACGATATGAGTCAGGTTGGGGTCAGCTAAGGCTTCACCACCCAGCATCAACACAAAGGTCTTGCCTCTATGTGCATTGATGTAGGGTGATGAATGTCTAAACCAGTCAATGTACTGGTCGTTATCTTGCTTACTCACTGAAGAACCTGTCCTTTAATTTAGAGGAATATGGCGCTTAGGATAAAGAAGATTATGATAGAGAGGAAGGCTCCAGCTGGTAAAGTGACAATCCAAGAGATAAAAATGGTGCCAATAATGCGTAAATTCAGTGCCGCCATGCCTCTTGCAAGCCCAACACCTAACACTGCACCGACCAGTGTATGTGTTGTGGAAATGGGGAGTCCTGTTCCAGATGCTACCACTACGGTAGCCGCAGCCGCTAAGGTAGCTGCAAAACCTCGGCTAGGCGTAAGTTCAGTGATGTTTTGACCTACGGTAGCAATAACCTTATGTCCATACATCACCAACCCAGCCACGATGCCGATACCACCCAAGAGTAAAATCCATGCTGGCATTACAGAACGAGCAGCCACTTCACCGCCAGATTGCACTACACTGACGACAGCGGCTAAGGGCCCCACCGCATTGGCAACATCATTTGAACCATGCGCGAAAGCCATGGCGCAGGCAGTAAATAGCATCAAAATACCAAAAATTTTCTCTACATTGGTGAAGTGGAAACTCCTGTCATCCGATTCCTTAAATTGCAATTTGCTGATCATTTTTATCCCTATCAGCATAGCGATAACACCAATACCAGCAGAGGCTAAACTACTTTGGGCAAAGCTCATATCAAGGCCGATATGGGTAAGACCTTTAGTAAAGGTCACCATGGCGATAATAAAGCCGACTAAGAAGATGTAAAAAGGTACGACGCGCTTGGCGTTAGCCAAAGGGTCATCTGTGCTGAAAATAAAAAACTGCACGCTGCGGAATAACCAAAACGAGATAAATCCTGCGGTAACCGGTGATATCACCCAGCTGGCAACGATAGTCCAGATTTTGCTCCATTGAACAGCATCCACTGAGATACCAACGGCAGCAAATCCAACAATAGCACCGATAATAGAATGAGTAGTGGAAACCGGCCAGCCAAAGTAGGTGGCGATCAATAACCAAATTCCCGCAGCTAATAGCGCGGACATCATGCCAAACACTAACAGATCAGGGGAATCTGCCAAGAGCCCAGCATCGGTAATACCACTTCTTATGGTAGAGGTGACAGCTCCGCCGGCTAAATAAGCGCCTGCAAATTCAAAGATAATTGCAATGACAATCGCTTGTTTAAGGGTAATGGCTTTAGAGCCAACAGAGGTGCCCATGGCGTTGGCAACATCATTCGCCCCAACACCCCATGCCATAAAGAAGGCAAAAATACAGGCTAAAATTATTAAAATAGTACCGTGCTGAGCTAATACGTCCATAACGTCTCGCGTGTTTTATCGTTATCGAGCGAGCAGCAGCTGTAATCGGCTGCCAACATGCTGTGCGTAATTGGCAAGGTCACCAATATCATCAATGATTCGATACAAAAAGATCACATCCACTGGGTAGATATCTCGTTCAATCGTAAATAAGGAGTTCCTGAGAGCCCGCTCATGTTCATCATTAACGTGTTCAAGTCGATCCAGTTCATCAATCAGCTTTTCTGCTACTTTCACTTCATGTCCACGAAAGCCAGCAGCAAGGAGTTCATCTAGTTCATTGAGGGCAATGACTGCTTGTGCGGTTGTCTGAATAGAGGTATCTAAAAAATTAACTAGTTCGGTTTGAATTGCTTGCGGAATTTGCATCTGTCGACCGAGCATCATGCCCGAAATGTCTTTAGCTCGATTGGCGACTTTATCCTGAACTCTAAGTAGGTCTAGCAGGTCGCCCCGCGGAACGGGCAGAAATAGATTACCGGGGAGGTTCTGACGAATATCCCGCTTCATTTCGTCAGCTTCGCCTTCAATCACAGCAATACAGTGTTGAATGGTTTTGGCTGTTTGCCAGTCATTGTTCAATACAGCCTGTAAAAAAGGCGCGAGAGCTACTGCTGCTTGTTGCGATTTCGTAAAGTGCTCTTGCATCGGTTTGAAGGGTGATCTTGCAAACATTTTCAGGATCGGGTTATTACTCACCATCAGAGACTGGCCTGTGTTGGTTAGAAAGCGTAACCAAATAATTGGTTAGAAGACCTGTTAAAGTCTTATGAATTATAGGGGTCATAAGTTGGTTTATGTAGTAAAACTGTCATAAATATGACAAATAAGTGTCATCTACTTGATCAAGCTCAAGAGTGCTGCATATTGAGAATCTCTGTTATGCTAAACACTGTCCTGCCAATACTGCGAGAGATGAGATATGTCCGAAAGTCGTTCACTTGAGCACCTGCCTTCATTACTTCAGCCAGTCGTTGCTAAATCATTAGAAACACTCCAGCCAAAGCTATCTGAGCTATCCAAGTTAACTGAAAAGTTGAGTGAGGAGCTATTTCGTGTTCTGGCGGTAAGCGATTTTGTGGCAGAACAATTAACTCGTCGACCTGAGTGGCTTGAAAGACTGGTTGATCAGGAAGATTTGTTGCATAGCTATTCAGCAACAACCTATACGGATCGGCTAAATTCGCTATTAGAAACTGTCAATGACGAAAATCTACTGCATCAGCAGTTAAGACGTTTTCGTCATTATGAGATGGTCAGAATTATTTGGCGCGATCTAACGCGCAGGTCTGATATGCGAGAGACAACCCAAGATTTGTCTCGCCTTGCAGATGCTTGTGTTGATAGAACACTGGATTGGTTATATCAGCGTGCCTGCAAACGCTGGGGCGTGCCCATGTCATATACGTCTGGGTTAGAACCTAAGCCTCAACGTCTAGTGGTGTTAGGAATGGGTAAACTGGGTGCGAACGAGTTAAACCTGTCATCCGATATCGATTTAATGTTTTGTTTTCCATCATCAGGTGAAACGGATCATCCATCTAATCCTCTTGAAAACCAAGACTTCTTCATTCGTTTAGGTCAAAAGCTGATTCAAGCACTCGATAATCACACAGTGGAAGGGTTCGTCTTTCGAGTGGATATGCGACTCAGACCCTTTGGTTCGGCCGGTCCCTTAGCAATTAGCTTCACTGCGATGGAGAACTATTACCAAGAACAAGGGCGTGATTGGGAGCGTTATGCGATGATCAAAGCCCGAGTTGTTGCTGGTGACCTTGAAGCTGGAGAAGAGCTGATAAGACAGCTTCGTCCTTTTGTCTATCGTAAATATATCGACTTTAGTGCTTTTGAATCACTGCGAGATATGAAGCAGATGATCAATCGAGAGGTTCGAAGAAAAGGGCTGGAGCAAAACGTTAAGTTAGGCTCTGGTGGAATTCGTGAAGTAGAGTTTATTGCGCAGGCCTTTCAGTTGATTCGTGGTGGACGAGATCGCGATCTACAACAGCGTGAACTTCTGAAAATTTTACCCTTATTGCCTGACTATGTCGGTATGCCGCAAGTTGCTGTGGATGAGTTGACAGAGGCTTATATTTTTCTTCGCAATGCCGAGCATGCCATACAAGCGATTGCAGATCAGCAAACACAAGAGTTGCCTCAGGACCCTGTCGGTCAAGCGCGCATCGCCTTAGCAATGGGGTTTGATAGCTGGGAAGGTTTTTCTGAGCAATTAAGCCTACATCGCCAAGCGGTTTCACGTCACTTTGCGGATGTCATCGCACCTGCGAATGAAGATGAAGAAGCGATCGATGTTGCTGATGAAGCACAATGGCTGAGCCTGTTAGCTGAAGAGTTAGACGACCAAGCAGCGCTGGAATTTCTGCAAGGTAAAGGATTCGCTGAACCGGCGCTTGGGTTAAGGCATCTACAGGGCTTGTTACATTCAAAAGCGATGCAGATGCTACAACAGGTGGCTAAAACACGCTTATTAAATGTATTGCCACCCTTGTTAGAAGTGGTTGGGCGTTGTGATAACTCAGAAGTGACACTAGAGCGGGTGCTTCAGCTGATTCAATCGGTTTTACGTCGTTCCGCATATCTGGTGTTGTTAGCTGAAAATCCCGGAGCGATGCAGCAGTTAGTAAACCTCTGTTCAGCCAGTGCTTGGTTTGCAGCTTTGCTGGCCAAACAGCCGGTATTGCTCGATGAATTGATCGACCCACGAACACTCTTTACACCACCTGATAAGACCCGCCTGCAAGCGGAGTTAACGCAGCAGCTTTTGCGTGTACCTGAGGATGATGTAGAGCAGTTGATGGAAACACTGCGCTACTTCCGTCATGCTCATGTATTGCGTGTGGCTGCATCCGATATAACCGGCGCGCTGCCGCTGATGAAAGTGAGTGATTACTTAACCTGGTTAGCGGAAACCTTACTAGAAGCTGTTTTGCAAAGCGCTTGGAAAAGCTTGGTTGATAAACACGGTGTGCCGATGCGAACGGCTGATGAGCCATGTGATCCTGACTTTATCGTGGTGGGTTACGGTAAAATGGGTGGCATAGAGCTGTCTTACGGCTCAGACTTAGATCTTGTTTTTATCCATGATGCTGATCCTGATTTGAATACCGACGGAGAGAAGTCAGTCCCTAATCCAGTGTTCTTTAACCGTCTTGGACAAAAAATGATTCACCTGCTGAACACCTTTACCACATCTGGTCAGTTATATGAGATAGATATGCGCTTAAGGCCGTCAGGCAATTCTGGTTTATTGGTTTCTAGTTTGAATGCTTTTGAAAAGTATCAGCGCAATGAAGCATGGACATGGGAACATCAAGCACTGGTTCGTGCCAGAGTTGTTGCGGGTAGTTCTGCTTTAGCTCAGCGATTTGAAAAAACACGTGCGGCAATATTAATGCTGCAACGTGATTCGAAAACCTTGCTTGATGAAGTCAGTTCGATGAGAGAAAAGATGAGAACTCATTTGGCTAACTCATCTGAAGATCAATTTGATCTTAAGCAGGATCGTGGTGGTATTGTTGATATCGAGTTTATGGTGCAGTTTTTAGTGTTAAACAATGCATGGCAATTTCCAGATCTGGTTACTTATACCGATAACATCAGGATTTTGGATGCGATTGAAGCACATCAACTGCTGACCGCTGAAGAGGCTGAAACCCTGCGGGAAGCTTATCGTGTACTTCGCTCAGTCGGTCATCGTCAAGCACTGCAAGAGCAATCGAATAGTGTGGTAGCGGATGGCGTGTTGAATCAGCACCGAGAGCAGGTGGTGGAGATATGGCAAAAGGTGATGCAGGGCTGAGTGGCTTGTTTAGTCTTTAGAGCGAGTAGATACAAACGATTAAGGCTTAAGATGAAGGCAGAGGGCGTGACTCTGCCTTCACTCGAGATCTATACGCGCGTTAACCAACCGTGTGAATCTTCAGCTTGACCCCACTGAATATCGTTCAGAGCTTTGCGCAACTTACGCGTTGTCTCACCAACCCCGCCATGACCCACGGCATATTCCTTACCTTGATAAATGAGTGTGCCTACGGGTGCTAGAACTGCCGCTGTACCTGATAGCGCAGCTTCGCAACCGGGTTTAGCTGCACGTTCAAGCAATTCAGCAACTGTCAATTCGCGCTCTTGAACGTTCATTCCCATATCACGAGCTAAGGTTAGGATAGAGTCACGGGTAACGCCGTGCAGGAAGCTTTGATCCAACGCCTTAGTAATGATTTCATTACCATCAATCAGCAGGAAGTTAGCAGCACCTGTTTCTTGAACATCACCACCTGGACAGAACAGAACTTGATCAGCCTGAACGCTTTGACGAGCTTTCATAATCGGCTGCAAAGCACTGGCGTAGTTACCGCCACTTTTAATCATGCCCATATGAGGAGCGCAGCGCATACCTTGGTCTTCCAACAACAAACGAAGCGCCTTATCTCCACCGGCAAAGTAATCACCTACTGGAGATACAAGCACATAAAAGCATGACTTATCAGAAGGTACGGCTGCTTTACCGATAGCGGGTTCGGTGCCGATGTGAGTCGGACGAATATACAGTGATCCCGGAGGTGCCGGTACTTCGTCTGCAAAGCGAGCTACCGTCTCCTTGATCATGTTTGCAACTACATCAGCATTAAGCTGAGGTAAACCCAGCAAGTCAGAACTTTGTGATAGACGAGCAATGTTTCGGTCCATGCGGAAGATATTGACTGAACCATCTTCATGACGAAATGCTTTTAAACCCTCGAAGCAAGTGCTTGAGTAATGCAGCACATGTGCGCCTGGGTGAAGGGTAATGCTGTCACTGCTGACCATCTCCGGGACACTCCAGTTTGCACCATCAAACCAAGTGATCGCCATTTCAGGCATGAAAACGGTACCGAATGCAGCAGCCATGAATATATCCTCAAGAAGCTAGAACAGATGAATTTTTGGGTTAAACCCTATAAAGAACCATCGATTGTAATCATACCGACCCCTAAAGGGAATTGTCTGGCGCCTTGCAAACGTAAATTTAAGTGGAGACTGTGGCTTTACTCGATCGGCTGGTATGATTAAGGATTATCTCGTTTAAGAGTAGAGTAAGTAGTGAGCGTAGTCTGGATTATTAGTGACGGAAAACAGGGGCATTACAATCAGTCGTTAGGACTTTGCGAAGCTTTGCAACGATTGCGTCCCAATTTGCAGGTTGAAACCCTAGCGCCATTTACACCTTATCAGAATATGATCTTGGCAATGGGATTAGCGCTGCCAGATGAGATCTTAGCTCTTCATATGCAAGCACCGCCCAGTATGATTCTCTGTGCAGGGCATTCGACCCATTTTACTGCCCTGACGCTAGGCTGGCGCTTAAAAGTAAAAACACTTGTTCTGATGAAACCGAGTTTTCCTACCAGTTGGTTTGATCTTTGCCTGATACCTTCCCATGATCAACCCATATCTGCACAGAATATTATTGCAACTCGAGGCGCGTTAAACCCTATGCGTCCAGATAGCAAAAAACCTAACACCGGAATTATTCTCATCGGAGGTCCTTCCAAGCACCATCATTGGGATGAGCAGCGTTTATTTGATCAATTGAATGATATTCTCACAAAAGATCAACAAGATTGGTTAATCACCACATCGCGACGCACCCCTGATTCAACACTAAACAGACTTTACGCTCTTCAAAATGTAACCTTTGTCCCTCATACCAAAACACCTCAAGGTTGGCTAGCAGAGCAACTAGCAACGACCGAATATGCTTGGGTAACCGCCGATAGTGTTTCAATGGTTTATGAAGCCCTAACAGCCGGATGTGCCGTCGGTGTTTTAGATGTGCAAGAGCGCCAATCCAATAGACTAACGCGAGGGATACAAGCTTTAGCTGAAGAAGGTACAATTACACTCTATTCCCAGTGGACTCAAAAACTGCAACTGAGTAGGTCCGGTGTATTCAATGAAGCGGACCGATGTGCAGAAGAAATTTTAAAACGAGGATGGCTATGAGCCAATTAACATTAGATCAGATCCGATTGGGTATTATTGGATTAGGGTATGTTGGTTTACCGCTTGCTGTAGAGTTTGGTAAGTATCGGTCTGTGGTAGGGTTTGATATTAATCAATCTCGTATAGAAGAATTAAAGAAAGAGGAAGATTCAACCTTAGAAGTGTCCTCAGAAGAACTCAAGTCAGCCGCTCATCTTAGCTTTACGAGTGATATTGAGGTATTGCGTGAGTGTAATGTTTTTATTGTTACGGTACCCACGCCAATAAATGGACAAAAACAACCGGATTTAACCCCTCTGATAAAAGCATCTGAGACACTGGGAAAAGTGG
Source organism: Oceanospirillales bacterium (assembly GCA_007693685.1). Taxonomy (GTDB): domain Bacteria; phylum Pseudomonadota; class Gammaproteobacteria; order Pseudomonadales; family Balneatricaceae; genus Nitrincola. Next base: position 19,252 of record REDB01000252.1, read on the forward strand.
TTAGTCGCGGCGATATTGTGATTTATGAATCGACTGTTTACCCAGGTGCTACAGAAGAAGATTGTATCCCTGTTATTGAACAGGTGTCTGGACTGACATATAACAAAGACTTCTTCGCAGGTTATAGTCCAGAGCGTATTAACCCAGGCGACAAAGTACATCGGGTGACAACTATTAAGAAGGTAACTTCAGGTTCAACACCTGAAATTGCTGACTTGGTGGATTCTCTTTATAGAGAGATCATTATAGCCGGTACTCACAAAGCCAGTAGTATTCGTGTCGCTGAAGCGGCTAAGGTAATAGAAAATACTCAGCGTGATTTGAACATTGCACTCGTAAATGAACTCGCCATTATCTTTAATAAGTTAGGCATCGATACAGAAGAAGTGTTAGAGGCTGCGGGTACTAAATGGAACTTTATGCCCTTTAGACCCGGACTTGTAGGAGGGCACTGTATTGGTATTGATCCCTATTATTTAACCTATAAAGCACAAGCAGCCGGTTACATTCCTGATGTGATACTTTCTGGACGTAGGATAAATAGCAATATGGGTGCTTATGTGGCTGATGAGCTAGTTAAAGGGATGTTACGAAAGCGTATCCATGTATCCGGTAGTCGCATCTTGATTATGGGATTCACCTTCAAAGAAAACTGTCCAGATCTTAGAAATACTCGCATCACCGATATTCTTCACACACTCTCTGGTTACGGTGCGCAAATCGATGTTTATGATCCATGGGCTTCTGTTGAAGAAGCACAAGCCGAGTACCAGATCACCCCTATTCAGTACCCCGAAGACGGAACTTACGATGCAATTTTGTTAGCGGTTGCGCATGAGGAATTTAAAGGCTTGGGAGCCGATGTAATACATGCTTGGGGTAAAGATTCCCATTTGCTCTATGACATCAAATATGTGTTACCCGCAGACCAAGTGGACATGCGGTTATGAAAACCCTCAAGGTCGTGCAGCTACTTCCTGATCTCAATGGCGGTGGGGTTGAGCGTGGCACTCTTGAGGTTGCAAAAGGCTTAGTAGATGCAGGTCACACCTCCATAGTTATTTCAGCTGGTGGCCGAATGGTCAAGCAGCTAGAGGAGGAAGGTAGCCAACACATAACGTGGGACTTGGGCAAAAAGTCTCTGCTAACCCTACGGCATATTTGGTCGTTTAGGCGCTGGTTGGCAAATGAAAAACCCGATATCTTACATGTCAGATCTCGCATGCCCGCCTGGATCGCTTGGCTAGCATGGAAAGGAATGCCTGAAGACAAGCGACCTCGATTCATTACCACAGTACATGGTCTTTATTCTGTATCTCCTTACAGTGAAATCATGTGTAAGGGAGAACGGGTAATTGCAGTGTCAAATACAGTTTATGACTATATTCGCGACAATTATCCTAAAACGGATATGAATAAGGTCACTGTCATTCACCGCGGTATTGACCCAGCAGAGTTTCCTCATGGATATCAGCCTTCCGACATGTGGGTGGCTGAATGGAAAAAGAGCTATCCACAACTTGACGGAAAAAAAGTGCTAACCCTACCGGGTAGATTGACTCGACTAAAGGGACATCATGATTTCATTGATCTGATTAACTCACTAAAGGATCAAAACCTTGCGGTGCATGGTTTGATTGTGGGTGGAGAAGATCCGAAACGACAAGCCTATGCACAGGAACTTTATGCTAGGGTTAAAGAGTTGGGCTTAGAGAATGACATTACCTTTACAGGCAATCGAAGTGATATGCGGGAAATCTATGCGATCTCTGATGTTGTGTTGTCATTATCAAAAAAGCCTGAATCTTTTGGTAGAACCGTTGTTGAGTGTTTGTCAATTGGAGTTCCGGTTGTAGGGTATGCACATGGTGCGGTGAAAGAGACTTTGTCTGTACTTTATCCAGATGGATTGGTTGTGAGTGGGGATAAGAAACAAATAGTTTCTAAAGTAAAGTTATTATCATCATCAAAAAAAACTGTTAATTTTAAAAATACATTTCTTGTCAATGAAATGATTTATAAAACAATTGAGGTTTATAAAAGTGCTAAGTAGTTCTAAAGATAAAATATTAGAAGTTATTGTTAAATATTATACACTATTTCCTGTTGTAGTTATGATGGCCTTTTCTGTTGGACGAGGATTAGGTAATGCTGTATTTTACTTATCACTAATAATGATTT
>REDB01000270.1 GCA_007693685.1 Oceanospirillales bacterium
CCCTATGTGCCCCACAGATTTTGACAAACTGATTGATCGTCGAGATACCGCCAGCCAAAAGTGGGAGCGTTATCGTGATACCAGCGTATTGCCGATGTGGGTCGCAGATACTGACTTTATTGCACCTTCTGCCGTATTAGAAGCATTACATAAACGTATCGATCATGGTATTTTTGGCTACACTAATACACCGCAAGAACTTATCGAGCAGGTTCAAACTCGACTGGCAAAGATGTACAACTGGACTGTCACCGCAGATGAGCTTGAGTGGCTACCCGGTTTAGTTCCAGGCTTACATTTGGCTTGTCGTGCGACAGGTTCTAGTGGAACAGCAGTCATAACGCCTTGTCCCGTTTACCCACCCTTTATGACCTCGCCACACTTATCCGATAGACAGTTAATCAAAGTGCCGTTAAGCCTTGATGGTCAGCGCTATGTCATAGACTTTGATGCCTTAGAAAATTCCGTGACTGAAAACACTAAGTTAATGCTGTTTTGCAATCCTCATAACCCAGGAGGAACCGTTTTTAAGCGTGAGGAGCTAGAACAACTCGCAGCGTTTATTATTAAGCATGATCTGATCATCTGCTCAGACGAAATCCACTGTGATCTAATTTTAGAAGAAGGACTTCAGCATATTCCGATTGCAAGCCTTCACCCTGAAATTGCCGATAGAACGATTACGCTGATGGCACCAAGCAAAACTTTTAACATTGCTGGTTTAGGTTGTTCTTTCGCGGTGATTCAAAACCCACAACTCAGACGAAACTTTCAACGCGCTCGCAAAGGAATCGTACCTGATGTCAATTTATTAGGTTACACCGCCGCCCTTGCGGCCTTCCGTGATGGTGAAGCATGGCATCAAGCACAAATCAACTACCTTCGCGGTAATCGTGATTATCTGTTAGAACAGATCAACAGCATTCCAGGTTTATCACTACTGCCCATAGAAGCTACTTACCTTGCATGGATAGATGTGAGTGCAGCACGACTGGATAATCCTGCGCACTTTTTTGAGCAAGCTGGCGTAGGTATGTCACCCGGACGTGATTTTGGTGATGAACGATTTATGAGACTTAACTTTGGTTGTCCGAGAAGCTTACTGGAAGAAGCCGTTGACCGCATTCGTCGTGGGCTTTTGAATCATTTACCTGCTTAAATTAAGGTTATTTTTCAAAAAACTCATTCTGTATCGCGCTGATAAAGTATTCAGCTTGGTTAACTATCTCCTTTGCATCGGAAATGTGAACTGAATCATCATTGTAATCAGCCACTAGTCTGACCTCATGTGCACGATTAAGGAGCCGACCCACTTCTTTAGATAAAGGTCCATTTTTTACCAAATAATTCCCAAATGCTCCTATTAGCCCGCTATGAGTTCGACTTATATCGTATCCAACTGGAGCATCAGACAAAATCAAAGCAGCACGAGCTGCATCAAACATAGCGTAATAAGCTCGATTAGTCGCACCATCTACATCGCCAATATCAAGCAGAGTTTTTGCAGAAAAACATGCAGTATTAGCCTTTGCAATTAAAGCATTTGCAATAGTTTCTGAATCACTCACAATCTTAAACCTTCCTTTTCAATATTCCGCAGCAATGATGGATTTGTGTAATTTTCTGGGTTCTCCCACTCATCTAGCCACACCGGAAGTGGCGAAATAAGAATACCTGTCTCAAGCAAAACATCGAACGCCGCATCAGCCATCTGTAATTTAGCAGAAAGAAAAGGGTGATGATCGCCACGCAGAAGTACTGCCACATCAGCATCACTATCAGGTCTATGGGTACCTCGTGCACGACTGCCATATACAATGACACTTGAAATATCATATCGACTTTCAATCAACTCAAGAAAGCGGCGCACAGCCATTTCTGTATCATGATCGATTTGATTCATCTCATACTCACTGTCAAATATAGCGAAACTTATTGATAACTCTATATCAAAATTGACAAGGACAAAAGCAACTAAGCTCGCTCAAATCCAAACGGTATCACTTCAGCGATAGACTCTACCTTTAATTGACGCATCAACAGGCGATCGACACCGAGCGCTACTCCGCTGCATTCTGGTAATCCATGCTCTAATGCTTTAACCAACCGTCTTTCCAATGGTCGTTGAGGCAAGCCCAGTAACGCTCTTTGTTGTTGATCAGCCGTTAAGCGTTGTGATTGCTCTTGGGGATTAGCTAACTCATGGTAGCCATTCGCCAGCTCAAGACCGTCTAGGTATAACTCAAAGCGTTCAGAAACTTGTGTGCCAGTTGCATCAGTGTTTACGCAAGCTAAAGCAGCCTGACTTGGCGGATAGCTATGCACAAACACAGCTCCGGTTAATTGAGGTTCAATGATATGCGACATCAACAAATTCAGCCAGGTATCTCGATCTTCATCATCAAAGGCTGCTTCAACTTGCTGTCGACACGCATACTGAAGATCTTTCAAAGAGGCTGTAAAAGGATCTAAGCCCAACACTTCTAAAAATAACTCACGATAGGAAACTCGGCGCCATTGCAGATCAGCAATCTGGGTTTTCACTAAGCTTTCAACTTCATCCATGAGATCGTCTAACGAATAACCTAGTCGATACCATTCGAGCATAGTGAACTCAGGATTATGTCTACGCCCTACTTCACCGTTGCGGAACACTTTTCCTAACTGATAAATATCACCAATACCTGAAGCTAAGAGACGCTTCATCGCGTATTCAGGTGAGGTTTGCAGATGTAAAAACTGACCTTCTGCATTTGGATAAGGTCGATATTCAACCGAGAGTGAATCAATAAAGGGATCGCTAACGGCACAATGAGAAAGGATTTGTGTATCCACCTCCATAACATTGCGCTGATCAAAAAAGTGACGAATTGATTTCAAAAGCTCAGCACGCTGACGAAGATTCGTCAGCGATGCTGTGGGTTGCCATTCGTTGGAGTACATCGAAGGTTAAGCGCGACTGACGTATTCGCCAGAACGAGTATCAATGCGCAGCTTTTCACCTATCTCGATGAACAGTGGTACACGCACAATAGCACCCGTGCTGAGAGTAGCAGGTTTAGATCCACCTTGAGCCGTATCACCCTTAACACCGGGATCGGTTTCGATTACTTCCAACTCAACAAAGTTAGGTGGAGTCACGGCAATAGGATTACCATTCCACAGTGTTACCATGATTTTATCTTGCTCTTTTAACCACTTAGCTGCATCACCGATAGCATTTTGATCCGCAGCCACCTGCTCAAAGGTGCTAGTGTCCATAAAGTGCCACATTTCGCCATCACTGTAGAGAAACTCTAAATCCGTATCCATGACATCTGCACTTTCAATCGACTCATTCGATTTAAAAGTACGTTCCCATACGCGACCCGTAATCAGGTTACGCATTTTCACACGAGTAAAGGCTTGACCCTTACCCGGTTTAACAAACTCAACATCTAGCATGCTACATGGGTCGCCGTCGAGCATGACTTTAAGACCGTTTTTGAACTGATTCGCAGAATAGTTAGCCATTCAGGTTTCCTTGACTAAAGCCGTTTTAAAGAATTGACACGCATTCTACTTCAAACGAGAATGCAGTCCAATTTTGTAGCGCAAATAATCGCACGCAAAATCACTGTATCGATACTTTTGGAGCGCCATGCAACCCATTTCATTAACGCCCGTTCGCAGTTGGCAAGATGAGCTACGTGATAGTATCACCGACCCTGCACAGCTTTTGAAAAGGTTAGAGCTTCCAAATGATCTGCTTGACGGAGCTATCGCTGGCGATGCGCTGTTTGATCTGCGTGTTCCAGAACCATATTTGTCTCGCATCGAAAAAGGAAACCCAAGGGATCCTTTATTGCTTCAAGTGCTACCGCAACAACAAGAAACTCAAGAACATCCCGGATACACAACTGACCCGCTAGAAGAAAACGCATCAAACCCCTTACCGGGATTAATTCACAAATACACGCATAGAGTGTTACTCATTCTAAGTGGAGCTTGTGCGATTAACTGTCGTTACTGTTTTCGTCGTCACTTTGCATACGAAGACAACCAGCTTGGACGAGAACAATGGCAAGCTATCTTAAATTATCTAAATGAACACTCCGAAGTCGAAGAAGTTATTTTCTCAGGCGGTGATCCTTTAGCCACCCCTGACAGTCGCCTTCAACGCATGATCAGCGACCTTGAAAAGATTCCTCATCTTCAACGCTTACGCATTCACACTCGCTTACCTGTCGTAATACCTTCACGCGTTACACCAGCGTTGGTAAGCATGCTAGCGAATACCCGTTTATCTGCGGTCATGGTGCTACATATCAATCATTCCAACGAGATAGATCTGTCGGTTAAGCTAGCAGTGGATCAACTAAGACAGCAAAATATCACCCTGTTAAACCAGAGTGTTTTGTTGCGCGGGATCAACGATAATGCAACTGTACAAAAAACACTCAGCAAAACCCTTTTCGCGGCGGGCATATTACCTTATTATCTATTTCTATTTGATCCGGTAGCGGGCGCAGGACATTTTGATATACCTGAAAAAGAAGCTCGTCGTTTAGCAGCCGAAATGCAAGCGGGTTTACCAGGTTATTTAATGCCTCGTCTTGCCGTTGAAATTCCGGGTAAATCTTCGAAAACATTATTAACACCGTTAGACGATATACAAAAATCATCTGGAGTGATTTCATGAAAATGGCGAAACCCCTTCGCACACCTAAATTTACATCAAAATTATTATTACGCTCTTCCGTTATTTTTGTGACTGCGCTAAGCCTAACGGGTTGCTTAAATTTAAGCTTCCTAAAAAAGTCTTCTGAGCCAGAA
>REDB01000086.1 GCA_007693685.1 Oceanospirillales bacterium
TTAACAGGAATAGCATTCAGATAACCACGATGTTGACCACTCGCGGGAGCATTAAGCACGCTGTTTTGTTGAGCTGTATTATCAGTGACTGTTGATTGCTGAGCCATCAATGAACCTGCACTTAGGGTTATTGCCGGTGCCACCAAAGCATAGAATAAAAACGAATGTAGTTTTTTCATATCAAGATCCTTTTTAAAATTTGTTATGCAGATATGCTGCCTGCTTAACTGCTTCATCAATGCATGTCTTCTTTATTTTGCTTCAATATAGAAGACTGAATCATCAAAATACTCAGATTCAGGATGAGTCTCTAAACTACGTTGAAAGGGCTAGCAGTTCGGTTCGGTAACGCACTCAGTCAATTTCTATGTGCGGTTTAATCCTTAGTAACCCTGGCTCGTAACTCTGCTTCTAGATGTTTTGCCACAGTGATATCGATAAACGTGATAACAAGACCGTTTATACGATTTTGCATGGTTCGGTAGGGCATGATGCGAACAGTGAACCAGCGCTCATTATCTGATCTGACTTGTTTTTCTGAAAAAACCATCGTGTCCAACACTTTTTGGGCATCCTTTCCAAGATCTGGGTAGTCCAAACTACTAACTAGATCTGATAAAGGACGTCCAATGTCCGCAGATATGAGTTTGATAATGTCTGCTGCTTGTTTGGTAAAGCGTCGTATATGCAGATGATCATCTAGGAAAATAGTTGCTACTTCTGTACTGTTTAGTAAGTTTTGCATGTCATCACTGACACGAGACAAGTCATCTACCCTAGATTGCAATTCCACGTTAACGGTTTGTAGTTCTTCGTTTAGTGACTGCATTTCTTCTTTTGAGGTGGTCAACTCTTCATTAGTTGATTGCAGCTCTTCATTGGTAGATTGAAGCTCTTCATTTGTTGATTTAAGTTCTTCACCTGAGGTTTGCATTTGCTCTCGCAGATAACGGACTTCATCCTCTGCTTGTTCTAGGGCTTTTTCGAGTTGAAGTTCGACAGGTGATTGAGACTTTCTTTTGTGTGATCGCTTAGGCGTTACTTTAGAGCGCAACTCAGTAAAAACGATTATGATAGTGCCATGAAGCGGTTCAGGATCTTTAATGTATTGCAAGGTTAAATCCAGTAGATAAGTTTTACCTTCAACCTCTATGGAAATATCATTGCACTCAATTCGCCCTTTGTTTTGAACCACTTGCTGTAGTGCAGATCCAAGTTTATGTCTTAATCCATCGCGTGCCATGGCATAGACATTCCAGTTGGCTTTTCCCGCCGCTGGTTCAAGGTAACGGCCAGTCCGTCCGCAAATATAAATGATGTCCCCACTGGCGTTGACTAAGACCGCAGCTGGAGCAAACTCTCGAAGTAATAGTTGATCAGCTAGCAGTTGTAAGTTTTTGCTAGGAGAGGTAGTCGTCACTTCACTGTCCTCGATAAATGTGCGAAAGCGTGTGGGAAAGTCAATAAGTGGTAATTGGTGTGAGTTATCCAATCGAGTGTAAATTCTCGATTTTGAATCGAGAGCATCAAACAAGTGTGTGGTAGAACCAATAGTTTCTGAATTGCCAAGAAATAGAATGCCGCCAGGTGTGAGTGCGTAATGAAACAGCGCCAGAAGTTTTTGTTGTAACTCTGAGTCAAAGTAGATCAGAACATTGCGGCATAACAACAGGTCTAGCTTCGTAAAAGGTGGATCTTGAGCCATGTTTTGAGGTGCGAAAATGACCATTTCACGAATTTCTTTGCCAATCTGATAGCCATCCTCAGTTGGGGTAAAGTATCGCTCTAGCCGAGTTTTCGATACTCTGGCGCTGATATCTTTGGAATAATGTCCCATTCTCGCCCGATCAATAGCATCTTGCGCAAGGTCAGTGGCAAAAATGTGTAAAGAGAAACGACCTTTAGGTTGATGAGATGCTAGGGCTTCTTTAAACGCAATCGCCAAAGAGTAGGCTTCTTCTCCAGTTGAACAGGCAGGTACCCAAGCACGTAGCGCTTTGCCAGAGGGGTAATGATTGAAAATAGACGGGAAGGCTTTATCCGCTAGACTTTCCCAAGCACTAGGATCGCGAAAAAAACTTGTGACCCCGATTAAGAACTCTTTAAAGAGTAGATCCAGCTCTTGCTTATTTTCCTTCAGTAACTCGATATAGTCACTAAGCTTTTCAAATTGATATATTCCCATCCGACGTTCGATACGCCGATAAAGTGTACTTTTTTTATAAAGCGAAAAGTCGTGACCGTTGTGTTCTTGCACTAGCAACAAAACTTGCTCTAATCCATGTTTTAATAAACTGGCTTCATGGTTACTTTCATCTTCATTGCTACAGCTCTCTTCACTAACCACCTGTTTTGATAAGCGATCGGTGATACGTTTAGGTAACTCTGCTGCAGGTGCGATTACATCGACTAAACCTGTATCAATGGCGCTTTGCGGCATAGAGGTAAGGGCTGCTGTTATCGGGTCCTGAACAAAAACTAAGCCTTTTTTATCTTTAATGACGCGCAAGCCTTTTGAACCATCTGAACCCATGCCCGAGAGTAAAACCGCAACGGCTAGCTGTTGCTGATCTTCTGCTAAAGATGTTAGAAAAAAATCAATCGGTAAACGTTGTCCACGAGGTGCAGAGGGCTTAGATAAACATAGCTCCCCATTTTTTATCGATATATTGTGATTTGGTGGAAGCACATAGACATGATTTGGCAGTGCTTTAGTGTGATGTGCAGCTTGAATAACAGGCAGGCGGGTTGCACGTTGCAGTAACTCCGGCATCATCCCTTTTTGTGTTGGATCTAGATGCTGCACGATAACGTAGGTCATTCCACTGTTAGGCGTTACTGAGCCTAAAAATAATTCGAGAGCTTCCAGCCCGCCAGCTGAAGCGCCAATGCCGACGACAGGTATTGCTGTCGCTGCGGAGATGCAGTCTAGAGTGGGAGAGTCTTCTACGTCATTCATAGCAAGTGTTTCCATTAGGTCGATAGTGATAATCAAAGCAAACGGTCTAGCGAATTGCGGAATCAATCTTCATAGACCTTAAAGCGATGCTATGTCGAACGAGATCTAGTGTCACACTTTGGAGATGTTTATGCGGCACTCTTCACCAGATTCATCACTAACACCTTCTATTTTTATTAGAGTTTCTGGTGCTTGTGCATTGGGCTTGAGGCTTACTTCACAGCTATTTACTAATTTACCTTGGAGTATTTCATCTAAGAAATTCTGAAAAATGGGTAAGGATAGCTCTGTTAACAATGAATGAAATCGATGGTGAGATTTTTGTGACCGTTTAATTCTCGTCAAAATCGCGGCCGCTAGATTCATATCCAGAATGGAACCAATAGAATTGACTGTTAAGTAAGGGACGGGCGCAAAATCATAGATATCTAGATAGTGAGCACGAAGAGCATCAGTTTCATCATAGGCGCGTCTAAGTTCTTCATTGTTCATTTCTAGTTCAATTTGATGCACCTGAAGTTCGTGAATGATACGGGAACTGTCCCACTCAGGAATGATAGCGGGACGAGGTTGCTCTTGTAAGCGTGTCTCGGCACGTTGACGCAGTGTTGCTGGTGTCGTGAGTTCTCGCTGTTTCTGGCGGGGAGGGGGTTTTAAGCTAAACAAACGATCATTTTCTGACTTAACTAATTGGTAACACTCGCATGAACGCTTCTGGATGCCAGCTTTGTCAATAATAACGATATGTCCACGACTATAGCTGATGAGCCCAGCAGCTTGAAGCTTAACGGCTGCTCCGGTAACACATTCACGTCGAACCCCAAGCATATTAGCGATCTGTTCATGAGTCATGTCAATGATGTCAGAATCTAACAGATCTAAACATTGTAAAAGCCAGCGGCATAGTTGTTGATCGGCTTTGTGATGACGATTACAAACCACATTTTGGGCAATTTGAGTCATCAATGCTTGTATGTAAATTAGACAGGGTTGAAGCAATCCTTCTGCTTGAAGTAATTCCCATGAAAAGACATCTGCACGAAGACGATAACCTTCACCTTTGCTTTGTACCACAGCTTTGTATATCGATTGTTCTCCCCCTAATACTAATGGAACTCCGACAAAGCCATCTTTGCCTGTCATACCTAATTCAGTCGACGAGCCATCTTTAGCGTTAAATACTTTAGAAATGATGCCAGCGGTGGGGAAATATATATAATCAAGACTATCTAGCGGTTTGTACAAAACTTGACCAGCTGGTAAGTCTACCCATTCCAGATTGCTTTCAATCCGAGCAAAATCGCTCGGACTTAAAGCAGATAGAATTCGGTTGTGTTTTGGATCTAGGGTATTCTTTGCAAAGGTCATCATTACTTCCCTTGATGTTTAAGAGGACATTAGCAGATGATGCATACATCTTATGCCCACTTAAAATACAGTATGAGAGCTTTGCACGAAGCACGAGCCAGTCACCTGATAATTTGAGATAATTGTCATTTAAACAGCATCGTTGGAAGATCACAATGGCTTGGAAAAACCTCACTCAGCGCAGCTTGGCAGATTCAATGATCCTTGAGCATAAGGCACTTAAAGAGCTTGATGAAGTTCATGATCTGATTAACTGGTCACGTGTCCAGATGCTTCTGACTGAGATTCACGCTAGCAAGCGTGGTGAAAAAGCATGGCCTCCTTTGATGATGTTCAAAGCACTGCTTCTTCAATGCTGGTATAAGCTCAGTGATCCCGCCTTAGAAAAGCAACTGGCGCGTGACTTATTGTTTCGTCGTTTTGTTGGTTTGG
>REDB01000233.1 GCA_007693685.1 Oceanospirillales bacterium
CAGGGTTTTAGCGCATTTACAGCATTTCAGCTTCAAGGAGCCATCCTCTTGTCACAGCTTCCAGTCATTGTTGGTTTCGGCGGCATTAGCCCTGCCGGTCGATCATCCTTTCATCACGGATATCGCCGTTTGATACTGGATAAGCTAGACAATCAGAGTCGAAGCGAAACCTTGACTGCCTTAGCTACGCTGATGCAGCGCGCTGAATATATTAATGGACAGTTCATCACCAAGGATGGACAAAACTTTGATATGAACAGTTTAGCACAGGCTTTGGAAAGTCAAATCTGTGCAGACACTCTTATTCGCCGAATACATCCAGACTGGTTCGATGTAAACCAAGTCATGCTGAACAAAGCAGCAACATTAAATGCTGGCACAGACCCTTTAACCTTTCGCTTACGCAATCGTCATCTACCTCAAAACCCACCTTCAAACTGGCAAATTAACACACTGTCTGCCAGTGAATCTGAAGTCCGGATTAACGGCGGATGTGACGTTATTTTCCCTGATTATCGTGAATCTGCGGTGCAAAGCGCAGGAATGTTGCCGACTGGATTTGATCCAAGTTCATTGTATCAATCGCGCAATCATCCACGCGGTCTTCAGATGAGTGTTTATGCTGCTTCAGACGCATTACGCTCAGTGGGTATTGATTTTCAGACTCTAGCGGCTCAACTATCTCCCGATCAAGTTGCGGTATTTGCCAGCAATTCGATTGGACAAATGGATGATGCTGGCTTTGGTGGATTAACTAAATTTCCTGCGCTTGGAAAAAGAACCACCTCTAAGCAGATGCCTTTAGGCTATGCTCAAATGCCCGCCGATTTTATCAATGCCTACTTACTGGGTAACGTCGGTCTAACGGGTGGTGCCTTAGGCGCCTGTGCGACATTTTTATATAACTTAAAGAGCGGTGTCGAAGAGATACGTTCAGGTCGTAGAAAACTGGTCATGGTTGGGGGTAGCGATGCTCCTGTCACACCGGAAATCATTGAAGGTTTCCGTGCTATGGGAGCCCTAGCCGAAGATAAATACTTGATGGCACTGGATAACCTATCCAGCCTTAGTGAAGATGATTACCGACGTGCTTGCCGCCCTTTTGGTAATAACTGTGGCTTTACCATGGGCGAATCAAGCCAGTACCTAGTATTGATGAGCGATGACTTAGCGATTGAAACTGGCGCTCAAATTTTCGGAGCCGTAGGAGATGTCTTTGTTCATGCTGACGGCCATAAGAAATCCATCTCAGCACCAGGTATTGGCAACTACTTCACGCTCGGTAAAGCGGCTTCATTAGTTAAAAGCTTATTAGGTGAGACTTCTTTAAAGCAGCACAGTTTTGTTCAGGCACATGGAACAAGTACCCCGCAAAACCGTGTGACCGAATCTCATGTCATCAATGAAACGGCCAAAGCTTTCGGCATTCGAGACTGGACCGTATCGGCTGTTAAAGCTTATGTTGGTCACTCTCAGGGTTGTGCTGGTGGTGATCAAATCATGGCATCTTTGGGTGTCTGGCAATATGGTGTTATTCCTGGATTAACAACCACTCCAGAAATTGCCGATGATGTTCATCAATCGAATTTACACTTTCCACTTAGCCATATCACTGATAATCCCGAGCATATGGAAAGCGTGCTGATTAACGCCAAAGGCTTTGGTGGAAATAACGCTAGTGCCGTCATTTTATCGCCTAAAGTCACTCAAGCTTTGTTAACGAAGCGCTATGGTCAATCCAGCATGCATGCTTGGCAAGAGCGCAACGCGAAAGTCACTGAAACTGCCAAAGCATACGACAACGAAGCAACGCATGGTCTTAGCAAACCTATCTATCTATACGATCATCAAGTGCTTACAGGTGAGGATTTGCATATAACCGATACAGAGATTCGCCTACCAGGTTATACAAACCCCGTTTCCATCGCTGTTGAAAACCCCTATGATGACTTTAATAATTGATCTGCGGATCAGCAAAATAGTTATCAAGAGTATTCTAGGAGCAATAAGATGTTACGTTTAGCAGGTTTAACCCTAGTATTTGCATTTTTTTTGACCGGATGCCTTAAAACAGACGGCCTCCTTCAACGTGATCCAACCGCTAATCAGTATTACAAGCTGGATACGCAAGAGCTAAGAGTATGTCGGGGTGAGACATCGAGATGCTATGCATTAGCACCCATTGCTTCTGCACGAACTGTCTTACGCCCCATGGAAGAAAAGTATGGTCAACGTGTTGCGGGACCTAACTATCCGGTGAATTTTGCAAGAATGTTACTTAACCCGCCTAATAATAGTTACACCCCTGAACGCCAAGGCGAAGGTCGCTTCTATCATTTACCGATGAACGAATATACTGACACGGCATGGTCTACGCTTGAAGCTGTATATCGCGCTTACTATGACAATTAATTGATGCCGAACAACTCAAATCCGTTAAGCTGAGTCTGTTCAGCAACAGACTGAAGACTCAGCCCTCTTAGTTCTGCCATTGCTTCTGCCACCTTGATAACATGCAAAGGGCTATTAGGCTGATCCTGATAGCCTTCTAACGGCATATCAGGCGCATCCGTCTCAAGCAATATCCACTCTAAGGGTAATTCGCGCACCAATCGGTGCTGTCTATGAGCCCTTGCGTAGGTGATCGCGCCACCAAAACCTAGCTTAAAACCCAGTTTTGCATACTGTTTTGCCTGTTCAGCACTTCCAGAAAAAGCATGTACAACTCCACCCTTTGGCAACGCATAGCGACGAAGTAGACTTAACATTCGATCATGCGCTTTGACAACGTGTAGAATGACAGGCAACTCCCTCTGTCGCGCCAGCTTGAGTTGAGCCTCTAACAACATCACTTGAACCATTTCAGGTGCCATGCCTTCACGCGCATCCAAGCCAATTTCACCTAGAGCACAAACATTAGAGTGTTGATTTAACTGATGAGTTAATTCAGCAATAGCATCTTCGGGATGATGATGAATAAAGCAGGGGTGCAAACCAAGTGCAATGGCTATCTGCGATGGCCATTGCTGTTGCAGTTGAATGATTTTTGGAAAATCTACTAGCTGAACACCGGGTACTAGAATTTTATCAATACCCATGGCCTTCCCCTGCTGCATCAACTGGTCACGACCTTGATCAAATACAGCAAAATCTAGGTGACAATGGGTATCAAAAAACACCTTAGTAACCTTCTATTAATGTTCCCGTGTTGCTCTAAAGCGGATATCTGGCCAGCGCTCTTCAGTTAGGGAAAGATTAACCCGCGTAGGGGCTAAGTAAGTCATCAAACCAGCGCCATCTAATGCTAAATTATCATGCCCTTTACGTCTAAACTCATCGAGCATCTTATTATCGCTACACTCAACCCAACGCGCTGTTTGCACCGTAATCGGCTCATAGAGGCATTCCACCTTATATTCATCCTTTAACCGATACACCACCACTTCAAACTGAAGCTGACCCACAGCACCTAATATTAGGTCATTGTTTTTCAATGGCATAAACAGCTGAACAGCGCCTTCTTCTGACAACTGCTGCAAACCCTTTTGCAACTGCTTCATTTTTAATGGATCTTTAGGACGCACTCGACGGAACATTTCAGGAGCAAAGTGAGGAATTCCGGTAAATTTCAGTGACTCACCTTCGGTAAAAGTATCGCCAATTTGAATCGTGCCATGGTTATGCAAACCAATAATATCGCCTGACCAAGCTTCTTCAACGTTTTCGCGATCACCGGCAATAAAGGTTACGGCATCGGCGATACGAACATCTTTACCGGTACGTACGTGGCGCATCTTCATACCACGTGTATAACTTCCAGAGCAGATTCGCATAAAAGCGATACGGTCACGATGTTTGGGATCCATATTGGCTTGAATCTTAAAGATGAATCCAGTGAATTTTTCTTCATCCGCAGCTACATCGCGAGTTTCCGTAGGACGAGATGGAGGAGCTGGTGCCCACTGCACAAAATCGTCTAGCATTTCACGCACACCAAAGTTGCCCAATGCAGTACCGAAAAAGACGGGAGTCAATTTACCATCTAAATAGGCTTGCACATCCCATGGATGAGTCGCCCCTTTCACTAACTCTATCTCATCGACAAAGCTATCATACTCATCATCCAGTAAGGCACGCGCTTCATCAGACTCCAACCCTTGAATACGCTTATCTTCCGCCAGTGTATGACCCATACCCGGTGTAAAGATATGAATCGTATCGGTATAAAGGTTATAGACACCTTTGAACCATTTACCGGAACCTATAGGCCAGTTGATCGGAGCGGCTTCAATTTTCAAAACCTCTTCTATCTCATCCAGCAGCTCTATAGGATCACGAATATCACGGTCGAGTTTGTTTACAAAGGAAAAAATGGGCGTATCTCTTAAACGACAGACTTCCATTAATTTGATCGTTCGTTCCTCAACACCCTTTGCTCCATCCACTACCATCAAGGCAGAGTCGACGGCAGTCAGTGTACGATAGGTATCCTCAGAGAAATCCTCGTGCCCCGGGGTATCAAGAAGGTTTACCGTTCGATCCTTGTAAGGAAACTGCATGACAGAAGAGGTAATAGAGATACCGCGCTCTTGCTCCATCGTCATCCAGTCAGAGGTCGCATGCCGATCACTTCCACGACCCTTGACCGTTCCAGCAACTTGGATCAACTGACCAATCAATAACAACTTTTCAGTGATAGTGGTTTTACCCGCATCAGGGTGCGAGATGATAGCAAAAGTTCTTCGCTTATTAATTTCA
>REDB01000061.1 GCA_007693685.1 Oceanospirillales bacterium
AGCGACTCAGGTCGCTGGTTTGGAAGCTCTGCCGCTTTAGCGGCGAGTAGTTCACGCCGTATTGTGGCACAGTCGCTTGGTAGTGTTAACGGCTGTTGTGGCGAGTTTAGTCATTGCATTTGTGATGTTTTACATCACGGCGGTTGAAGTTTAATACCTATTAATTTCGCTCACTGATTATCATTCTTTAGCGTATGTCGAACGAGCGGCTTTAAAGTCGAAAGCGATTGGAACGGTGATTGGAGCGGTTGATGGCTTTCTAATTGGCGCGATTATGCTTATTTTCTCATTGGGTTTGTACGAGTTGTTCATTTCAAAACTCACTATTGCAAAAAAAGCTCAAGGTGCGAGTCAGATTTTGTGGTGAACAGCCTCGATGATTTAAAAGATAAACTGGCCAAAGTGATTGTCTTGATCTTAGTGGTGATGTTTTTTGAAGCCGCGATATATCTCAAACCTTCGCAGCCCATAGAGTTGCTGTATTACGCAGTAGGCATTGCGCTGGTAGGTTTGGCCCTGTGGTTAACAAACATGGCGTTTACAAAACCCCAAAAGGATACGTCAACATTGGAAAAGCCAGAAGTTTAATGCGGTTGTGGTTCATATCCAAAGTCAGAGTGACAGTTTAATAATGGGTAGCGTGTCGCAATGCCAAGAAAAATTACAGGGTTGGCAAGGTTTTATCATGCGAGTCGCTACACGCTCAAAGGGTTAAAAGCCGCTTATCAAACCTGGCTTAAATCATCGAGGACCCAGGCGAGTGGTGACGGGCGGTAATCCTCCCGAAGTTTACTATTACACCCAAGATCACTATGCAACCTTCAGAATAATTACGCCGCCATGAGTCTACCAAAACCCTCGGGTGTCTATGAATTAACGCTTGGTGAACACATTTCTGCGGACTTTGAGCTAGATTTCTCAGCGCTTGTTGTCGTTGAAAAGGTGTCTATGTTGCAAACACTGTCTAATACTTTCCATTTCCCAGACTATTTTGGCCTGAATTGGGACGCGGCTTTTGATTGTTTGCTAGAGGTACTGGATGAGCATGAAAAGCTTGATATTTTGGTTAAACTGCCGGTATCAGCTAATATTGATGAAGATGCGTTAGCAATGCTTCGTCAGTTGATGCTGGATGCAATAGCAATGCAGCCTGTTAATAAGCAGATCAGAGTGTTTATGATTAACCATGGCTAGTCAATATCCCCATCACTTCAGACTGGTTCGTACTATTTTTCCGTTACTGATCTTAATTGTTGCGGTAGTCTTCTTCTGGTCGCCTGCCAAAGAATCGGATATCCTGTCAACCCAAGTCTTGCAAGGTGTTGTGGTCGAGGTAAATACAGGTGAGGCCGAGTCCTTTAGAACTGGCAATCAAGTGAGTATGACGACGGCGCGTATTGAACTTCCGACTGGGGAGTCTACACGAGTCTTGGTGTTGCGACAGTCATTATCCGAAGGTGATCGCGTTAACTTAACTGAAACACGTTTCAAGGATGGACAGGTTAAGTATCGGTTGAGTGAGTAAACCTAGAAACATATTACGTTTACATTAAAAATATTATTACTCAAGTGCGATCTCACTCCGACTCCGACTCCGACACCGACTCCAACCCCAATTTTCGCAATTTCCCGGATTTCCGATTTCGTAACGTTAATAGTGGAACCAATTAACAATTTTTGATTCAATTGCTCTATAGATGTTTAGTAGGTTGATCAAGGGCCAATTATGACTGAACTTAAAAGCTGCCAGATGCAACTATCCCGGTCTGAGCGCCATTGGTTGCCGTGGATAGGAACGAATAGCAAGTTGCGTTTAGGATGGTCGTGTTTTTTGAACCGCAATGCCTATTCGATAGTTGAAGAAGTGTTTGAGGGCATCGCGGCAACCCGTGTACATCTTCTTCAACAATGGACGTCATCGCATTGGAAACAGTTACAGGAACTGGCTGCGCTGTGCTCCTCAGCAGATATTGACCTGTGGGCTAAGCTATTGGAGCGCAGGGTGACACAATTTCCTGATTGCTCAGAACTGATGGTGCTGAATCGCGCAGGCAACGTTGTAGTTTCGACTGTAGCAGGCCGTGCTGGTCAATCGCATCTCTCTGGTAAACCAACCGAAGCGCTTCAGAAGGGGTTGCAGCAACCATTCTTGCATGGCCCCTATGTTGACCCCGTTACGTTGGCTATTGGTCCTTCAAGCTCGATATTTCACGATGCGGTAACGCTGATGTTTTATCAACCCTTAGCGGGTTCTTTTAGCGGTGAATATTGCCTGTGTGCGCGGGTGCCTAATGATGTTATTGGCGATTTGATTCAGCGTGAAGCGGGCCATGTATACCCTGAATCGGGTGATAACTATCTGTTCATGGTCAATCCAGTGTTCGATTCCAGCGTAGAGACTGGCATTGCACTGTCACGATCTCGCTTTGAAGATAATAGGTTTTCGCATGGTGATAATCTGAAAGAGGGTATTCGTACCCCTTGGGGAACTGTCCAAATTAAAGATCATACGGAACTGGAGTTGCGCTTTATTAGCCCAGCAACCGGTCAACTTCACCCTGGCGTGCGGGAAACTATTGCCAAAGGAAGCAATGTGTTTGTGATGTATCCGGGGTATTCGGATTATCGGTATATTCCGGTTATAGGCAAAGGTGTTACCTTTCAGTTACCCGGTTCACCTGACCGATGGGGTATGATGTGTGAGGGTGATCTTGAGGAGGTATACCGACATCGCTCAATCAGCGTTAGCTTGTTAGGTTCTTTCTTCTTATCAGTTTTCTTGTTGCTGGCGCTCACTACGTTTATCCATCACTGGTTCGACCCCGGATTGCTGATTAGCCTATGTGTTAATGCAGTTCTTATGGCGGGCTCTGCGTTAATTTTTGCAGCCACTGGGCCAAACCGCATCGTTTCCCAGTTACGAAATATCACTGATATTATCCGCATGCTTGTTGAAGGTGAGGGTAACCTTAAACAAAGGATACCTGAAGCTGGGTTAAGGCGTGATGAGACCGCCGCAATGGCCCGCTGGGTTAACAGTTTTCTGGATAGTCTCGATACGCTGATGGGGCAAGTTAAAACGACAACGAGTGACGTTCAGAAATCCAGTCATGTTATGTTGGATCGTACACAAAACGTTCGAGCCTCGGACACGGCAATGAATGCAGAAATCCGTCAAATGCTGTCGTTGGTGGACGATCAGATTCGCAGTATTCGTGATGCTTCTGAAACGGCCCAAATAATGAAACGCGCCATGGATGAGGTGGTCCAAGATGCTCGTCGGCGTTTTGATGATGCACAGTTGAGTACACTCAGTATCCGTAAAGTGGTGGAAACCACCGCGCAGCGGGTGCAAAGTCTGGATACGCGAATGGGTGAGATTGGCGATATCGTGGTAATGATAACGAGCATCACCAGCCAAACGAATTTGCTTGCACTGAATGCTGCGATTGAAGCGGCGAGAGCCGGTGATGCCGGCCGTGGCTTTGCGGTGGTTGCTGATGAGGTTCGATCGCTGGCCAGTCGCACCGCAGACGCTGCTTCTGAAATTCAGAACACCGTGACGAGTCTTCAGAAAGAAACTCAGGAGGCAGTATCCTTTATGGCTGATGGAGTAGAGGAAGTAGATCAGCGTCTGCAGGAGGCTGCAGTCGCCAGTAGCGAGAACGCTACGCTGCAGCAAACCGTTGAACGTATGTTTGCTCTGATGAAAGAGATAAGCGAGCATAGTCAGCGTTATAGCGATTCAATCCGGCAGGTAGAAGCCACTTCACATGAGCTGTATACCGCTATGTCAGAGTTACAAAATAGCGTAGGTGATGTGCGCTATTCATCGCAGTTTCTTTCTCAACAAGTTGGCCGTTTTACGGTATCGAAAGAACAGGAGAGATCTCCTACCCAGATTTCTAATTTATAAACTACACTTTAAATTAGCGCGTTCGAAGATGGCTTCGAATCTAAAAGGGTAACCAACATGAACATAGAAGAAATAAAGTCTGTCTATATGCAGCGTCTTGAGGATAATGTTGATCATTTTTTAGAAACGCTAGAAGGTGATCCCGCTAATGCGATGACATCTACCTACTTTTTTGCTCAAAATATTGATATTCATAAGCAATTTTTAACTGACATTGGGTTCGAAATGACCAACGAAGGATTGGATACACTGTTAAAATTGATGCGCAAATGAATTTATTGAGTGTCACAGACATGGATGACGATGTTGGTATCTAGCATGTACTTCAACATCACAAGGGCTCTCTTTCAGGTTGTTCTTGCGTCGCTCGTTCAGTCATAAAGTCTTCGGTCACATGGTCTGGATCTAGAAAGAAGCTGTCCCAGGAATGACCAACAGGTGTTAAAACCCGTTCGTGGCCAACGACTCTAACATTGACTTTTTTGACGCTTTCAGGAAATCGGCTGTCTGCGGGAAGTCGAACAGATTGGGTGCGATTATTCACAAAAACTGAACCAGTTGACATGGTGTACTCTTCCCAATCTTGTTGCTTTATATTTTTAGCATATAGCAGTGTTATTTTGATTCATACCAGAAGATCAGTTTCACTCCAAAAATTCTTTAAAACACCTGTGCCTCGTTGCAGTAAAGCCATAGACACCATCTGGCCAGCACCACAACTAGGGCAAAGGTCTCCTCCAAGCGTTTAAGTGTTCAGTTTACAATAATGCTTCAATCAGGCTGTCGCTCCCAGATGGTTAACTCAGATA
>REDB01000153.1 GCA_007693685.1 Oceanospirillales bacterium
CTGAAGAAATATGAAGTGATCATTATCGATGAGGCGCATGAGCGCAGTCTGAATATCGACTTCTTATTGGGTTATTTAAAAAAGCTTCTACCTAAGCGTCCCGATCTTAAGCTTATCATCACGTCAGCAACCATCGATGTTGAACGTTTTTCAAAGCATTTCAACAATGCACCCGTTATAGAAGTTTCTGGACGTACCTATCCTGTTGAAGTTTTGTATCGTCCATTGCATGAGCTAGAAGTTGAAGATGATAAAGCTCAAGACTTGCAGCAGGGCATCTTGCAAGCGGTGGACGAACTCAATGCCATCGATAGATCAAAACGCGACGGTGGCCCAGGTGACATACTTATTTTCTTACCCGGCGAGCGTGAAATTAGAGAAACAGCCGATACTTTGCGTAAAGCAGAACTTCGTGACTGCGAAGTTGTTCCACTCTATGCACGTTTATCCCTAGCTGAACAAAATCGAGTCTTTAATGAACAGCGAAGAGGAGGTAGACGGATTATTCTGTCTACCAATGTCGCCGAAACCTCTTTAACCGTCCCTGGTATTCGCTATGTTATCGATCCGGGTTTAGCGCGAATCTCACGTTACAGTTACCGCTCTAAAGTTCAACGACTGCCAGTTGAAGCCGTGTCTCAGGCTAGTGCTAATCAACGAGCTGGGCGCTGTGGTCGAGTTGCGTCAGGTGTGTGT
The DNA here is from genome assembly GCA_007693685.1 of Oceanospirillales bacterium. Taxonomy (GTDB): domain Bacteria; phylum Pseudomonadota; class Gammaproteobacteria; order Pseudomonadales; family Balneatricaceae; genus Nitrincola. The sequence continues at coordinate 697 of REDB01000153.1, forward strand.
ATCCGTCTATACAGTGAAGAGGACTTTAACAGTCGTCCAGCCTTTACCGATGCAGAAATTCGACGCACTAATTTAGCCGCCGTTATTCTTAGTATGCTGCAACTAAAATTGGGTGATATCGCAGCCTTTCCTTTTGTCGATCCGCCCGACTCTCGTTTTATCAGTGATGGCTTTAAATTATTAGAAGAGTTAGGTGCGGTGACACGCTCGCGACAACTGACACCCATCGGTCGTGATTTAGCCCGCTTACCCGTTGACCCTCGTATTGGTCGGATGTTGGTTGAGGCAAATCGCCTTGGTGCATTAACAGAAGTGTTGATCATTGCCAGTGCACTGAGTACCCAAGACCCGCGAGAGCGTCCGATGGAAAAGCGTCAGGCGGCTGATGAAAAGCATAAGCTCTATGCTGACGAAGATTCTGACTTTGTTACGCTCTTAAATCTTTGGAATCTTTATGAAGAGCAGCGTTTAGCTTTGAGTCAAAATCAACTGCGTAAATGGTGTCAAAAACACTTTATCTCTTGGGTAAGAATGCGCGAATGGCGTGATTTACATCGTCAACTGCACCTGAGTGTTCGTGATTTAAAGATGACTGAAAATAAAGAGTCTAGCGATTACGCCTCTATTCATCGTTCATTATTAGCGGGCTTGCTCAGTCATATCGGTCTAAAGCAAGAGAAGGGTGAATATCTAGGAGCACGTAATCGCCGCTTCTTCATTTTCCCGGGTTCAGGGCAGTTCAAGAAAAATCCTAAGTGGATGATGGCGGCAGAGATGCTAGAAACCAGCAAACTCTTTGCTCATCAAGTGGCAAAAATTGAACCCGAATGGATCGAAGCACCGGCAGCGCATCTCATCAAGAAAACTTGGATGGAACCTCATTGGGAGAAAAAACGCGCTCAAGTGGTAGCGACGGAGCAGGTCACGCTCTATGGCTTAATTATCGTTCCTAAGCGAAAAGTACATTATGGACGCATCGACCCAAAACTCAGTCACGAAATATTTATTCGCAGCGCGCTGGTCGAAGGTGAATATCAAACACAAGCACCTTTTTTTCAACATAACCGTGACCTATTAGCAAGTGTGGAGACGCTTGAAGCGAAAACTCGTCGTCGCGATCTGTTGGTTGATGAAGAAACGCTAGCGAATTTTTATCTGAAGCGTTTTGCTGAGCTAGGAGGCGAGCAGATAGTTAATGGGCAGGGTTTTGAAAGCTGGCGCAAAAAGATCGAGAAAGAACAGCCAAAAGCGCTGTATATGCAAGAAGAGGACATACTGCAACGCTCCGCCGATCATGTAACTCAGCAGCAATATCCTGATCATCTAATGCATGAAGGCGTAAAATTATCGCTTAGCTATCATTTTGATCCGGGCGCTGAAGACGATGGGGTGACGCTAGAGTTACCGCTTCCATTATTGAATGCCTTGCCTCTTAAGCGCTTAGAGTGGTTAGTGCCGGGTATGTTGGCAGATAAAGTGACCGCGATTCTCCGAGGTTTGCCCAAATCACAGCGTAAACATTATGTGCCTGTACCTAATTATGTTGAAGCTTTCTGTCAGGCGGTGAATTTTGCTGAAGGAGATCTTTATGAAGCGTTGGCGCATCACTTGCTGCGAATGACGGGGCTAAGAGTGGATGCAGACGTCTTCAGAGCCGTTCAGTTGGATGAGCATCATCGTATCAATTTTCGTTTATTGGGGCCGAAAGGGCAGGTTTTAGCGTTAAGTCGTGACTGGGAACAACTCAATAAGCGTTTTGCAGACCAAGCAGAGCAGTTGCTACAAAACGCATCGCCTAAACAAAGCTGGGGTAGAAAAGGATTAACCACTTGGGATTTTGATCAACTACCTGATTCAGTTAAGTTGCGCCAAGCCGGTGGTCTAGAGGTCGACGCCTTCCCAGTGTTACAAGATCGAGGCGATCAGGTAGATCTACAAGTGGTAAGTCGACGCTGCGAGGCACAAGCACTAAACCCAAGAGGGATAGCTCGCCTGTTCTTGCTATCCTTACCTGAACCTGTGCGCTTTGCGCGAAAGCAGATAAAGCGATTGCCTCAATCGGTGTTATTGGCGGGTAAGCGTTTTGAAGTTAAACGTCTAGAGGATGAGTTACTGCTTTCATCTGTACTACATCTAATCGCTGATACCTTACCCAAAGATCGACAGGCATTTGAAGCTTTGTTACCCTTTGTAAGAGCAGGGTTACATGATCAAGCGGTTGTTTTAGACCAATGGATCTTTGAACAGCACAGTACCTTGCATCGTATTCAGAAACAGTTAAATGGAAAGATTAATCTGCAAGCGGTGCCTGTTCTTAATGATATTAAGCAGCAGTTAGATGGTTTGTTCTCTCCTCATTACTTAACAGCCACATCGATAGAGTGGTTGAAATGCTATCCAAGGTATTTACAAGCGATAGAGATACGCATGGAAAAGTATGCCCGTGATCTTCGCCAACAGTGTTTATGGTCTGATCAAATTCAAGCGTTTTGGCAAAGTTGGCAGAAAAAAATGGCTGATGCACAGCAGCGAGGTGAGGTGTCAGAGGAATTGCTACAATTTCGCTGGTTGCTAGAGGAGTATCGTGTCTCTTTGTTTGCGCAGCAGTTGGGAACTAGGCAGACGGTATCGGAGAAGCGTTTGAAGCAGATGTTATCGGGGTTGTGATTTTGGAGTTGTAGCGGCTGGGGCTAACACTCTACAGACACGCCGTGAATACGTCCCTGTAGGCTCGCTGGCGCATCCATGCGCCAGAGGTCTGTAGAGTGTTAACCCCAGCCCCTCAGGCAAATCAGTTACGATGTAAATGATAAAAAGCTGGTAAAATTGCTGCAGTTGCGTAATGATGGTGTCGAAATTGAGTGAATCTTGTTCGAAAAGTCTCGAAAAAGGTTGTCATGTGGTGGTGCTGTGGTATCCTACCCACAATTTATTTAAGGGCAGCGGATTGATTGTTTATTGCAAAAAAAACTTGCAAAACCTTGAATCCCTGTGCTGTAATTGAACAAGTTAAGGTTTTAGATTCAGATAGTGGTGGTAAGTTGTTGATTTGGTTAGATCCAGATTTGGCAAGTTAGCAAAAACCCTCTGAGTCTTGATCTGGCAGATGCTAACCGTAGCAAAAAAGTTACTTTTTCGGCTTCACAGGTTTGCAATAATCTGCTTTTATAGTATTTTTGGGGTTGCATCACAGATGATGCTCTTCGAAAAAATAAAGCAACTACTAGTATGTTGAACGTTGAAGGGGAAAACCTAAATGAAAAAATCTATTATCGCTATGGCTGTAGCTGGCGCACTTGCTGTACCTGCTATCGCATCTGCTGATGCAACGCTTTACGGACAATTCCGTGTAGGTCTGGAAAATGTTAAAGGCTCTACTACTAACGCCTTTGACGGTGGAAACCGTATTGGTGTAAAGGGTACTGTAGACCTAGGTTTAGATAGCACTGTTGGTATCTACCAGTGGGAAGCTGGTTTTGCAGTAACCGGAAGTAATAGTCAAAGTGCAGATGTAAACACTAATACAGTTGTTACATCAACAACTTCATTGACTCAGCGTAATACTTTTGCTGGTGCTACTGGTAACTGGGGTACGTTGATTGCTGGTCGTTTCGATCACCCGACTGAAGGTATTCAAGCAACAACTGATATCGGTAATGTAAAAAATTACCGTTCAGGTACTACTTATTCTGATGCAGGAATCCATAAGACTGTAGCCTATGTAACTCCGTCTCTTAACGGTTTAACTGCTACTATTGGTGGTGTGTTTGCTGGTCAACCTAACAATACACCTAAAGAAACCATTGATGGGTACAACATGGGTGTTGATTACTCAGTTGGTGGTCTAGGTCTTAAAGCTGCATACGGTAAGCTAAATACCAATAATGCTTTTGGTGCTGGTGAGCAAAATAAGTGGGGTCTCGCGGCTACCTATCAGCTAGATGCTCTTAAGCTTGCTGCAGATTACAACAGTGTAAATGTTAAAAATGGTCCAAAAGACACTTCTTATGCA
>REDB01000082.1 GCA_007693685.1 Oceanospirillales bacterium
CAAGCGCCCACACGCATTACCTGATTAAATTATTAAAGAGCGGGCTTGAGAGCTCCTACCTGCCCGATGTGCTGGGCTGTTGTCTCAAGCGAGGTGCGTATAGTATAGATCAAAATCGGGAAGGTCAACGGGTTTTTGCAAAATTATTTGATTTAAATTACATGATGTTAACTGTATAAAAATCAACCAGCACTTTCTTCTTCGTCTTCTTTTGGTTCAGAGACAATAAACCGAGACATAAATAAGCCTACTTCGAAAAGCAACCACATAGGTACGGCTAATAGACTCTGTGAAATGACATCTGGTGGAGTTAACAACATACCAAAGACAAAGCATACAACAATCACATATGCACGCTTAGATGCTAAGTCTTTTGCAGATATAGCACCTGACTTGATTAGCAGAAGTGTTGCAATAGGAATTTCAAAGGCTAAACCAAATGCAAAGAAAAGTTTTAACACGAAATTAAGGTAACTACTGATATCAGTCATTACCGCAACATTCTCTGGCCCTACGCTGGTAAAGAAACCAAAGATCAATGGAAAAACAACAAAGTATGCGAATGCGATTCCTGCATAAAATAGCAAGATGCTGGAAATCAGAAGTGGAATAGCGAACTTCTTCTCATTTGCATACAAGCCTGGGGATATAAAAGACCAAATTTGATGCAAAATATAGGGCATCGCTAAAGCCATTGCAGCCACTAAAGTCAACTTGAAGGGCGCAAAGAAAGGAGAGGTTACATCGGTTGCTATCATGCTGGTACCTTCTGGTAACAGCGCTGTCAGCGGTGCCGATATAAATAGATATAAATCGTTAGCAAAATAGAAGAGTGCTAAAAACAAAATAAACACGGCTAATACCGCACGCATTAGCCTTTGTCGCAACTCCACAAGATGAGAGATTAAGGGTTGCTCTTGATCATTGGTTGAGTCGCTCATGCGTTACTTTTATCACTTTCTGTTTTTGAAGACTCTGAACCAGACGCAGCAGCCTTAGCTTGCGGCTTTTCATCTGCAACAGCTGATTCAACGTCTTTAGCTGCTGCTTTGAAAGGCTTACGCATTTCACTAAGCTCTTTTTCTAGTTCCTCTTTACTGATCGCTGTTGTACGGCGCAACTCTTCAACACGGAGCTCTTCACTGATCTCATGCTGGATAGCTGTGACTGATCGCTTGATGCGACCAATCCACATACCGCAGGTTTTAACAGCCACAGGCAACTTTTCCGGCCCTAGCACCAGCAAAGCAACGACACCTATAATCAGTAGTTCGGCAAAACCGATATCAAACATTTAATATGCGCTTACTTTTCGCTATCGACTTTTGCTTTTTCTTTTGCAGCATCCGCAGACTCATCTTGCTTAGTAAATGCAGCATCGTCAGCGGTTAGCTTTTTATTTTCTTGGGCTTCTGACGCTTCTTTTTGCTCGTCATCATTCATAGCTTTTTTAAAGCCCTTAACGGCACTACCCAAATCGCCACCTAGGTTACGAAGCTTTTTCGTTCCAAACAACAGCACGACAATGCCGAGTACAATCACTAACTGCCAAATACTGATTCCACCAAAACCCATTGTTTTTCTCCAGTTATCATTGTCAGCCTAAGCTGATCAGAATTCGTTAATCTAATCGTTATTCATTATTACGTGAAGCTTTTTCTTCCAATCCGGAAAGATCGAAGCGCCGTGCAAGCTCATCCAGAATAGACTGGGGCTTTATATCCAAGTGTGAAAGCATCACTAAGGTATGAAACCACAAATCTGCTGTTTCATAGATTAGTTCTGCTTTCTCTTTTGTCAGCTCGGCATCTTTAGCGGCCAAAATGGTCTCTGTCGCCTCTTCGCCTACCTTTTCTAGAATCTTGTTAAGCCCTTTTGCATGAAGACTTGCTACATAAGAACTTTCTGGTGCAGCCGATTTTCTCGACTCTAGCACATCACTTAACTGCTGTAACACTTGGCTCATGATGATACCTTACTATTTCTGGTAGATAGTGTCTGGCGATTTAAGTACCTCATCAGTTACTTGCCACTCACCTTGAGCACTCAGCTTACGATAAAAACAGCTTTCTCTACCGGTATGACAAGCGATACCACCTAGCTGTTCAATCTTTAACAAAACAACGTCTCCATCACAGTCGAGACGAATTTCGTGTAACTTCTGAACATGACCCGACTCTTCGCCTTTTCGCCACAATCTCTGACGGGATCTTGACCAGTAAATTGCTCGACTTTCCTGCACTGTAAGCTGAAGCGATTCACGATTCATCCAAGCGAACATCATGATACGGCCAGAATGGATGTCTTGGGCTATAGCAGGCACTAAACCTTGTTCATCCCAACAGACTTCATCTAACCATGCATCACTCATAAGTTTGTTCCTGATCCGTTCGTTAAAAGCGCACTAGAATAGCCTATCCACTCATGTCGAGCCAGCCTAAATCACGCTCGCCATAAACTCATCCAGCCAACACCCGCGACTAACCAACCGTACCAAGGCAAGCTATCCAGCACTTGCTGTAAGCTTGGCTGTGCTATTACCGCTACAACAAATAGTGCGGTAGCTCCTAGCAAAAGATGTCGACGCGTTGATCTAGCTCTTAAATATTGTTTTTCAAGCAACTGCTCTGAATGCTCAAACTTTTGCTCTGTTTGGTGTGCAGTTTGCTGAAGTGCATCAAATACTAGTTGAGGCATTAACGGCAGCTTTTCAAGCCATTCAGGTGCTTGCTGGCGAATGCTGTTTGCAACCGCTTTGACACTCATCCGTTCCTTCATCCATTCTTCTAGAAAAGGTTTTGCGGTTTTCCAAAGATCTAGTTCTGGATATAACTGACGTCCTAGCCCTTCAATATTTAGCAGCGTTTTCTGCAGCAACACTAATTGTGGCTGTACTTCCATGTTGAAGCGACGAGCCGTCTGGAATAATCCAAGCAACACCATTCCAAATGAAATTTCTTTTAATGGCTTCTCAAATATCGGTTCACACACACTGCGTATGGCTGTCTCAAAAGCATGAACATTGGTATCTCTTGGGACCCAACCTGAATCAATATGTAGCTGCGCAACTTGACGATAGTCACGGCGGAAAAATGCCAAAATATTTCGAGCAAGGTAACTTTGATCTTCGGCACTAAGTGAGCCGATAATTCCAAAATCAACGGCAATGTATTGCGGATCATCAGGACGGTCTCGCGATACAAAAATATTACCCGGATGCATATCTGCATGAAAAAAACTGTCACGAAACACTTGAGTAAAAAAGATCTCTACCCCTCGCTCAGCAAGTTTTTCCATATCCGTATTCTGCGCATTAAGCTGTTCCATATCAGCCACGGGGATACCATATATTCGTTCCATGACAAGCACGTTACGACGGGTGTAATCCCAAAAAATTTCTGGCACATAGAGAAGAGTCGATCCCTCAAAGTTACGCCTTAACTGTGAACCATTCGCTGCCTCTTTGCGCAAATCTAATTCATCAAAAATCGTTTGCTCATACTCTTCAACCACTTCAACTGGACGCAAACGTCGACCTTCCGACCAAAGATGACAGACCAACCAAGCTAAAGTGTAAAGTAATGAAATATCCTGCTGTATAACCTTTTCTATACCCGGCCGTATGACTTTCACTACCACAGCACGTCCATCAAAGAGTGTTGCACTGTGAACTTGAGCAACCGATGCAGATGCCATCGGCTCTGATTCAAAAGCCTGAAATAGGGTTTCAACTGACTGACCCAAAGAACTTTCGATAATTTGCTTGGCTTTCTGACTAGAAAATGACGGCACGTTATCTTGCAGTCGAGCTAATTCGATGGCGATTTCATCTGGTAACAAATCTCGACGCGTCGACAACATTTGTCCAAATTTGATGAATACTGGTCCGAGCGCCTCTAATGCCAATCTAAGACGAACAGCATCCGACTGCTTAGCCGAGAAAAAATAACGCCATGGCAGTAGATACAAAAGTACGCGCAACCCCCAAGGTAGGGATGAATGTAGAAAAAAAGTATCTAACCTGTAGCGGGCTATTACCCAAAAAATCTTGATTGAGCGAAACACGGGTCGCACGTGATGGCATCCTGTAACGAATGAATGACTATGGGGTTATCCTAACAAGGCTTTATTGCGGCCTGTTTCTTTAGCATGATAGAGCATCCGGTCTGCTCTGGAGAAAATTTCGTCTGGAGTATCTCCTGACTGAACCTCGGTAACTCCGAATGACATGGTAATGCGAACCGGCTTACCTTGAAAGTTAAATGGACTTTCTTCAATCACTTTTCTGACTTTCTCAACAGCTTGCGTAGCCGAAGTCCCATCCGTTGACGGCATAATGATGACAAACTCTTCCCCCCCAAAACGAGTGACGATGTCAATTTTTCGTAGGTTCTTTTGCAGAATGCGCGCCATTAATCGCAATACTTTGTCTCCAGCCAAATGGCCATAATCATCATTAACCAGTTTAAAGAAGTCTAAATCTGCAACACAGAGAGAGAAAACCACATTGTAGCGCTCCCATCTTTCTAACTCTGTAATAATATGCCGATCATAGGCATAGCGATTAGGTAAACCCGTCAATGGATCGGTACGAGCTTTAAGCTGTTCTTCTTCAATACGATGCTTAACTTGCTCGGCTTCTTTTTCCATCTGAGCCACTTTCCCTAGCAACTCTTCATAACGTTCTTTTAAGCATTGTTCGCGGGACTCTTCGGTTTTTTTATGCTCATCCATCGACTTAATAATACTTGCTAATTGTCGACTAACCGCTTGCTTTAACTCAACAAGATCGTTGGACTGCTTGACCGTATGATTAATTTGAGACACATCCTGACGTACTGCTTTATCTAACTCACTGTGGCGCTGACTTGCCTTAAGCTCTTCCTTCTGGTTTTCAGTTAAAAAGTTCTGCACATAGGAAAGTTGTTGATTCAAGCTCAGTAAGTAGTCTTCAAAGTCTTCTCCCAAATTCATGCAAGCTAATCGCATTAATTTGATCAGATCATCTAAAATAGCAGGCAATCGCTCTAAATCGGGATTGGATTCTAACTCTGCAATCAAAGAATGGACGTGATGACTGTGCTCATTAGGAATACGGAGCAACTGCAGAACTTCCAATAGGCGCACTGTGATCGCAACAATTTCCATATCACGATTATCGGCCAAGTCTTCGCTGAGCTCATTTTCTAAAGAGTCTATAGAATGGGATAAAGTTGAAGCTGATGTAATTGGCTCTATGCTTAGTGCTGTTACTCGAGTTTCAATATCTTTTGCATAGCTGCGAAGTTTACGAACTTCTATAGCGTCCATTGAGCTGACTAGGCTCTGCATAGCATCATCTAACTCTTTATCCTGCCCTTTCAAAGCAAGACTAAGTTGAGTCAGAATTATTTTTAACTGCTCAAGCAAACGAGATGTGTATTCTTCAGCTTGCTCTAGCTCTTTAGAGAGTATCTTATATTTTTTCTGCCAGTCGTCCGAGCCTGCCATTGCAGCCAACTCCCATTACGTCCTATAAAATGATGCATATACTATAAACCAAAAATCCACTTACGTGATCATTTAGAACAAACAATCACATCAGTGGATTAAAATAGAGTATCGAACAGGACGTATTAATTTGCTAACGCAGCACGTTCTTTTTCAATCAGGTAATTGGCCACTCGCAGCATAGCGTTGTTACTACCGGCCATAGCACCAGTGATATGGTATTTACCATTGACTACCATCGCTGGAACAGCAGTGATTTGATAACCTCTTAAGCGAGCCTGGCCCTGCTTTATGCGAGTATCAACTGCAAACGAGTTATAAAGTTTCATAAACTCGTCCTTTTCGATACCATAATTAGCATAAAAAGCAGCTATATCATCAGTGCTACGAAAGCGGTTATTTTGCACATGGATAGCATCAAACATTGGCAAATGCGCTTCATTTAACTTACCACTTAACTCTGCCACATAATAAGCTCTTGCCAAAGGCTCCCAGTTACGTGAAAAAACGGCTGGCAAATGAGTAAAGTAAACATCATCCTCTAACTGACCAGCCCAGCTTTGCAGAGTTGGCTCTAGTGTAGCGCAATGAGGACAGCTGTAGGCAAACACAGCAACAACTTCTATTTTTTCAGGATCACTTGTCGGAACTGCGGTTGGTAACACTTCATAATGAACACCTGCCTCGAAGCTTGGCGCTTCTTGAGCGACCGCCACAGCAGCAGATAGACAAAGCAAAAATATTGCCCATACAGTTTTTTTCAACATAATTTTCTCACTTAGATCAATGGTAGACTTAGTCGTTATTGACAGTAATACTTGAGTAAAGTTCTACGTTAAAAAAACAAAAGGGCAGCTTTCGCTACCCCTTTATCCAGTCCTTAAGAATAGAAATCAGTGTAGGCCACGAATAAAGTGAGCTACTGCTTCCATCTCTGCTTCAGACATCTTAACAGCGATATCACGCATCATACGGTTAGGATCGTTATGACGCTCTTCAGAAGCAAACTTTCTTAACTGCAATGCAGTATATTCAGGATGCTGACCACTCAATGCAGGGAAACGTGCAGGGTTGTTACCCTGACCACTTGGCATGTGACAAGCAGCACAAGCAGCTATGCCTTTATCAGCAATACCTGCACGATAGATGCTTTTACCAAGCTCTAACATTTCAGCAGGTGTTTGACCGATAACCGGTGTTTGTCTTTCATAGAAGGCTGCAATATCACGCAAGTCACGCTCTGACAAACCATCAAGCATACCGGTCATTTCAGGAATGACGCGTGCACCGCTTAATTGATCCTGCATCTGCTTTAACAGATAGCGAGAACTTTGTCCTGCTAAACTTGGAAATGCGCCCATTGGACTATTACCATCGGCACCGTGACATGCTGCACAGACAGCAACTTTTTGAGACCCAGCAGTTGCATCGCCACCTGTGGCATGCGCCACACCAGTGATTCCAACACTTACCAGTAAGCTGATCAGTAGTTTGTTCATTGACTCGACCCAGACTTTTGCTAATAAATTTTTTGTCCAGCTGCCGCTTTATTCGGTGCTGACCTCGTATTTGTGACTACCCTGACTAGAGGTTCTCTCAGTTCACGGGTAAAATTGGATGTATTATAAACTAATATCCTCACAAACTGGAACGCATTTTGTTCAGTGTGGCGATCCTATCATAGTGAGATACGAATGTCCGAAAACCAAAGTTCACTTAATTTTCATCAAGCACGCTATTTTGTCAGTGCTGATAAGCTACACCAGTGCCCTGACGACAGCATTGCAGAAGTGGCTTTTGCCGGCCGCTCCAATGCCGGAAAGTCTAGTGCTATCAATACATTGACGCAAAATGGCAAGCTCGCCAGAACATCTAAAACACCGGGTAGAACACAACTAATTAACTTTTTTGATCTAAATATTCCGGGCATTCGCATCGTCGATTTACCAGGTTATGGTTATGCTAAAGTACCAATCGCGATGAAGGTTCATTGGCAAAAACATTTGGACGCCTACCTTCAACATCGTGAAGCGCTGAAAGGTGTGGTTCTTGTCATGGATATTCGACACCCAATGAAAGAATTTGATGAAATGCTGGTGAGTTGGTGCGAAAAAACGGGGATGCCATTGCATGTTCTGCTCACGAAAGCAGATAAATTAACTCGCGGACCTGCTCAAAGTACCTTATTGAAACTCACAGCTCAATTGCGTAAACGACTCGGTGACGGGGTTACACTGCAAACTTTTTCAGCATTGAAAAAAGATGGCGTGGATACACTTCGTAAACGCTTAAGCGAGCTTTTATTGCCAACTAGCGACGATCTGGATGATCAATCTGATGATTTCACTCATCAACCATCTATAGATTAAGCTGAAAAAAAGCCCTCAGATCCAAGAAGGGGAGCACTTGGAATTGAGGGCTTACGCATCCACGCGAATTGAGCCTTGGCTTTCACTGGCACATGATGGTCATATGGGCTCAAAAATATAGAGCCAAGTTAACTCAAAAGGTTCCTCTAATTTAAGGTCAAATTAAATTAAAAGTCAGACCGGTTTAAGGCTTCTAGAACCAATAGAAATTTTAGTTAATAACTCTTTGAATTAATGCGCCGCATCCCATGTCATGCCATAGCCAGCTTCAACTAAAAGCGGCACTTTTAACTGATCTGCTCGTTCCATTTGCTGTGTGACCTGCTCAATAAAACTCTGCACCTGTTCAGTTTTCACTTCAAAGACTAATTCATCATGCACTTGCATGATCATCTTGGCGTCAAAGTCACCAACAGCCAGCCACTCATCTACATTGATCATCGCTTGTTTAATAATATCAGCAGCGGTGCCTTGCATCGGCGCGTTGATCGCAGTTCGCTCTGCAGCTTGGCGTCGCATTCCATTCTTGGAATTTATTTCAGGTAGGTAAAGTCGACGCCCACGCAAGGTTTCGACATAGCCTTTTTCATGCGCCTGTGCACGGGTGTTATCCATATAACGCTGCACTCCCGGATAGGTCGCAAAGTAGTGATCGATATAAGCTTGCGCCTCATTTCGACCTAAACCCAGTTGCTTTGCCAAACCGAAAGCTGACATCCCATAAATCAAACCAAAGTTAATCGCTTTAGCACTGCGGCGCTGATCTGCTGAAACCTCATCTAAACTAACGCCAAAGACTTCGGCAGCGGTAGCGCGATGAATGTCTTTACCCTCAGAAAACGCACTCAATAAGCCTTCATCACCCGATAGGTGCGCCATGATGCGCAATTCAATTTGGGAATAATCCGCGGCAACAATCGAGTAGCCTTCTGGTGCAATAAATGCCTGACGGATACGACGACCTTCTGCTGTTCTGATCGGAATATTTTGTAAATTAGGATCTGAAGAAGATAAACGCCCTGTCGCTGTGACCGCTTGATGATAAGAGGTATGAATTCGACCGGTACGAGGATTGATCATCAAGGGTAGCTTATCGGTATAAGTTGATTTCAGCTTACTTAAACCGCGATGTTCGATGATCACTTTCGGCAATGGATAGTCCAGCGCTAGTTCCTGTAAAACCTCTTCTGCAGTTGAAGGAGCGCCTTTTGGTGTTTTCTTTCGCACAGGAATGCCTTGCTTCTCAAACAAGATCACCTGTAGCTGTTTAGGTGAACCTAAATTGAAGGTTTCACCTGCCAACTCGTAGGCTTGCTGTTCCAACTCATGCAAGCGAATTTCCAATTCACGACTTTGGATAGACAAGAGGTTTGCATCAACACAGGCGCCATTGCGCTCTATCTTTGCCAATACAGGAATTAATGGCACTTCTAACTGAGTTAACACCGCCATTAAAGATGATTCGGGTTGCAGCTGTGTCATGATTTGCTGATGTAGTCTCAAGGTGATATCAGCATCTTCAGCTGCATAAGGTGCAGCCTCTTCTAGATCGATTTGATTGAAAGTGAGTTGCTGCTTTCCTTTACCTGCGATCTCCTCAAAGGTGATGGTTTTATGACCTAAGAATCGATCAGCCAAGCTATCCATATCATGACGACCTGCTGTGGAGTTCAACACATAGGAAGCCATCATGGTATCGGCAACCACACCCTTAAGCTCGATTCCATAATTAGCCAACACATTCATATCGTATTTAATATGTTGACCTAGCTTGGCTTGTTTGGGGTTTTCTAGCAGAGGTTTAAGCCGCTCTAATACCGCTTTACGATCAAGCTGGTCTGGAACCCCAACGTAGTCATGCGCTACGGGTAAATAAGCCGCCTCGCCCGGTTTTACCGCAAAGGAGAAGCCAACCAACTCTGCTTCCATATAGTTCAAACTGGTGGTTTCTGTATCCAGTGCAAAAATTTCTGCCGTTTCAAGACGCTTGAACCACTCTTCAAAAGCATCCCAAGTCAAAATAACCTGATAATCTGTCTCTAATGCTTCTTCGGCTGGTGCTTCAGCAGACTTAATAGAAACACCGGCTTCCAGCTCCTCTACCCAAGAACGAAATTCATACTGGCGGAATAGGCTTAACAACTCGTCATTACTAGGTTGTGGACACGGAATATCCTGTAACTTCACATGCAAAGCGACATCCGTTTTGATTGTTGCAAGCTGATAAGACAGCTCGGCATCTGCTTTGTGATCCAAGAGTTTTTGCGCCATGGTTTTCGAGCCACGAAAACCTAGATCGGCTATTTTTTCTAAATTCTCATAAAGTGCAGGAATACCGCCAATACCTTGCAGCAGTGCTAATGCCGTTTTTTCACCCACACCCGGAACACCGGGAATGTTATCCACTTTATCGCCTTGAAGCGCCAGCAGATCGATAATCAACTCGGGTGGAATACCAAATTTCTCTTTAACACCGTCGATATCCATTTTGCTATCGTTCATAGTGTTAATCAGCGTGACATGCTCATTAACTAGCTGCGCCATATCCTTGTCACCAGTCGAAATAATGACTGGACGTTGCTGCTCTGTCGCCTCTCTTGCTAGCGTCCCGATAACATCGTCTGCCTCAACACCATCTTCAACGATCACCTCTATGCCCATAGCGCGAACAATTTGGTGAATCGGCTCTACCTGCAAACGAAGATCATCCGGCATGGATGGGCGATTCGCTTTATAGTCGGCAAACAACTCATCACGAAAGGTTTTACCCTTCGCATCAAAAACAACGGTAACTGGGCTTTGTGGGTATTGTTTGAGTAAACTACGCAGCATCGATGTCACTACCCGCACGGCTCCGGTGGGAAATCCATCTTTGGTTCGAAGGTCTGCTTGTTGTGAAGCAAAAAAAGCACGGTACAAATAGGATGATCCGTCGACTAGAATAATAGGTAGATGCTGTTCACTCATGGATTTTTCCGCTAACTGGTTGCCGTGGATGGTGTCAAGGTTCACAATCATAACAAATTAAACACTCAACAAATGAGAAAAGCGCCATGCTTAAGAAACTATTACTCATCGCCATGCTTAGCAGCCTGCCATTTGCAGCTGTTCATGCACAAGATGATCTGCTCAATCAAGAGCCACAAATTACCATTACTCATGACGGCGAAGCGACCTATTATGAGTATCGCGTGGGTGGTCAATTAAAAGAGATCAAAGTTGTCCCTATTATTGGCGAGCCCTACTACCTAGTACCGAAAGGCGAATCTGGCGATTTAATCCGTGTCGGTGAACCCACCGTACTGACCCCTAAATGGATTCTTTTCCGCTGGTAGGATATTTTTGTGGCCGTCTACACTTCCATTACTGCTGAAGAACTCAGCCTACTCCTTGCTGACTTCGATTTAGGTACTTTAATTAAATTTGAAGGGATCGAAGGAGGTATCGAGAACACCAACTATTTTGTCGATTTAGAGCTTCGCGGTCAGAAAAAATCCTATGTACTGACCATTTTTGAAGAACTCTCAGCCGATGAGATGCCTTTTTTCATTGAGCTGGGTCACTGGCTGGCTGAACGCAATACACCGGTTCCCTATGCTATCAAGGACAAAAATGGCATTGCGTTAAAACAGATCAAAGGGAAGCCTGCTGCACTTCAACCTCGCTTTTATGGCAACGATGTGCCTGCGGCGAAACTACGTCCTATACACTGCTTTCAAATCGGCGAAGCCTTGGCTCGATTTCATTTGGCCGGCAACGACTTTTACTTGAAGCGTCAAGCACATCGAGGTGTCTTCTGGTGGCGACGTGAAAGTGAAGCCATCGCCCATCGGTTAACGCCTGAAGATGCACAACTGCTTAAGCAAGAAGTACTGGCGTTTGATGAACTGCGTGAAGCAGAACTAGACCTGCCCAGTGGGGTCATACATGGCGATCTATTCCATGATAATGCGCTATTTCAAGATGATAAACTGGTTGCAATCCTCGACATGTATAACGCAGCAACCGCATACCAGCTGTATGATTTAGCCATTGTTGCCAATGATTGGTGCAACAATGCTGATCACACGATTGATCCCGAAAGAGAGCAAGCACTGCTTGAAGGTTATGCGCAGATACGCCCATTTACTGCCGATGAGGCAACAGCTTGGCCCATTCTGACGCGAACTGCCGCGATGCGTTTCTGGCTATCACGCTTGATACCTTGGCTGGGTATTGCGCAAGCTTCTCGTCAAGGCGGCGAGATGAAACTGAAAGATCCAGATCAATACAAGCAGATACTTCTGCAGCGCCTTCAACATCCAGCAAAACTGCTCTGAATGCCGATAACACTATAATCCCAACAACTCGATAGAGACCCAATGGACGTTACCCACATACTTGATTCCTTAAATGATGCTCAACGCCGCTCAGTGACCGCACCTTTGCAAAACTTACTGGTTTTAGCCGGTGCCGGTTCTGGAAAAACACGGGTATTAGTTCACCGTATCGCGTGGCTGATCGAAACTGAAGGACTATCACCCTACTCGATTTTAGCGGTGACCTTCACCAACAAAGCCGCTAAAGAGATGCGTGGACGTATAGAGCAACTGCTCGGGATCAACACCCAAGGAATGTGGGTCGGGACCTTTCATGGTCTAGCGCATCGAATGTTACGGGCGCATTGGAAGGATGCAGGTTTACAAGAAAACTTTCAGATCATGGACAGTGATGATCAGTTGCGCTTGGTCAAACGGCTATGTAAAGAGCTTAATCTGGATGAAACACGCTGGCCTCCAAGGCAAATGCAGTGGTTTATCAATGCACAGAAAGATGAAGGGCTGCGCAGCAAACATATAGAGCGAAGCGCTGATCCCTTCCAACGTACCATGGTTGATCTGTATCAGGCTTATGAAGAAGCCTGTGATCGTGGTGGCATGATCGATTTTGGTGAACTCTTGCTGCGCTCGCTGGAGCTGCTACGCGATCGCTCCCCTGCACTGCTTCAGCATTATCGTGAGCGTTTCCGCTATGTGCTGGTGGATGAGTTTCAGGATACCAACGCCATTCAATATGCGTGGTTAAGACTGCTCTGTCAGGGTGAACATAAACTGATGGCCGTCGGTGATGACGACCAGTCTATCTATGGCTGGCGCGGCGCTCGAATCGAAAACATCCAGACCTTGGGAACACACTTCCCTAATACCGATACCATTCGTCTAGAACAGAACTATCGCTCAACCCAATCGATTCTTAAAACAGCCAATGCGGTCATTCAGAACAACACTGATCGTCTGGGTAAAGAACTTTGGACCGATGGCAAAGAGGGTGAAGCGGTTTCTCTTTATAGTGCTTTTAACGAACAAGATGAAGCACGTTTCATTGTTGACCAGATCAGCCAGTGGGTTGAGCATGGCAATCGACGCGATGAATCCGCCATATTGTATCGCTCTAACGCTCAGTCGCGGGTACTGGAAGAAGCCCTTATTCGTTCAAACGTTCCCTATCGCATCTATGGGGGTCAGCGTTTCTATGACCGTCTGGAAATCAAAAACGCGCTGGCTTATCTGCGCCTGATCTCCAATCGTGATGATGATACCGCGATGGAGCGCGTCCTCAATGTGCCAACGCGTGGCATTGGTACACGCACCGTTGAAATGATTCGTGAAAGAGCACGCCAAGAGCAAACCTCCATGTGGCGAGCTGCTAATGAGATAACTGAATTAAAAGTACTGCCCGCTCGTGCCAACAACGCCTTGCAAGGTTTTCTTGATTTAGTCAACCGCATGAGCACAGATTCTGAAGAGCTGAGTCTGCATGAGCAAACAGATTTAGTGATCAAAAGCTCTGGCCTGATTGAACACCATGAAAAAGAAAAGGGTGAAAAAGGTCAGTCACGTATCGAAAACTTAGATGAATTAGTCACGGCAACTCGGCAGTTTGCCAATCAATGGGAACGCGAAAGCAGCGAAGAAAATATCAGCGTACTGGCAGCATTTCTCGATCAAGCAGCATTAGATGCAGGTGAAGCTCAAGCCGATATTCATACCGATAGCGTTCAACTCATGACGTTACACTCAGCGAAAGGGTTGGAATTTCCGCTAGTCTTCTTAACAGGAATGGAGGAAGGTTTATTCCCTCACAGCATGTCTGCTGAAGAACCGGGACGCTTAGAGGAAGAGCGTCGTCTATGTTACGTGGGTATCACCCGTGCGATGCAAAAGCTCTATTTCACACTGGCTGAATCGCGCCGCTTACACGGGCAAGAAAAAATTAACCGCCCTTCTCGCTTTATTCGCGAAATTCCTGAAAGCCTCATTGAAGAAGTGCGCTTAAACTCGACCGTTCGCCGCCCTTACTCCAGTGGATACCAAGCATCCAGCCAACCGGCTTTTACACGCCAGCAGCAAACCGAACTCGACAACACAGGCACTCAAATTAATCTGGGACAGCGCGTCAGCCATCCTAAATTTGGAGAAGGGTTCGTGGTTAATTTAGAAGGTCACGGTCCTAAAGCACGTGTAGAAGTGAATTTTGACGATGTCGGTAGCAAGTGGTTAGTGGTGGGATTTGCTAGGTTGGAAGTCATTTAATGGAATGGCTTTTGCCTGAACAGCTCAGTACTTTTGCCACTATCATGCTGATTTTATCGGCAGCAGCCACCTCGGCAGTGACAGCCAGTATTGGCATAGGTGGAGGGATTCTGTTACTCGCTATTATGGCTGTCGTGATTCCACCTGCGGCAATTATTCCCGTTCATGGTATGGTGCAGTTAGGGTCCAACTTTAATCGCGTTGTGCTAACTTTGCAGCATGTCGATTGGCGTATCTTACTGGCATTTACACCGGGAGCACTGCTGGGCGCTTGGTTAGCAAGTTTATTTCTGGTTCAACTACCCACTAGCACGCTGCAACTGACCATTGCCGGATTTATTCTGTTTCTCTGCTGGGGACCTAAAGTACCTGCCATGGCACTAGGTCGTGTTGGAACCTTTTTCGCGGCTGGCTTTTCAACCTTTATCAGTATGTTTGTGGGTGCAACTGGCCCCTTAGTGGCGGCATTCGTAAAACAGCAGCATGAAGGAGATCGTTTTAGAACCGTCGCCAATTTTGCCGCCTGTATGAGCCTGCAACACCTTACCAAAGCCTTTGTATTTGGAGCAGCAGGTTTTGTGTTTAAGGAGTGGCTAGGTTTAATTGTTTTGATGATTCTCAGTGGCGCCATCGGCACTTGGATTGGACTTCATCTATTGAAACGCATGAGCAACCAGCACTTTGCCGTGATTTTTAACTGGCTACTCACACTCTTAGCGATTCAATTGGTTTGGCAAGCACTGACATAAGACTAACTTAAATAAGTGTTTATCGCTCATAAGCTGGCATCTGCCAAGTTTCTTCACGGGCAGCAGTTAACCATTCTTGCATGGCTGGAAGCTCATACATCGCCTGCGCCCAACGATCAAAAGCTGGGGAAACTGTTAGGCCATAATTACGAACACGCCACATCACCGGTGCAAACATCGCATCCACAATACTAAACTGACCTGCTAAGAAAGCTCCTTCAGGTTTTTCAGCCTGCTCAAAACGCTCCCAAATTTGGGATAAACGCTGTAAATCTTTAATGACATCGGCATTCGGAGCTACATTTTTTTCAGTTCTACAATTCATTGGGAAATGGCTGCGTAATGCGCTAAAACCACTGTGCATTTCTGCTGCCGCAGATCGAGCCAAGGCACGCAATTTTGCATCTTCAGGCCATAAATGTTTATCGGGATAGGTTTCTGCTAGGTATTCCAAAATCGCCAAACTATCCCAGATGATCCAATCATCAACCATCAATACGGGCACTTGTGCAGGAAGCTGATACTGTTCACTAAACTTTTTCAAGCTATCATCATGCGCGAAGGTAAGCAGGGTTTCTTCAAAGGGAATACCTGCTACTTTCAAAGCTAGCCAAGGTCTTAACGACCAAGATGAATAGTTTTTGTAAGCGATATACAGATGCATCTTCAGCTCCTTAAAGTAAAAATCTTCAGTCCAGCTACGTTACTTTAATTAAAGCTTTCTGGGCAGAAAAATTTCCTAATCACATACAGTAATAATAGTCACGACACACATGCGTCGTTTTCAGAACAGTCTTGAATTGAACTCCCGCTATTTGCAGATTATGCTTAAACCCTCAGGAAATAATAATTATCAATAGTAATAATTACGAATTGATCGATGGCAAAAGGATAGATTGCTTAGCAACTGTGCCATCAAACTGTGCAAATGGAAGGAGGTGTCTAGGTGAAACTAGCATTTACGAAGAAAGAATACCTCCAGCGGGTCAATAAAGTCCGCCGCGAGATGCGTTTACGGAAAGTAGACATTTTGATTGCCACCGATCCCGGCAATATGAACTGGCTGACAGGCTACGACGGATGGTCTTTCTATGTTCATCAAGGGGTGATCGTGCATGTCGATCTTGAGGAACCTATCTGGTTTGGTCGGCGCATGGACGAGAACGCGGCATTGCTGCGTTGCTTTATGAAAAAAGAAAACTTGATCAGCTATCCGGAGGAATATGTTCAAAACCTTGATCATCACCCAATGACATGGATAGCCGAAAATATTTTTATCGAAAAATGCTGGCATGGTGCAACCATCGCCACCGAAATGGACAATTACTATTACACCGCTGATGCACATCGTTCCCTAAAGCTAACACTTCCTGAAGCCCGTTTTGTCGATAGTCATAATCTAGTTAACTGGTGTCGAGCCATCAAGTCAGCCAAAGAGATCGAGTTTATGCGTATCGCCGGACGCATCACCTCTAAAATACATCAACGCATTTTGGATGTTGCCAGAGTCGGTGTACCCAAAAGTTTCGTGGTCTCGCAAATCTATGAAACAGCCATTGCAGGAGTAGATGGCTACAGTGGTGACTACCCTTCCATCGTGCCGCTATTGCCTTCAGGTAAAGAGGCATCCGCGTCACATATCACTTGGGATGAAAAACCTTTTAAAGCCAACGAAGGAACGTTTTTTGAAGTCTCTGGTTGTTACAAACGCTATCATGCACCTATGTCGCGAACACTTTATATGGGCAAACCCAGTGAACGTTTCCTTAATGCGGAAAAAGCACTGTTAGAGGCCATAGATGCTGGCTTAGAGCAAGCCAAACCCGGAAATAGAACCTGTGATATCGCCAATGCCCTAGACAAAGTGATGCAGAAATATGGCATCGATCGTCAAGGTGCACGCTGCGGCTATCCCATCGGCGTTAGTTACCCGCCTGACTGGGGTGAAAGAACGTCCAGCCTACGTGCCTCGGATGAAACCGAGTTAAAACCGGGCATGACATTTCACTTTATGCCGGGTATTTGGCAAGAAGATTGGGGTATTGAGATTACCGAAAGTATCCTGATCACCGAAACCGGCGTCGAAACCCTGTGCAACTTCCCTCGCCAACTGTTTGTTAAATAGTAAAAACCCTTGAGACACCTCTGATGAAGTGTCTCAAGGTGGCAAGAAACCCGCTCTATCGTTATGATGAATCTTTATAGTTTCCATAGCCCATAACGGAATATCGAGCGAACTCATGCAACTGGCGCTACCCATCGATGTTAAACAGCAGCTTACGTTTCTGCTTGCTGAGGTGCGCTCTCAGTTACAGAACTTGTTGCTTCTGCTTGACTCACCCTCCGCTGCAATGACTCGCGCGATCACCGAGCGCAGTGGTCACAGCTATAACCTTAAACAACGAACACACGCTCGATGCCTCAAAGCCTTCAGTGATACCGAACGCTTTGACCCTCAATCATTGCGAGCAGCGGGAGACTTAGCGGATGAGCTTGAGCGCATCGCGAGTTTATGCCGTGATGCTGCTAGAGAGTTACAACACCTTAAACATCGCAAGCTAGTGCATGAGCATCGCTATGACAAACGCTTAAGACAGATAGAAAAGTCATTGCAACTGGTCGAGCTCATCCTCGAAACCAACAATGCCCACACCGCTTTAAAAATTGGTAAAGTTAGAAATAAATTAAGTCGGTTTTACAAAAAAGCTCGAAGAGAGCATCTTGAGGCCTTAAAGCGGCACAAAAATACCGAAGGATTGATTAGTAGCCTGTTCATTGCGCGTTATATTTTAGATATGGGATCAGCGCTCACCAACATTAGTGAAGCTTTGCTGGCTGTTTTGTTAGGTCAGCCGATGAACATGAAACAGTTTCTATCTCTGCGTGCGATGGTATCAAGCCTTGGCCATGATGAATGGGATAGCTTGAGCTTAGAGACCATTGCAGAAACGCGCTCCGGTAGTTCCATTTCAGCCATTACTCATGACGATGAGCGAACGCTGGGGGTTTTGAAAGAGGGGGCTTCGCGCAAGGTGGAGGAAGAACGCCGTGGTCTTGAACACTGGAATGTGATTATCCCCGGCATTGCTCCACAAATTTTATCTCATCACCATAAAGGCAGTTCTGGTGCCTTAATCATTGAGCACTTGCCGGGCAAAACACTGGAACGCTTAGTCCTCACCAAACATCAAGAAGAACTAGATCAAGCTATGAGTCAGATGTGTGAGATGCTCCCGAAAATCTGGAGCTCGACTAAGCAAAAGGAAAAAGTGAGTGCTCGCTTTATCCAACAGTTAAAAAAACGCTTAGCAGCCGTTCAGAACATCCATCCTGAATTTGATGCCACCAATACACAGATCGGTGAACTACAGCGGCTATCCCTTAAGGAGATTCTTGCTCAAGCAGCACGTGTCGACGAACAGCATCCAGCACCTTTTTCTGTTTATATTCATGGTGATTTCAACCTTGATAACGTGCTGTTTGATAACAAAGAACAGAAGTTGCGCTTTATAGACCTGCATCGGTCAGGTTATATGGATTACGTTCAAGATGTCTCTGTATTTATTGTCTCGGGGTTACGATTGCCCCTATTCGATCTTGAATCACGACAAATGATTGCCACCATGGCAACTCAGCTTTATGACATGGCGAATGCCTTTGCAACAACACATAAAGATTCGCATTTTAATAAGCGCATGGCACTTGGATTAGCACGCAGTTTGATTACCTCAACACGATTTATTCTTGATGAAAGCCATGCTAAGTCCTTGTATGAGCGCGGCGTTTATCTACTTGAACACTTGTTAAAACACCAAGATAGCAAAGACTATCCACTACCCCTCAAGGAAATCTTGAATGTATAAGCCCCGCATCGCTGTGATTGGCAACCCCGGAAAATGGTCGACTGAAGTTCTCGCAGATGCTTTGGAAACACGCACAGGCTTTCGCTTAGTGACAGATTTATCCTCTACTGAATTAGACTTTAGCAAAGGACAACTACTTTCATCCGGTCATAATCTATGTGAGTTAGACGGCATCATTATTCGAAAAGTCGGTACGACCTATAGTCCAGTCAGTATTGAACGTTTAGAGATGCTGCGTGTAGCGGAAGAGGCTGGCGTGAGGATATTTAGCTCGGCCAACTCTCTCATCCGCTTACTGGATCGATTGGCTTGCAGTGTCACCTTGCACAACCATAAGATTCCCATGCCACCTACCTTGGTGACCGAATCTGTGGATACCGCCATGAAGCAGGTTCACGAATGGGGACAGGCTATTCTAAAGCCTCTTTTTTCCACCAAAGCGCGTGGTATGCAGGTACTAAAATCAAAGCAAAACGATAAATTACTGCGTGCTCAGTTAGTTCGTTACAAAACCCGACACCCATTACTTTACCTACAGCAATTTGTTGATTTACACGGCGAAGACATGGGGCTGATCTTTATCAATGGTAACTATCAGGGTGCTTACTCGCGTATTGCAGGTCAAAAAGCTTGGAATACTACCATCAATAGCGGCGGTCGTTACGGCCCTTGCTCGCCCACACCTGAAATGATTCAGATCGCTCAACGAGCTCAAGCTGCCTTCGATTTAGACTATGCCACTGTCGATATGGCGCTAACTCAACAAGGGCCAGTGGTATTTGAGGTATCTGCACTTGGAGGATTTAAGGGAGCTCATGCCGGCAGTGGTATTAACCTTGCTGAACGCTTTGCTGATTTTGCTGTTGAAGCCCTGAAAGATTAAGCCTATGCATAACCATGACCAGTTGCCAACTCCGCTAAACTATCTAGGCCAAGAGTGGATAGATGCGCACTTACCCACAACTTTTTGCAACTGGCTTGAACAGAAGCAGTATGGATGGGTAGTCGATGGACAGGTTGATCAATCGCTGGTTGAAGAACTGACAAACTTGGCTAATCCAGACACTTGGCAGTGGCCTGATCACCTTGTTGTATTTGTCACGGATCTACATGCAGATGCCGAGGCTTTTTCAGCTTCATTAGTCGCCAGCGGACTATTTGAACGTCATGGCGAGCAACCTAATCAAATCAGTATTGCGGCTGATACTCCGGTTTTTGAAATCATTATCGGCGGTGACTGTTTAGATAAAGGCCCCGCTAACCTGCCTTTACTGAGACTCATTCGACAACTACTGGATCAGCAAATACCCATCACACTGCTCAGTGGTAATCACGACCTTCGTTTACAGTTAGCGGTGAATACACTGAAAGCTCCTGATTGCACATTGAACGGGCATTTTTTAATTCGCTTAGGTAGCAAAGTGATGCCGCTGTGTGTCGAGCTATTGAATGAATACCCTCTCACGCCTGATGAACAGTCGCGCCTGCCTTCTGAAGCCGAGTGCTTAGCCAGATTATTACCCAGTGACGACTGGCATCTGCGCTTTCAACAAGAAGCCACTAGCCATTTAACCGCTAGCCAAATCCATACTGAACTCAGCCGACTTGAGTCTCGAAAACAGAGGTTTTTTCGTGCCGCCGAAAAAGCACAGCTCAGTATGCAACAAATTTTTGCTGCATTAGAACGCTGGCGCCAGCTATTTCTTGAACCCAATGGCGAGTTTCATTGGTTTGTAAGAGATCAGCAACTGGGCTGTCGACGAGGTAGC
>REDB01000171.1 GCA_007693685.1 Oceanospirillales bacterium
GCCGTCATTAATGCCATTAAGGTCAAAACAACAAGTGTTTTCGATAGGGTTAGCGCGGGGCTTTTGTTCATTTTAATCAATCCATTTCTACGAGCCAATCTTAGGTCACTCAGTTGCAGTCAAAAGCGATTCTACGTAGGGCCAAACCGTATCCAATATCATTGGTTGCGCTTCTGCATTTGGGTGAAGCCCATCAGACTGCATCAGATTCCAGTCCAGTGCAACATTTTCAAGCAAAAAGGGAACTCTGACTAGTTCAAACTGGTCAGCTATCTCTGCATAGAGATTAAAGAAGGATTCGGTATACTGAGGTCCATAGTTAGGAGGTATTCGTATACCAATAATAGCTACTTGAGCGTCACTTTCTTGAATCATTTCGACTAAGGCGATCAAATTGGTACGAATCCTGTTAATGGGTAGCCCCCTTAACGCGTCATTAGCGCCCAACTGCAACAACACATAATCGGGCTGATGACGTTCAAGCAATGCCGGCAGTCGTGTCAAACCACCATCAGTCGTTTCACCACTGACACTGGCATTAATTAGCGTATATTGCTCAGCATCGAGCCGCTGCTCCATTAACGCGACCCAACCCTCTTCAGGTTGGATACCATAGGCAGCTGATAAGCTATCACCAAAAACTAAAAGGGTGTTGGCATTTAAAGATGTTGAGATCATAAATAACACGGAAATGAGATAACGCATGACGCTCCCGACGACTGAAAAAATTCTACTTGAAGCTCAGAATGTCGCAAAATGGTTTGCAACACAAGACCAACAACGACTTGAACTATTCCACGATTTGAACTTAAAAGTTCTTGAAGGTGAGACCCTCGCTATCGTTGGACGTTCCGGAGCGGGCAAATCGACCCTACTTAGCTTACTAGCAGGTTTGGACCAACCTAGTTCTGGCAATATATTGCTAGCTGGCCGCTCTCTTGCTGAGATGGATGATGCCACTCGCGCTGAACTTCGAGCAAAACAGATCAGCTTCATATTCCAATCTTTTCATCTTCTTCCAGAACTGACCGCGCTAGACAATGTTCGCCTTGCTTTAGAGATTCAAGGCACAAAAAACGCTGTTGATGAAGCAGACCATTGGTTGGGGAAAGTAGGTCTTGGGCAACGTACCGATCATTTTCCTGCACAACTTTCTGGTGGTGAGCAACAGCGAGTTGCCATTGCCCGTGCCTTTGCCACTCGCCCTTCTTTACTCTTTGCAGATGAGCCAACAGGTAATCTCGACGAAGAAACTGGGCATCAAATCATTGAACAGCTTTTCGATCTCAATAAGCAAGAAAACACCACATTGATTTTGATTACTCATGACTCAGAGCTTGCGGCTCGTTGCCAACGCTGTGTTTCGCTGCATGCGGGTCAACTTCATGAAAAAGTGTATGAGAGCGCATAATGAAAGGATTTAAGCTCATTGTACTCCGACAGCTAGGCAGTCAATTACGCACGGCTGAGTGGCGCGCTCTTTTATTTGCTACTTGGATTGCCATCGCGCTAGCTACCTTACTTGCCCTACTCGGTGATCGCCTAGAAAGAGGCTTACTTCGTGAAAGTGCTGCCATGCTTGGTGCAGATCTTATTCTGAGCAGCCAACGACCGATCAACACCGAACGCATCGAACAAGCTCAAGCGAGCAATTTACAAGTCAGTGAAGTGGTGCAGTTTCCTAGCATGATCAACATAGACGAAGAGATGATGTTGGTGTCTGTTCGCGCTGCTACTTCCCCCTACCCACTTCGTGGCGAGATACGAACGCGACCTGAACAACCCCATTCGCAACCCCAGTCCGGGGAGGTGTGGGTAGAATCCAGAATTTTATCGCAGCTTGAATTGTCGATAGGCGATCAAATCACCTTGGGTTATAGCGAGTTTAAGGTCACTGCGGAAATGCTGAGTTCTCCCGATAGAGGTTCAGGACTTCGTAGCTTTAGCCCACAACTGGTAATGCATCAAGATGATCTAGAAGCCACAGGGATACTTGCACCCGGAAGCCGAGCAGAATTTAGATTACTGATGGCCGGTGATACAGATAGAGTGGAAGCTCTAGAGCTAGCTTGGCGTGACAGCCTTGGTGATGAAGAACGCTTGTTTAGCCTGCAAGCAGACCAACCTATGACTGGAGCTGCATTAGGCAGTGCACTAAGTTATCTAAAGCTGACAGCCTTAATTGCTCTATTACTGTCTGCTTTGACGATCTTTTTAAGTTTACGACGTTTCAGTAATGGTCAGCATAAACGCTGCGCCTTACTACTTAGCCTAGGCTTGAACAGCAAAGATTTGGTTAAACTTTATCTTTATCAACTGATTATTGCATGGCTAGTACTGTCAGTACTGGGAACCTTGACAGGCGTACTACTTGAGCAGCTGATTCTCAGCTGGCTAAAAGATCTATTACCTGAAGCCTTACCTAGCCCGATTTTATGGCGATACTTCAGCGGTCCTGCGATGGGCTTTGCGTTACTGATTTTGCTCGGTTTACCTCCTATTTTACAGCTATCTAAAATCTCGGTTGCTTCTCTTTTCCGTGATGAGATAGTAGGCGGTGATAAACGTGCGTTGATGATTCAACTTTTCTGCTTCGGCTTGCTCGCTGCAACACTGCTCACTTTTTTAGGTGCACCGCTAGCCGCCTTAACACTTCTAGTACTTATCTTAGTCGGCGGAGCTGTATTTGGCTGGATCGCGCAAAAGTTATTGCGGTTACTGGCTTATCCTTTAGCTAAAAAGCTACTCTTGGGCCGCCTATTGACCATGCGTTTGGAGCAGCAAAAACGCTGGCATCGTCTGCAAGCGGGTGTTGTCATTCTGTTAATGACGCTATTAAGCCTAGTGTGGATTAGTCGAACAGATTTGCTGGCGGATTGGCAAACGCAGATTCCAGACGATACTCCCAATTATTTTGTCATTAATATTCAGCCTTGGCAGACAGAACCGCTGCAAAATTTTTTAACAGAAAACTCCATCGTTAGCCAACTCTACCCGATGGTCAGAGGTAGAGTCACGACACTAAACGGTAGCTCTATCCATGCGCAAATGTCGCCTCAGCAACTAGAACACAATACGCTTAATCGAGAATTAAACCTCAGCTGGAGTGATAGACCACCGTCACATAACAATGTCATCGCTGGGCGTTGGTGGGAACCCGATACCACAGATGCGGAAATATCGGTTGAACGAGAGATGGCAGAGATTCTTGGATTAGTCCCCGGTGATATCTTAGGCTTTAATCTTGGCGGTATTGAGGTAGAAGCGCGAATTAGCAATTTGCGTGAAGTGGAATGGACCTCTTTTCAGCCCAACTTTTATGTCATTTTTAATGCCGCCGCCTTAGAACAGATGCCGGCAACCTTTATTACCAGTTTCCGACTCAGTGAAAGTGAACAAGCCTTAGCTTCTCAGTTGGTACGAGAGTTTCCCTCACTGACCTTGATCGATATAGGTCAACTTTTGCAGCAGATTGCAGGATGGCTAGAAAGATTGGGAGATAGCTCTGCGCTAATACTAGGATTAACGATGCTGTGTGGTGCGTTATTGATGTTACTGACGCTGCATCAAGCTCTGGAGCAGCGGCGTTATGAAAGTGCACTGTTACAAACCCTCGGTGCAACAGCCCAACAAACTCAGAGATTAGATCTGCTTGAGCTGCTGCTGCTTGGATTTGTCTGCGGTTTACTGGCAGTCATCACGGCGGAGTTAACCTTAGCGTTGCTTTACCTAAACCTATTAAACCTTCAAGCCAGCTTACACCCTACTATGTGGATCCTACTACCGCTGGCTTCTACGCTTTTCTTTGTCATCAGTGGCATCTTACTCAGAAGACGCCTGACACTATCACAGTGTTATCGCTTGCTAAGAAGCGCATAAGCGTAAAACATGGGTCTAATCTGATCAGTCACGTGTCAGGGTTTTTACACCCTGAGGCGTGCCCATCAGAACTACATCGGCTCCGCGATTGGCAAATAAACCATTGGTAACCACGCCCACGATATTATTCAAATGGCGTTCAAACACTTTCGGGTCCATGATTTCAACATCATGAAGGTCCAGTATGATATTGCCATTATCTGTGACAAAACCTTCTCGGTAAATAGGCTGTCCATCAAGTGCGGCTAGTTGACGACCCACATAGGAACGAGCCATCGGAATCACTTCGACAGGTAATGGAAAATTACCCAGCACATCAACCTGTTTGCTTTCATCAACAATACAGATAAAGGTTTTCGAGACAGCCGCTACGATTTTCTCTCGAGTTAACGCGCCACCTCCGCCTTTAACTAAATTAAAGCGTGCATCAAACTCATCTGCACCATCCACATAAAACTCAAGTTGTGAGACTGAGTTAAGGTCAAACACTTCAATGTCATGTTGACGTAAACGAGCCGCCGTTGCTTCAGAACTTGCAACCGCACCAGCAAATTCGTCACGATACTTTGCCAGTGCATCAATAAAGCAGTTGGCGGTTGAACCGGTTCCAACACCGATGATGGTCTGTCGATCTAACTTAGGACGGATCATTTCTGCAGCAGCCACACCGACAGCACGCTTCATTTCATCTTGGTTCATCGCTTTCACCCACATTAAGAACAAACAATCTTTGAATTATACGCTGTAGCGTTGCTAGCTTATAGACGTTGGATCACATAGCCGATACCATCAGTACCCTCGATCACTATCTATACAGGTTTTAACAGCTTTCGTTATGGCACACAGGTATATCAAAAAAATTCTGGAAGCGCGCGTCTATGACGTCGCCATCGAAACGCCATTGGATGAGGCGCCTGCGCTGTCAGCTCGCCTTGGCAATCGTATATTACTGAAACGCGAAGACTTGCAACCGGTTTTCTCTTTCAAATTACGCGGTGCTTATAACCGCATGGCACAACTCAGTGACGCTGAAAAAGCAGCCGGTGTGATTACCGCCTCTGCTGGAAATCATGCTCAAGGGGTTGCCATGTCTGCCAAAGCGATGGGAATTAAAGCTACTGTCGTCATGCCCAAAACCACACCAGATATCAAAGTCAGCAGTGTGCGCGCACGTGGCGGCCATGTGGTGCTTCATGGCGATACCTTTGATGAAGCTCAAGCACATGCTCGTAGGCTCGTGGAAGAGAAAGGCATGACCTATATTCCACCCTTTGACGATCCCGATGTTATTGCCGGACAAGGCACCATTGCGATGGAACTGCTGCGTCAGCATGGCGGTAATATCGATGCAGTCTTTGTCTGTGTGGGTGGTGGTGGTTTGATTGCTGGTATAGCTGTCTATATCAAATATTTACGTCCAGAAACGCGCATTATCGGTGTAGAACCTGAAGATGCCGCCTGCTTAAAAGCGGCATTAGAAGCCGGCGAACCCGTCACTCTCTCGCAAGTAGGCTTGTTTGCTGATGGTGTTGCCGTAGCTCGAGTTGGTGATCACACTTTTGAGCTCGCTAAGCAGTTTGTTGATGAGGTGATTACCGTCACAACCGACGAGATCTGTGCAGCGATCAAAGATATTTTTGATGACACGCGCTCAGTCTGCGAACCAGCAGGCGCTTTAGGTGTTGCGGGTATCAAGAAATATGTTGAGCAAACCAACGCAAAAAATCAAACACTGGTCGCTATTGCATCAGGTGCTAACGTCAATTTCGATCGCTTGCGCCATATCGCTGAACGCACTGAATTGGGTGAAAAACGTGAAGCCATTATTGCAGCAAAGATTCCTGAGCATCCAGGAAGCTTTAAAAAATTCTGTAAGGCACTAGGTCAGCGAAACATCACTGAATTTAACTATCGCTATGGTAACGAGAATGAAGCGATCGTTTTTGCCGGTGTACAAATAAAACCCAATAATGATGGCCGTAAAGAGTTACTAGAAGCGTTACAAAATCACAAAATTGATGTGGTAGATCTCACCGACAACGAAATGGCGAAAATACATATTCGCTATATGGTCGGTGGTCATGCACCTGCTAGTGTCGACAACGAAGTCATTTATCGCTTTGAGTTTCCAGAACGCCCCGGCGCATTGATGCTGTTCTTAAATAAAATGGGCGGACGTTGGAATATTTCTATGTTCCATTACCGCAATCATGGTGCAGCCTATGGACGTGTTTTACTAGGAATGCAGGTACCTGAAGATGAGCGCCATCTCGTTCACGGATTTCTGGATGAGATAGGTTATAGCTATTCTGAAGAAACTGATAACGAAGCTTACAAGCTGTTTTTGGGCTAACAAGTTTTAATATCCCATCGACTCAAGCGCAAAAAGAGTGCTTAAGCCTAAACAGATAAGAACGAAAAAGGCGCAACCTGGTTAACAGATTGCGCCTTTTTACTTTTATCAGTAACTATTAAGCTTTGGCTTTCTGTAGCACTATCTGCCAAACCAGCACAGCAGCACTTAAACCTAGACCTATTGCATCTGTCATCAGACCACCGGCAATCATCGAGATTGCAGCAACCAATAAGATAGCACGCTGAATTAGGTTAACACCGCCTCTCAAGAACCAGCCTTGAATAGACGCAGCCAGCAAGTAAATACCTATCGAGGCACTAATCACCACACTGAGTATTTCAGTCCAAGTACCGTCCATCAACAGCGCAGGGCTGTAGAAGAACATAAAGGGCACGATGAACGCTGCAAGACCAAACTTAAATGAGGTAATCGCTGTTTTCAGTGGGTCAGTTCCCGCTATAGCCGCTGCCGCATAACCCGCCAAAGCAACCGGCGGTGTAATCGCAGACAAGACCGCATAGTAGAACACGAAGAAATGCGCTACTAAAGGTGGAATGCCTATTTGCTGAAGACCCGGTGCAACCACCGATGCCGCAACCGCATAAGCTGCCGTAGTTGGCATGCCCATACCCAGCAAAATGCTGATACACATCGCAAAGAACAACGCAAGTATTTGACTGGTATCAGCGATACCAAGCAGCATAGAGGCGAAGCGAGCGCCCACACCAGTTAAACTAATAACACCGACAATAATACCCGCACAGGCACACACGGCAATCAATGGAATCGCCATACGAGTACCAAGCGATAGCGCATCAAGAACTTCTTTCACACCCATTCGATAGGGTGTAAACCAAGAAACCACTGCCGCACTAACCATTGCTAAGGTACCAGCACGAATCACGGAATAACCCATGAATAGTGTAGTTATCAGAATAATAATCGGCAGGAACAGATACACTTGCTTAATCATTTTACTGAATACCGGCAACTGATCACGTGCCAAGCCAGACATACCCTCGCGACGTGCTTCAAGATCTACCATTAAATATATAGACAAGAAGTACAAGGCTGCAGGAATTAAAGCGGCAATCGCAATTTCGGTATAAGGAATACCGGTAATCTCTGCCATGATGAATGCGCCTGCACCCATAATCGGCGGGACAATTTGTCCACCCGTGGATGCAGCTGCTTCAATACCGCCTGCACTTCTTGGGTGGTAACCGACCTTCTTCATCAGAGGAATGGTCAAACTACCTGTGGCAACCACGTTACCAGCAGAGGTACCATTAATCATCCCCATTAAACCTGAGGCAAAAACGGCCACTTTAGCAGGACCACCTCTTGCGCGACCTGCCGCAGCAAAGGCGAAGTTAACAAAGTAATCACCTACTCGCGATGCCTGTAAGAAGGCAGCAAAGGTGATAAACAAAATAATGTAAGTTGAAGAGACCGCCGTGGTTGGACCTAAAATACCATTATCAGTATAGATATAAGTAAAGAAGCGCTCCATTGTATAACCGCGATGTTCCAAGATCCCTGGCAGATATGGACCTGCAAACGCATAGGCAAGGAACACTGCCGTAATAACAATCAAGGCTAAACCAGCGACTCGTCGCGTTAGCTCCATGATCAAAATAACACCAGTAAGAGCGACCAAGAAATCGGTCTGGCTCACCATCGGAGTACCGGCTGCAAAACGCCATCTCTGCAGCACAAAGATTAAGTATGCGGCAACTACAATGGCAGCAGCCATTAATACTAAATCACCCCAAAAAATTCGTCTGTTGCCACCGGACTTCCAAATCCAACCTGCCAATACAGCAACGGAGGTAGAGATCATTAAAGCCCATGCTACTTGTGGTAACAGCCATGCAGGAGGCATTTGCCCCATCCACTCACGACTCATCCAAGCATAGGTTACGCCCGCAACAGCAAACAGCATGGCTAGAGAAGCAGGCAGCATCGCAGCCCATTGAATGGCGCAAAGAGGCTGAGGTTCCTTTTGACGATCTAGGGTATAAGCCGCAATTAAAGCAAAACCAACGGCCAAACCACCCGCGACGTGAATAATACGGAAAGTCCAAGTTTCAATCGGAGATATATTAAGTGCATATAGGTGAAGACCTGTATAAAAAACGCAGGCAAAAAAGATGATCTTACCTACGATACCCGTCAAATCACGCTCGTTGTGACCTAGAGGGACATCGGAAACACCTTCAGCACCGATTTTTTCTTCAGCAGCATCCACGGATGCTGGAGTTTTTTCTGTCATGAGAGGGATACCTAGTTTAAGGCATTTATGGCGAAGGCGTCGACGCGAAGGTCGACACCCCTATTTCACAAGTGAAAGATGATTAGTCTTTCATGTTCTCAGGAATTTCAAAGCCATTCTCTTCGAACCAACGTGCAGCACCTGCATGCCATGGTAGAACATTGTTGTATTTGAAATTTTCAGGAATAGTCTCAGAAGATGCGGCATGAATTTGCATCATACGATCATGATTTTCCATGACAGTTTTAGTCACGCCATAAACCAGAGATTCGGGCATATTTTTGTGAGTGATCGCCCAGTTCCACAAAGAGATTGCAGCACGATCTTCTGGCATAGATGAGTAAATCGATGCTGGAATTTCTGCAGCACTTAGCTCTGGGAAATGTTCACTAATGCGCGCAAAATGCTCTGGCTCATAAGAGAAGATGTTCACATCTGCTTGTGCTTCTAACTGGCTAAACGCAGAAATTGGCATACCTGCTGCGAAAGCGAAAGCGTCAATCAAGCCATCCTGTAATTGACCAGCTTGGTCAGCTGCACCACCGTTACGAGTACGTACATTGATGCCTAGTTTTTCTAATAGCTGACTATGATACATATCAGCGGTACCACCAGCAGGACCCACACCGATGGTTTTACCATCTAGATCATCAACAGAGTTAATACCTGAGCTTTTTAGAGCAATGATTTGCAGCGTAGTTTGATACATAGGAAACACAGCACGAAGATCATCATGCGACATACCGGGTGCTAATTCACTTTCACCGTTCAAGGCTGCAATGAGTGGTCCAGTCGTCACCATACCAAAAGCATGCTCGCCCATTTGAACCAGAGTAGCGTTCTGAACGGGACCACCAGTTACTTCTGCGCCAGCTGAAATCCCTAAGGCTTCACCGACTAGGTTTGCCCAACCCGCACCATAAACGTAGTAAACACCACCTTGGCTAGCGGTACCGACGGTTATGCTACGTGGCCAATCGCTACGATCTTCTGCTGCTTGAACCGCACCAGCAGCCATCGCTAAACCGACACATCCTGCAATAAGGGCTTGTTTAGATAGAATTCTCATTCTTATAGTTCTCCTGATTGTATTGCTTGTTTTTGAATTTCTTATGATATTTCGCGTTAATCTCTTGTGTTGTAATTAGGATCTAACCGTCAACACAGGAATCAGTGCATTGCGAACCACTCGCTCCGCTGTGGAACCCACTAATACTTTTTCAATACCAGAGCGACCATGAGTGCCCATCACAATCATATCCGCATTGATCTGCTTAGCTTCGTCTAGGATGGCGGTGTATCCGGTACCCACTTCGATGCTATGGCTCAGTTCTATTCCTTCTGCTGAAGCACCTGAAAAATGCAATTGACAGAAGCTCTCCATATCCTCTTTTGCTTGACGAGTCACTTCTCGAATAAAGGTATCTATCACATCAGCTGGAACGCGCTTACGGCGTTTATCGGATAATTCTGTAATGACATGGAACAGATGAAGCTTTGCTCCGGTAAGTTTCGCTAAAGTACGCGCATGCTCGACAGCCTTCTCCGCACCTTCAGAAAAGTCGGTTGCAAAAAGAATTGTTTTGTATTGGGCCATTCATTCCACCAAGTCTTGTTATGATCATTAACTAATTGAGTCAAAGGTAAGCCTAGTTCTAAAACTATGAACTTGCATCTCTACCACACAATCAAAAAGCTCCCGTTTCTTATAGCACAGTATGTGCCAATTATAAAAAAGCCATACAAAACAACATGCTTATTATTTAAACGAATAACCGAGGAGTTGATATGAGCGAAGAACCGCCTATCGACTTTTAGCAGAAGGGTGAAAAACCGCCACTTTGTAAAAAAGCAAAAACCACATTCAAACAAAGGTTGCATAGCTAATGCTTTAAGGTATTCTTGAACTTACGAGAAAAACACACTAAAAATAGTAAACAAACCTTTTATCTGGTTAGGCTTACATGTCAATTAAAACTAAAGTAAACGTATCGCTTCTGATCGTATTTATGGTTGTACTGATCAGCTCCCTCACTGTGATATACCGAAGCGAAACTTCGCTGGTCGCTGATGTCGCCAGAACAACAACCATTGATGCAGCTGATTCCTACTTCGACAGCATTAATATTTTGATGCTAAGTGGTGCGATGGGAAATCGTGGAGAATTGCAGCAACGCATCCTGAGCAATGAATCGATTGTTGAAGCAAGAATTCTTCGTAGCCCTGAACTCAATTCAGTTTATGGCCCGGGTTCAGAAGACTCAGTAGTCCGAGATGAGCTAGACAGACGCGCAATGAGTGGAGAGCGCGTTATTGAGGAAACTCGCGATAGTAATGGTCATCGCTTAACGGTACTGCTTCCCATGAAAGCGATACCTGACTATAAAGGCACTAATTGCCTTTTATGTCACCAACATCCAGAAGGAACGGTGATTGGTGCAGTACGTGTGACCTACTCGCTAGATAATATGAATGCTACGATTCGCGCTAACATGATTAATGTTGCCTTAGTCGAACTGGCGTTGTTCATTATTGGTATTCTGGTGATCAGCTATATTCTTAATCGAATCGTTATACGTCCAGTGAACGAGTTTGCTAGCACACTGCATGATATTGAAAAGAGTCACAACTTCAGCCTACGCGTAGATGTTAAGTCAGATGATGAAATTGGCAAGATGTCGACTGCGATGAACTCGCTGTTAGGCAACGTCCATCAAAGTCTTAAACAGGTTAGCAATACGGTATTAAAGCTTTCCTCTTCTAGCACTCGTATTAATGATATCGCCAATCAAACGACTCAAGCCGTTCTTCATCAACAAGATCAAACCCGTTCAGTTGCTTCTGCAGTTGAGCAGATGGAAGCCTCTACTCGAAGTGTTTCTAGTAGTTCGAATCAGAGTGTTGAAGCGTCCGATTTAGCTTTGCGTGAGAGTGATGAAGGCACTAAAGTCACCGCACATGCCATTCAAGCTATTGAAAAACTGCGTAAGGATATCGATGAGGCTTCTGGGGTTATTCAGAAGCTAGATGATCAAGCTCAGAATGTCAGTACAGTACTTGAGGTGATCAAGAACATCGCCGAGCAAACCAACTTACTGGCACTGAACGCTGCTATTGAAGCCGCTCGTGCAGGTGAGCAAGGACGAGGCTTTGCCGTGGTAGCGGATGAAGTACGTACCTTAGCCAGTCGCACTCAAGCCTCAACCGAAGAGATCTATAAGATAATTGATAGTCTTCAGGTCGACGCTAAAAACGCTGTTAACGTGATGCAAAGCTCCTTAGACAGTGCCGGTAAAGGTGTTGAGCAGGTTCAAAACACCTCTAAGGCGTTGAACACCATTGCAGCAGAGATACGTCGCATCAACAACATGAACCACGAAGTAGCTAATGCAGTAAATGAGCAAAGCATTGTCGCTAGTAATATTGAGCGTAATATCATGGCGATCAATGATAGTTCCGAGGACAGTTCAGAGCATGCTCAGCATTTAAGCCAAGTCTCCAGTGAACTAACATCACTGGCTCACGAACTGGAAACCATGTTGAAGCGCTTTAAATTGTAATGAGTTAGCGTAAAAACGTTTCAGTACAAACGAAGGGCTGGTCATCGACCAGCCTTTTTTATTGTTTGAGCTACTTATACTGACTCTTATCTAACCCGTACTTTCGCATTTTGTCGTATAGAGTTTTACGAGGCAGGCCTAAGGATTCCAAGGTATCTTTTATCGAACCACCATGGCGCCCTAGCTCGGTATGAATCAGCATCTTTTCAAAACGCTCCACCTGTTCAGGCAGCGTCATGCCTAAATTAGCTCCCGTTAAGGTAATCGGGCGGTTGTCAAAATCGAAAGTGCAACTTTCACCCAACAAGACATAGCGCTCAGCAAGATTTCTGAGTTCTCGGACATTACCTGGCCAATCATGCAGCATTAAACTGTGCATACGCTCTGCAGGTAATGGCATCACCTCTCGACCATACTGGTTTGAAGCAATCAGAGCAAAATGCTGAAAGAGTAACGGGATATCTTCACGCCTTTCCCTCAAAGGAGGAATATCAACACGCAGAACATTCAAACGATAGTAAAGATCTTCTCTAAAACCACCTTGTTCACATAACGCCAACAGATCAACCTTAGTAGCCGCGATCACACGCAGATTAAGATCGATGGTTTTGTTGGAGCCGAGTCGTTCTATGCTGCGCTCTTCCAATACTCGCAACAATCGTATTTGCAAAGACATCGGCATGCTTTCAATTTCATCTAAAAACAAAGTGCCGCCATTAGCATATTCAAACTTACCGATACGTTGATTTCTTGCATCAGTAAACGCACCTGCCTCATGCCCAAACAACTCACTTTCTATTAGCGCTTCTGGCACTGCACCGCAATTGATGGCAACAAAGTTCTTATCACGTCGCTGGCTATGCTCATGAATAAAACGCGCTAACAGATCTTTACCGCAACCTGTCTCTGCCATCACTAGGATATCTGCAGCGGTATCTGCAATGGCTGCCATTAAACGACGCAGCTGTTGAATTTGAGAGGATTTACCGATGATTTTAGGGCCAGGTGCTGACTGAGCTTCTAGCTCAAAACGAAGTTGACGGTTTTCTAAGGTCAAACGACGCTTTTCTAACGCTCGCCTAACCACATCGAGAAGCAATTCAGAGGCAAACGGCTTTTCAATAAAATCGTAGGCACCTTGGCGAATGGCATTTACCGCCATTGAGATATCACCATGCCCTGTGATCAAGATCACCGGTAGATCAGAATCCTTAGCATGAATCGCCCGCATTAATTCCAGTCCATCCATGCCCGGCATATTAATATCGGTGATCACAACACCCGGCCATGCCTCATCGATACGATCTAGAACACCGTCAGCACTGCTCATTAATTCGACAGCATGGCCCGCTAGCTCCAAGGTTTGTCCAGCGGCTAGGCGGATATGTTTTTCGTCATCAATTAGCAGAACTGGACACACACCCTGTTGCTCTGTCATAGCCTTTCCCAAATACCTTATTGGCCTTGATCTGCAAGTGCCGTGTGTTGCTGTGTTGGATTGACTGCACAGGGTAATCGAACGCAAAACTCTGCACCACCCTCTGGATGATTCTGAACCGTCAGTTCACCATAAAAAGATTCAATAATTCGCTGTGATATCGGCAAACCTAAACCTATACCCTGTCCGGAGCTTTTGGTTGTATAAAAAGGTTCAAATACTCGCTCGGGATCGGTAACACCCGGACCATTATCTCTGACAAAAAAGTCAGTTACGACATCTGTTGATAGCGTTGTCACCGCAATCATTTTATCTTGCTGATCGGAGACAGCCTGCAGAGCATTGGTCAGCAGATTCACAAATACTTGCTCTAATCGCAGTCTGTCAGCCATCACCCATACTTGATCAACCTCATCGGGCCAACTGACTTTGACCTGCTCTTTTTCAAATCGTCCGTACATGACAGACATCACACCATCGCGAATCTGCTTTAAAGACACGGGTTCAATACAGTTAGTGCTCTTTCGAGAAAACTCTTTCAGTGGGTGAATGATTTTTGCCATTCTTTCCGTCAGTCCACTAATCTCTTTAAGATTATTAGTGACTGGCTCTAGCTTACCTCGTTCTAGAAACGCTAAGCCGTTATCAGCATAATTACGAATCGCGGTCAGTGGTTGATTCAATTCATGGTTGATGCCTGCAGATAATTGTCCAAGCACTGCCAACTTAGCCGTCTGGATCAACTCGTTTTGGGTATTGCGATGCTGGGTCATCTCTTCCATTAAGCGCGCATTGATTTGCACCAAGTCTTTGGTTCGTTCTTGAACCCGATACTCTAACGCTTCAGTCGCATCACGAAGCTTCTGTTCATACTGCTTGCGCTCTGTGATGTCATGAATGGTGAGCATAAACAGCTTTTCACCCGCGACAGACATACGCCCTAAGGTCAGCTCTACTGGAAACGACTGTCGATTTTTTCGCAGCGCGTCTGCCTCAATCGTCAGCTCTGCCGTATCGGTTGTTTCATCCATAATATAGCGCCAGCAAAGTGTTCTGGCAGCTTCCGAGAAGAGCGGACTAAGATACTGTCCACGCAACTCATCGGCAGTCACACCAAAGAGTTTCTCTGCGGTAGGATTCATATAACGGACGGTGCCCGCCTCATCCAAGGTGATTAGTCCAGCATGCGTATGATCGATAATGGCACGAATACGCGCCTCACTCTCTTCTAAAGCTTTATGCTCGCGAAGCTGGAAATCTTGCTGTTGCAACTTTAAGCGATAACGAACACGAAGCACCCAAATCAACAGCATTAATGCAATATAGATAAAGGCAACCTGTACCATGGCTGCCAATACTTTTTGATCGACCACTTTCATGTTGGAAAGCATGGATACATTCAGCCCTGCATTTTCAATTGACTGTGTCATCAAAAGATATTGCTGCTGATTTCGATTATCAGCCTCTGCACTGGAATCGATGACTGGCTTCATCGTCACCAATTCAACACCCGCCATTAAGGGCTCACGCAAAGTTATATCTAAAGAAACCAGCGGATTATCACCATAGCGCAAACTTTCTTGCACACGGCGCTGATCTTCTACAGAAAGCGGCGTTAAGGTTCTAAACTTCCAATCTGGACGCGTAGAGATAAAGATAACATCGTCATTATCCGTCACTAAAATATCTTGTAACGGATCATTCCAGTGGTCTTCCACATCATTCAAATCAATTTTAACAACGATCACACCGGCAACTTCATTGTTGCTGTAAACCGGATAGCTAAAGAAATAACCACGCTGCTGTGACGTTGTCCCCAACGCAAAATAACTGCCAGCACCCCCCGCAACAGCATCTGTAAAGTAAGGACGAAAGCTAAAATTACCACCAATAAATGAACGTTCCATCGACCAGTTACTAGCGGCAACTGTTAAGCCTTCTCGGTTCATTAAGTAGGTGTCAGAAGCACCGATGATATCGTTGACCTCTTCTAAGAACAGATTCAAACGTAATTTGTTTTCCTCCGTGTCGGGATGAG
Organism: Oceanospirillales bacterium; assembly: GCA_007693685.1. Classification (GTDB taxonomy): domain Bacteria; phylum Pseudomonadota; class Gammaproteobacteria; order Pseudomonadales; family Balneatricaceae; genus Nitrincola. Next base: position 15,547 of record REDB01000171.1, read on the forward strand.
GAAGGATACTCAGCAGATCAGGGTGAGTGGATAGTAGCTTGGGAAGATCCTTAAAACGATCAAGCTTTTGCTGTACGGTAATAATATATCGATTCAGATCAGCTTCAGTTTTATGCTGCAGTTCTTGAAGCGCTTGATGACGACTGATTGCAGCCGTTTGCATCATTAATACCACAAACAGCGCCAGCACACTGAGTCCAATGAGCAGCCTAGAAAAGCGGTTAGTTTTTGCTATCGGAGAATAGGGTTTCATCATTGTGTCCAGAAATGCACTTGCAAAGCTTAGGTAGAGCTTAGCTCTATCGTTATAATAGTGAAGATTTTAGCGCTTAATCGCTATCGATATCACTAGTAAGCTCAAATTACTAGCTCTAACAGCAACTTCTAACAACAAGGTAACGCCTATGTTAAAACGCACAAAAATCGTTGCCACACTTGGTCCCTCAACTGACGTTGACGGAATTCTAGAGCGTTTACTCAAAGCGGGTGCCAATGTTTTTAGATTAAACTTTTCGCATGGTAACACTGCAGATCATCGCAGACGTGTTGAACGCGTTAGAGAAGCTTCACGGAGAACGGGCATACCTGTGGCGCTGATGGCAGATTTACAAGGCCCTAAAATTCGTATTGCGCGCTTTCTGAATCAGAACATTACCCTAGCACCCGGTGACCTCTTCACGTTAGATGCAACTATGGATCCTGCAGCAGGAACTCAAGATAGTGTCGGCATAGATTACAAAGCGCTTCCCGATGACTGCAAACCTGCAGATCAGTTGCTCTTAGACGACGGTCGAATTCAACTAGAAGTTCTCAGTATCAGTGGATCTAAAATTCACACCAAAGTCATCATTGGTGGCGTTCTATCCAATAACAAAGGGATTAACCGTCGAGGTGGCGGTCTATCTGTCGATGCCCTAACAGATAAAGACCGATTTGATATCAAGTTTGCGGCAGAGATAGATTTTGATTATGTCGCAGTTTCCTTCCCTCGCAGTGCTGAAGACCTTATTGAAGCAAGAAGACTGTTAGATGAAAGTCAAAGTCGTGCAGAAATTATTGCCAAAGTCGAACGAGCTGAAACAGTTGTAGATCACGCAACATTAGATTCCGTTATTATGGCTGCAGACGGTGTAATGGTCGCCCGTGGCGATCTTGGAGTTGAAATAGGAGATGCGGAACTTATTGGTGTGCAAAAGCACCTTATTCGTCGCGCTCGTGAATTAAACCGATTTGTCATTACCGCCACACAAATGATGGAAACGATGATTCACAGTCCTATGCCGACACGAGCCGAGGTATTTGATGTCGCCAATGCTATTTTAGATGGTACCGACGCAGTGATGTTGTCGGCAGAAACGGCTGCAGGAGACTATCCTGTGGAAGTTGTCGAGGCCATGACACGTATCTGCCAAGGCGCTGAAAAACAGCAGCTTGTCGCACCTGTACCCACCTCGCCCACTAAAACCTGCGAGCGCATTGATCAAGCGATTGCACGATCAGCAATGTATACCGCTAACGGCTTAAATGGTGTTCGCGCCATCGTTTGCTTGACCGAATCAGGGTCGACACCCTTGTGGATGTCACGTATTCGCTCAGGTTTACCCATCTATGCCTTAACTCGCAACAGCCGAACTCTTAGACGCATGGCACTTTATCGCGGCGTTCAGCCGATCTTTTTTGATGTAACCGCGCTGGATAAAGATCGGATTAATGATGCGATATTGGCAGGATTAAAAGCAGATGGTCGGGTTTCCAGTGGTGACATAGTGCTACTCACTCGAGGCAGTTTAATCGGTGCTCATGGCCAAACAAACTTAATGCAAATTCTTCAGGTTCAATAACGGATTTAAGGATAATTATGAATCTTGCTCCACAGCTCGCGAGTCGACTCAAACTTCCGATTGCTCAAGTCAGTGCGACGTTAAAACTGATTGAAGAAGGCTCGACGATTCCCTTTATTGCTCGCTACCGCAAGGAGGCAACCGGAGGATTAGATGATACCCAGCTTCGAGAGCTCGCTGAGCAACTTGAATACTGTACCGCTCTTGAAGAGCGACGCAGCACAATTTTGGACCAGATTCGCAGCCAAGATAAGCTGACACCTGAGCTGGAAAAAGCCTTAAAAGAAGCCGACAGTAAAGCGCGCTTAGAAGATCTTTACCTTCCTTACAAACCAAAGCGCAGGAATAAAGCACAAGAGGCAAGAGAGGCTGGGTTAGCGGGACTGGCAGAACAAGTCTTAAAACAACCCCGTATTGCTCCTGAATCCTTTGCACCGCCCTATGTTGATCCAGCTAAAGGCGTTGATTCGATAGAAACAGCCTTAGAAGGTTGCAGGCACATCTTGTTAGAACAACTGACAGAGCACCCTGACCTAATAGGTTTGTTAAGGCAGAAACTTTGGCAACAAGGCTTGCTAGAGGTTAGTGCGGCAAAAGGCAAAACAGACCCTGATAGTAAATTTCGTGACTATTATGCCTTTTCAGAAACGCTATCCAAGATTCCATCACATCGCACTTTGGCGATATTACGCGGTAAGCAATTGGGTGAGCTTAGCTATAAAGTAAACCTACCGGAAGACCAAGCTGATCAGCCGCTGCAAGCAATAGCTCGCTACAATCAGTTGCGCTTGCCCGAATGTTCCTCTTGGCTACTGCACACCATCGAGCAAAGCTGGAAAACCAAACTGGCTCCGATGCTAGAAAATGAACTGTTACGCCAACTGCGCCAGCAGGCAGAAGTCGCTGCGATTGATGTGTTTGCACGTAATCTGAAAGACCTACTGCTTTCTGCACCGGCAGGTGCCCATGTGACGCTCGGGTTAGATCCCGGTTTACGTACCGGTGTCAAAGCAGCGATTGTTGATACGACAGGTCAATTACTAGACACGGCAACCTTATATCCTCACCCTCCGCAACGCCAAGAGGAAGCGGCATCAAAGCAACTAGCTGAACTGATTAAGCGACACAAGGTAACGCTCATCGCTATCGGCAATGGCACCGCCTCTCGCGAAACGCAACGCTGGGTACAAAACCTGCTTCGTGCAACTGAGTTCAAACAGATCGCCTGTATGTTAGTCAGTGAAGCAGGTGCTTCCGTCTATTCTGCCTCTGCCTTAGCCGCTGAAGAATTTCCTAACCTTGATGTCACCTTACGAGGGGCCGTTTCGATTGCACGACGCTTGCAAGATCCTTTAGCAGAGTTGGTAAAAATCGATCCGAGAGCCATCGGAGTCGGCCAGTATCAACATGATGTTGACCAAAAAGCGCTCGCCACTAAACTCGATGCCGTTGTCGAAGACTGCGTTAACCATGTCGGGGTTGATTTAAATACCGCATCACCAGCACTCTTGACCCGCGTAGCTGGTTTAAACACCACACTGGCGAATAACATTATTAAAAGCCGTGAAGAATTAGGGCGCTTTGCGGATCGAAAACAACTCTTGAAAGTACCTCGCTTAGGGCCAAAAGCTTTCGAGCAATGTGCTGGCTTCTTACGTATTCGCGAGGGCAAAGAACCCCTAGATAATACCGCCGTCCACCCAGAGTCCTATCCACTGGTGCGAAAGATTGCGTCACTAGCTGGGATGAGTATATCTCAGCTGCTTAAATCACCAGAAACCTTGCGTAAAATTCCAGCTGAATCTTTGCAAGAATATGGCACTTATACGCTGAAAGATGTGCTTAACGAACTGGAAAAACCGGGGCGCGATCCACGCCCTGAATTTCGCTCAGTGAACTATGATGATCGTGTCGAATCGATTGATGATTTGCAAATCGGCATGCGCTTAGAAGGGGTTGTGACCAACATCACTAACTTTGGCGCATTTGTTGACTTAGGCGTACATCAAGATGGCTTAGTGCATATCTCCCAAATGGCGGATAGCTTTGTAAAAGACCCTCATAGCATTGTCAGCACAGGTCAAATAGTGTCGGTCAAAGTGATAGAAGTCGACAGTAAACGTCGTAGAATTGCACTTAGCATGAAAAAAAGCGAATGATCACTCTTGTCTGAGTCACTTTCTGCCCCCATCATGCATATAATGACGACATTTCGACCATAAATACAATTCACGATCTTGATTAGGGGATCGTTGCAATAGGGAATAACACCTTGCCAGCCACCCTCGAATACAACCTAAATCAACTGCTACGTGATGGTAGTAGTCATCTTCTCACCCAGTTACAGCATGGCATTGAGAAAGAGGGCTTGCGCGTTAGCGCTTCGGGTCGTCTAGCTCAAACTGAACACCCTAAAGGCTTGGGGTCAGCACTCACGCACAGTGAAATTACCACAGACTATTCTGAAGCCTTGCTTGAGTTCATCACGCCTGTTTTCCAAGATAATCGTGAAATGCTGAATCACCTTAATGACCTGCATCGTTTCAGCTACGAAATGCTAAACGATGAGTTGATCTGGTGTGCCAGTATGCCTTGCGATATCAGTGGCGAAGATGAGATCCCAATTGCCTATTATGGCAAAAGCAATGTGGGTCGTATGAAGCATGTCTATCGCGTAGGTTTGCAGAATCGCTATGGCAAAATGATGCAGACTATTGCTGGTATTCATTACAATTTCTCACTCCCAGAACAGTTATGGCCCGCCTATCAACGCATCTGTAACGATAGCGGCACGATGCAGAATTTCCGCTCTGCCAGCTATTTCCGCATGATTCGAAACTTCCGCCGTTTCAGCTGGTTATTACTTTATCTGTTTGGCGCGTCACCTGCGCTTAGCAAAAGCTTTATGGGTCAGAAAAGCCACAACCTTGACACCTTGGCTGAAGATACGCTTTATCAACCTTGGGCAACCTCATTGAGAATGAGCGATCTTGGCTACTCTAATAAAGTTCAGTCATCGTTGAATATCTGTTTTAACCGTCTAAACACCTACACCAACTCCTTGTTAATGGCGATACGCACACCTCATCCTAGCTATGAAAAACTTGGCGTAAAAGTGGACGGAGAATACCGCCAACTCAACGCCAATATCCTGCAAATCGAAAATGAATATTACAGCGATATCCGACCCAAGCGCGTCACTGAGTCAGGTGAAAAGCCGATCCACGCCTTATTGAGTCGAGGTGTTCAATATATCGAAGTACGTAATACAGATATCAATCCACTGTTGCCTACTGGTATTAGTATTGAGCAAAGTAACTTTTTAGATGCATTCCTAGTCACCTGCTTGTTCTGTAATGATGCTGAACTGAGTGACTTAGAATGCAACTTGATTGCTGAAAA
>REDB01000166.1 GCA_007693685.1 Oceanospirillales bacterium
CCTATCGTAATTGGATAACTTCTGTCGCCCAAGTCGACGGTTAGGGTTTGCATGGCTCACCTCTTAATAGGTAGATTCGAGTGATGGATGACTTATGATAGCGAAGAACAAGGCTGCTTGAGTTGACGCAGAATTTCTTTGATTACACCTCTAGGGTGACGCTTATCAGTCTGGATGATAATGTCTGCACAGCTTTTGTAAAGAGGATCACGCTGATCTAACAGCTTTCTTAATACAGCTTCTGGATCATCCGTCTGTAATAGAGGACGATTGCGATCACGCGCTGTGCGTTCAAGCTGTTGCTCAATTGAGGTTTGCAGATAAACGACCGTACCACGGCTTTGCAAGTATTGGCGATTTTCATCACGCAATACGGCACCACCACCAGTAGCCATAACGCAGTTATCGAGTAGTGTGAGTTCATCTATCACGGCAGTTTCACGATCGCGAAAACCCGCTTCACCCTCAACATCAAATATCCAAGGGATATTTGCGCCAGAGCGATCTTCGATCACCTTGTCGGAATCGTAGAAGGTTAGATTTAACTCTTGAGCAAGAAGACGCCCTATGGTGCTTTTACCAGCACCCATAGGGCCTATCAGATATACATTCAACGCACGAGACCTATTGTATGGCTAGGGACTCGCGAATCATAGTCGGTGTGATGAAGATGAGCAACTCACGTTTTGTTTCTTGCTCTTTAGTGTATCTAAACAATCCACCCAGAACAGGTAAGTCACCTAGCAAAGGAGTTTTACGTGCTTCACTGGTAATGTCGTTTCTGAAAACACCGCCCAGAACAATGGTATCGCCGTCATTAACTACTACTGATGTTTCTAGTTGATTGGTATTAATTAGAATCTCACCACCCAAACGGTTTGGGTCAAGGGAATCTTGAAGTATTTTTAGGTCCATTGAAATTCGATCGCCTGGGTTAATTTGGGGAGTTACTTCCAAACTAAGCACTACCTCTTTAAATTCTAAACTCACTTCACCATTTTCGACGGTTTGATATGCAACCTCTTGACCAGACTTGATAACAGCAGGACGACCATTTGTCGTTATTACTTTTGGCTGAGAAACAATTTCAATCTTGTTATCACTTTGCAAGGCTGATAGCTCAGCCGACAGCAACAAGCCACTGCTTAAATAGCCTACACGAATGGCGGATGTTGCATTGCCAACTCCAAAATCGACCATGCCAGGAATGCTTGGCTGAGCTACACCCCCGATACCTTGAATTCCAGGAACATTTCCAGCACCGCCACCAACGGATACACGGGTATTTGCACTACCTGCTGCGCCCCAACGAACACCTAACTCCCGTGCAAATTCAGTAGAAGCTGTTACTAAGCGAGCTTCTACAAGAACTTGAGCAACTTCTGCATCAAAGCGACGAAGTGTTCTACGAATATCTTCTAGTTGACGTGCTGTTTCACGAACCATCAATACATTAGTTTGATCATCAGCGAGAATAAACCCACGCTCTGAGATCAATCGAGCTTCTTCTAAGCGACTGCGCATATCAGAGGCTCTTCTGAAATCAACTTGAATAAATTCAGTTAATAAAGGCGCTAACTCTTGAACTTGCTGCTGACTTTCAGCTTCTATTCGCTCACGCTCTGATATTTCAGAGGCTGTACCAATCATCAGTACATTACCCGTTTCACGTTTATCTAGACCCTTTGACTTTAACAAAATGTCTAAAGCCTGATCCCAGGGAACATTCTTAAGACGTAAAGTTGCTGTACCTGTCACATTGTCACTGACAACAAGATTCATATCAGCTACTTCAGCAATAATTTGCAACACGGCACGCACGTCTACGTTTTGAAAATTTAGATCTATTCTTTCACCTGTGAATGGAAATAAATTATCACGCTGAGCTTGCTGATCTTGGCGTGAGATTGGCTTAAAATCTACAATTAATTGGTTACCTGTCTGGTAAGCCATATAATCAAAAGGGTCGCTCGTTGGACGCATTAAAATAGTTACGCCCCGGCCTGAAGCAATACTGTCAATAAATTGAAGGGGTGTAGCAAAATCCTGTACATCCAGACGACTTGCCAAATCATTACCTAGAATAGCTTCATTAAGGCTCAGTACTACGTTACCGCCCTCACGAGTGACATTCATGGCAGCACGATCGTTATTCATATTAATAATGACACGCCCTAAATCACCATCAATGCGTTGAAAATCAATAGATTTAACTTGTGTTCTACCATCATGACTAGGCTGAGGCGCTGTGACTGTTGGGCGAACATTAGCAACACTTGGAGCCATTGCAGATTCTTGAAAACGGACAACTACAAGATTTTCATCCATACGCACGTCGTGAGTAGCATTACCTAGTAAGTTGGTAACGACACGAAGGCGATCTTGAGACTGTGCAAAATTAAGGCTGTCTACAATTCCTGTATTGACACCCAAACTATTACCACCTAAGTGATTACTTACATTACTTAAATCCATCACCAATCTTGGCGGGCTATCGATCATGTAAACATTAGGAGTTGACGGAGCGGAATCAAACTCCATACGAATCTCTACTCCTTGACCTGGCAAGGAAACAAACTCAGCATTAATCAGTCTTGCTTGCTGTGCAGTTGCATTAAAGGATACCAGTATAATGAGAGTACCCACTAACCAACTACTGAAAGATTTAAGTAAAGAATTATTCATTTTTTGCTTCATCATTAATGTTTTCACAGTCATTATCCCTTAGTTGGATTCGGGAAGCATTATGGAGCGTGGACGCTTCATCCAACCGCCACGGCCATTTGTAACAATTTCAGAAAGCTCTATTCTACGTTCATCTAAACTTACTATTTGACCATTATCTAATCCAAGATAATCACCAACCTGAACTTTGTGAACCTCACCTAGTGGATCTCGAACAAGAGCAAATTTTTGATTTGTATTAATAGGTGATGTGATTGTCCCAACCATATCTAAATTATCTACCGCATAGTTTTCTAAATACTCAGGCAATCTGTCAGGATCTGGATAAACTTCAGTAAAAACTTCAGGAGTCGCTTCCACTTCTGCAATTAGAGCACGGAAGGGATTGCGTAAGCTCGATCCTTCGTAAACAAAAGCCTGATAAGGTTTAAACTCAGGAAGCGGTGGTATTTCACCGACAGGTCTTGAAGATCTCTCTGCTACAAAGGCTCTCAAGTCTGTGGTATCTTCCACCCATAAACAACCCTGCATTCCAAAAAATAGAAATACAAGAATTAAGACTCTATTGGCCAGCTTGGAAAATACCCAAGTATAAACGTGATTAATTTTGTTCATAACGGTAGGTCTTTGCATTAATTGTCATCGTCAGCATATTGTCAGATCCTGCCCTAATATTGAAATCATGCAGAGTTACTATGCGCTCGATAGCTGCAACACCGCTGACAAACTCGCCCATCTGATGATAGGTACCTGTTGCTTGGATATTGATAGGCAACTCAATGTAAAACTGTGATTGCGATTCTGCCTGAAGTGCAATTGACTCGATAGAAAGGCCAGCTTGACGACCAATATCAGATATATCCTCTAATAAACCAGGTATCTCTTTATCTGTGGGTAGCTGTTTAAGTATTTCCGAGAAGCGCTCTTCAACATCAGCCATCTGGCGCCTTAGAGCATCTAAATTTGCAACCCGAAAGGACTTATCTTCAAACTGGGACTTTAGCTCACTTTCACGCAAGATCTCTCTCTCGACTGCCAAGTGCTTATCCTGAATAAACATGTAGATACCAAAAGCTGCAACCGCTGAGAAAGCCAAAACAAAACAAATAAATTTTACGCCAACTGGCCAACTGCCGGCCTGCTTAAAATCAAGGTTGTTAATATCGAAACCTCGAAAGGCATTTTGCATACTCATTGTGCAACCCCTTCGTTAGCAGGTCTAACCATAGGTACAGATAGATTAAATTGCCTCATATCATTGGCGGAACCTACTCGGGTTAAATTTGGTTCACCGAATAATATAGAGTTATTCAAATTACGCATCAGATTTGAAACATCTCGGTTTTGAACTGCAAAACCATCAATGGTAATTACCTGACCAGATCGACTGACAGAAGTATAAAATAGATCATCAGGCAAGACCCTTACTAACTCATCAAAATTTCTAACTACTAGTGGGCGCGTTCCTTGAAGATCTTCAATAGCTTGAAGTCTTTCTAAGAGCTGGGCTCTTAAACGATTAAGCTCGTTGATTTCAGATAACTGGTTATCTAAGCGTACATTTTCAGCGCGTAAAAAATCATTTCTAGCCTGTTGTCTGTCCATTTGCATATCGTAGTAATAGCCAATGCCAAACACTAACAGCCCTGCAAGAATTGCTGAGCCGACTAAGTTGTGGATGAAATGCTTTTGATTCAAAGCATTTCTTTCTTCTCGCCAGGGTCTAAGGTTTATATTGGCCATTATTGAGTCCTGTCGATAATGCTTCGAAGCGCAAGCCCACAGGCCTTAACGAGCAAAGCACTATCATGCTTTAGTCTATCAGTGTTGATATTGCGATTTAGGGAGCAATGCTCAAAAGGGTTGAGACGTTCAGCTTGAAGATCTAAATCATCTTTAAGCCTTGAGGCCAAATTAGGCACACCTGA
>REDB01000236.1 GCA_007693685.1 Oceanospirillales bacterium
GGCTATCAGGCCATCGACTGAAATGAATAATACCTAAAATAAGTTCTGCCACTTCTTGGCTATGATAATCATCGGCATGATCGGCTAAGGCAAGCGTACTGAATGACAGCATGACAAAAATCATGCAGCTCACAGAAAACCTGATCAAAAAACGGCTAAATTCAAACAATTGATTTAAATACTCTGTTGAATATAAAAGAGTTATCTTATCTATGTATACTAGCCTAGGTAAAAGAACATGCCAAATGTACTTAAGTACAGGTGTGGTTCGATTAATAAATAGGAGGCCTTACATTACGATAGGTAATGTCGTTTTACCTTGACAAAAATCAACGACGAGAAAATTTCTTTTTTACTGGTATCTTTTGATTTTTACGAGGTGCACGAGAGGAAGGGGTTTTAATTTTACTCGCCTCTTCTGTACCGCTCGAGTCGGCGATCATCGCTTGTATTAGGGACATCTCCTTCTGATCTAATAGACGCCACTGACCTGACTTTAGGTTACCTAAGCTGATATTCATAATACGGATACGTTTTAATCGTGTAACTTCGTAACCTAAATACTCCGTCATTCGACGAATCTGTCGATTCAAACCCTGTGTAAGAATAATGTTGAAGCTGTTAGCAGACAGTTGGCGCACCTTACAAGGCAGCGTGACCGTATCAAGAATAGGAACACCCGCAGCCATCCGTTTAATGAAGTCAGGTCCAAAGGGACGATCTACCGTCACAACATACTCTTTTTCATGAGCATTTCCGGCTCGCAAAATACGATTGACGATATCGCCATCATTGGTCAAAAGAATCAGACCTTCTGAAGGCTTATCTAAACGACCAATGGGAAAGATACGCCCTTTTTTATAATTAACAGCCTTAACTATATTATCAGGCACTTGTGAATCCGTTGTGCTAGTAATACCCACAGGCTTGTTGTAAGCGATATAAACGGGCAAAGGCTTAGCTTTTAAAGGCTTACCACGTACTTTGATATGATCATCCATGGTCACTTGAACGCCTAAATCAGCTACACGACCATTCACCATCACTAAACCATCTTCAATCAGCCGGTCAGCTTCACGACGCGAACAGATGCCCGTTTCACTGATAAACTTGTTAAGACGCTTGGGTTTATTGGTAGTCGTCATCGTAAAACCTAGTTGCGTGAAAGTAAAAAACCACTATTGTGCCTGCTTAGGAGATTTCATTCTATATTCTGAATCTGCTCTCGCATCTGCTCAATCAGCACTTTCAAATCAATCGCTGCTTGTGTAGAAAACAAAGCGATAGACTTTGATGATAGGGTATTAGCTTCGCGGTTAAGTTCCTGCATCAAAAAGTCTAAACGCCTTCCTATGGGTTCGTTATGCCCTAAGATTCGCCTAACTTCAGATATATGTACTTCTAGCCTATCTAACTCCTCTTCAACATCAGCTTTTTGAATTAATAAGGCAGTTTCTTGTTCAATTCGAGAAGGATCAGCTTCTGTGACTAAACGCAATATACGTTCTTTTAATAATGTTTCTTGGCGTTTAATAATTTTTGGTAACTCTTTGCGCAGCTCTAAAAGAATCTGTGCTATAGCATCAAGACGCTGTCGAATGATTTCATTTAGCTTCTCGCCTTCACGCAAGCGACCTTCCGATAAACTTTGAAGCACATTTTCAAAGCATTCTAGAAGTTGAGAGTCCTCGACCTTGCAATAGTCTTGCTGTGCTAGGACACCAGGCCAACGCAGAAGATCTATAGGTGAGAGAGTTGTAGAGGTTGGCATATGGCTTTCTACTTGAGAAATTGCAGCGAGTAGCGATTCAACCAATGCATCATTAACACTCAATGTTGAATTGGATTGACCATCATTCAAGCGTAATGATACTTCTACTTTACCTCGTGTCAGTTGTTGACGAAGAAGTTCACGAAGCTGAGCTTCTAAGCTACGATAGTTATCTGGTAAACGAAAATGTATCTCTAAATAACGACTATTGACTGAGCGAATCTCCCATTTGACTTCAGTTTCTCCTAGATTTGTATTTAGGGCAGCAAAAGCCGTCATGCTTCGTGTCATCTTGAGTCAATCTCGATTAAAATTAGCGTTGCAGTCATATTAACAGTCTTGTCAGAACGACTCCACGATGACAAGACAAGCAAGGGGACACAATGAGCAACAGTCTATCGGATCAACTAAAGGGTCTTGGTTTAAATAAATTACGTCCGGGTGGCCGTCAACCAGATCAATTACGTGAAATCAAAATGACACGCAATTATACCCGTCATGCAGAAGGCTCTGTTCTTGTTGAGTTCGGTGATACTAAGGTGCTCTGTACCGCCAGTGTTGAACGTGGTGTTCCTAGATTTCTAAGAGGATCTGGCTCAGGTTGGGTAACGGCTGAGTATGGCATGCTTCCGAGAGCCACAAATACTCGAAATGATCGCGAAGCCAGTCGTGGTAAACAATCGGGACGTACCATAGAAATTCAACGTTTAATCGGCCGTTCATTACGTGCAGCTATCGATTTAAAGAAGCTAGGTGAAAATACTATCACCATTGATTGCGATGTTATTCAGGCTGATGGTGGCACTCGAACTGCTGCCATTAGTGGTGCTTGCGTTGCTCTGGCCGATGCCGTTGAATTTTTGCGTAAGGATAAGAACGGTGCTGTAAAGGGTAACCCCTTTAAGCAACTTATAGCAGCTGTATCAGTAGGAATCTGCAAAGGTGAACCCGTTCTTGATCTTAATTATGAAGAGGACTCTGTAGCAGAAACCGACATGAATGTTGTAATGACAGAAGCGGGTGGTTTTATTGAGGTTCAAGGAACTGCAGAAGCGGCGCCTTACACTCAGGAAGAGCTTAACGCGATGTTGGATTTAGCCCGCAAAGGAATCGCTGAGATTCAACAAATACAACGTGAGGCATTAAAAGCTCAATAATTTGCTTTTTTCTAATTGTGTTCACCTACAAAAAAGGAGCATACATTTATGCTCCTTTTTCTTGTGTGCAAACAGCAATTTTGAATTTACATATCTAAATCATAATCGATGATCAAAGGTGCATGATCAGAGAAACGCTGTTCCTTATAAATTGAAGCCGCTTTGATCGCCTTTCTTAAGTTAGGTGTCGTGATTTGATAATCTAACCGAGCACCCTCGTTTAGCTTCCAAGCGCGATTGTAGTCGGGCCACCAGGTATATTGACGATCCGCTTTGTTAACCTGACGAAAGGCGTCAACGTAACCTAAATCACCAAACACTTCTTCAATCCAGATCCGCTCTTCAGCTAGAAAACCTGAGACACGCTGATTAACATACCAATTACTCAGATCAACAGGCTTATGAGCAATGTTAATCGTTCCAGTAAAGATAAAATCACGACGCTTTCTCAAGGTTTTCTTTAAGTGACCCATGAAAAGATCGAGGTATTCCATCTTAGCCATCTGCTCTTGGTCACTTCTCAAACCAGAAGGTATAGTCAGTGAAGAAATACTAAACTTATCAAAATCGGCTTGAATGAAACGTCCATTGAAATCGCATTGCTCAAAACCAAGACCTGTCATAATTGCTTTAGGGACATGTCGAGTGTAAATAGCAACACCACTAAAGCCATCTTCGAACGCATCGAAAAAATAAGAATGATAACCTTCTGGATGGTAGCGTTCAGCATCGAGTTGATACTCTTTCGCTTGTAGGCTTTGAAGACAGACCACGTCGGCGTCTTGCTGGATCATCCAGTCAAAAAAACCTTTGTCAGCGGCTTGCTCAATACCTTGGGTATTGAATGAGATCACGCGCATATTAGGGCAGCTCCATTGAGCAGAAACAGTTTTATTGGTATTAAGGTGTAAATTGTAACGAGAACAGCAACAAAAGGAAATTTAAACCGGCTATCTTCATAGAACAGATGTGCTATCAACGTTATCATTATAGTCTTTATATGAACCCTTAACAGCGATTTCAATATGCACGATTATCAGCGCGACTTTATTCAATTTGCTATCGATACCAATGTTCTTAGATTTGGTGAGTTCACTTTAAAATCAGGGCGCGTAAGCCCCTACTTCTTTAACGCTGGGCTTTTCTGTTCCGGTGAAGCGTTACTAAAACTAGGTAAATTCTATGCTGCTGCTCTTGTTCAGTCAGGAGTTGAATATGACCTACTCTTTGGTCCAGCCTACAAGGGTATTCCGTTAGCTGCAACAACCGCTGTTGCATTAGCAAGTGACTACAAACATGACACTCCCTATGTGTTTAATCGAAAGGAAGCTAAGGATCACGGTGAAGGCGGCACGCTTGTCGGTGCTGAACTGAAAGGTCGTGCGTTGATTATTGACGATGTCATCACTGCAGGGACCGCTATACGCGAAGTTATGGCTATTTTAGATAGCGCAGGAGCTAAACCTGCTGGAGTACTTATCGCTCTAGATAGGCAAGAAAAAGGGCGTGCTGAGCTATCTGCTATACAGGAAGTCGAGCGGGATTATGGTATTCCTGTTATTAGCATTATCACTTTGGCGCAGTTAATTGAGTTCTTAGAAGAGAAGAACGAAATGCCAGAAGCCTTAGCTGCAATTCGCAAGTACAG
>REDB01000271.1 GCA_007693685.1 Oceanospirillales bacterium
TGGCGGTTTTGCTGGCGCTATTATCACCAATCACTAGGGCAACGCCACGACCATTCAGGTAAAGCTCATTGGACTCACCTGTTGGGCCGGGCATCACATGGATGGGTTCCAGTGTGATGCTCAGATCAAGCAGGGTGCGCAGTAGTGATTTGATACTGGCGTCACGTGTTTGTGGTAGTTCCGCTGAAAGCTTTTTCAGGCGATCACTGCGGTTCACAAAGCCAAGATGATTCCACGCTTCCCAAGCTTTGAGTGCGTGTTGGATACGAGGGTCTTGAGTGGACATCAGTGCACCTCCTGAACAGGTGTAAGTTGTGTGTAGCGAATGAGGTAGTGTGGGCCGCCTGCTTTAGGGCCTGTACCTGATAGACCTTGACCACCGAAAGGCTGAACGCCAACGGCTGCACCTATCTGGTTACGGTTGATATAGCAGTTACCTACACGAACACGTGCTTCGATTTCTGATGCAGTGCGTTCATTACGGCTGTGAATACCCAAGGTTAAGCCATAACCTGTGGCATTGATTTGATCAATAAGATCATTCAATTTGCTGGCTTTAAAGCGCAGTAAGTGAATGATCGGACCAAATTGCTCGCGTCCTAATTCATCGATTGAACGTATCTCAAATGCGGTTGGTGCAACAAAGGTGCCGTGTTTGCATTCTAATGGCATCGGCGTTTGTGCAATTAAGCTGGCGCTTTTTTTCATGCGTTCGATATGCTCAAGCAATCCCGTTTGTGCTTCTTCGTCAATAACAGGACCCACATCGGTGCTGTGTAAGCGCGGATCGCCGACAACTTGTTCTGCCATCGCACCTTTAAGCAGTTCGATAATGCGATCGGCAATATCTTCTTGAACACAGAGAATACGCAAAGCAGAACAGCGTTGACCAGCCGAGGCAAAGCCTGACAAAACAGCATCTTTAATGACCTGTTCAGGCAGTGCCGTTGAGTCAACGATCATGGCGTTTTGGCCACCTGTTTCTGCAATAAATGGCACAGGATCGCTATCGCGCTGAGCTAAAGAACGGTTGATCAGTTGTGCGGTTTCGGTGGAGCCTGTGAATGCAACACCAGCAATGCGAGGATCTTTGGTCAGTGGTGCGCCGACAGTGGCGCCATCACCCGGTAGTAGCGTAAAGGCATCGCCGGGAACGCCTGCTTGATAAATCAACTCAGCTGCTTTGCTGGCGATAATGCTAGTTTGTTCAGCAGGTTTTGCGATAACGCTGTTACCTGCGGCAAGTGCAGCCGTGACTTGTCCTAAGAAGATTGCCAATGGGAAGTTCCATGGGCTGATACAAACAAAGACACCACGTCCTTGACGTTGCCAAAGTGCTTGTTCACCTTCCAGTTGTGCCAAGCTGATCGCATGACCGCAGTGATGTTCTGCTTGATTGGCGTAGTAGCGACAGAAATCCACGGCTTCACGAACTTCGTCGATAGCATCCTGAATGGTTTTACCCGCTTCCATATGGCAAATGGCGCACAGCTCAGCAAGATTCTCTTCTAGCAAGTCGGCAAGTTTACGCAAAGATTCGGCACGCTGTTTGACCGGTGTGCTATTCCAAGTTTCAAACCCTGTTGAAGCGACTTCGATAGCTTGGTTGACCAGTTCTGCATTGGCAAAGTAGACATCACCGACCTTGATGCGATGATCATGGGGTGCGTTGATGCTGTGACCTTCAAGACCTTCAACTGCTTGGCCGTTTAAATGAGGACGAGCTTGCCACTGTTGCTGGCAAAAATGAGTGACCTGTTCACTAAACGGTATCCATTCAGATTCAATTTCAATATTTGGACCGGTTGAGTTAGCGCGGTCTTCAAAAATGTTACGCGGTAGTGGAATTTGCGGATTGTGCAGCGTGTTGCGCTGACTTAACGTCACGTAAGGATGCTGAACTAGATCTGCAACAGGGCAGCGAGCATCTACTAAACGATGAACAAAGGAGCTGTTTGCACCGTTTTCTAATAAGCGGCGAACTAGGTACGGAAGCAAGTCTTTGTGACTACCGACAGGTGCGTAGATGCGAACACTAACGCCTGCTTGCTTGATGACGCGATCGTAAAGTGCATCACCCATGCCGTGTAAGCGCTGGAATTCAAATTCTTGGTGCTGTGCCATGGTCATGATGCTGGCAACGGTATGCGCGTTATGACTCGCAAATTGTGGCCAAATAGCGCCTTTAATTTGTTCGCTTAACAGAAAACGTGCGCAGGCAAGATAAGACACATCAGTGGCTTCTTTACGTGTCCAGACAGGGTAGCCGTTTAAGCCTTTTTGCTGGCAAAGTTTGATTTCGCTATCCCAGTAAGCGCCTTTAACTAAACGAACGGGAATCAGGTCGCCTTGCTCTTTTGCAAGCGCTGCCAACCATGCTAAGACTGCTAAGGCACGTTTTGAGTAAGCCTGTACGACAAGTCCAAATCCACCCCAACCTTGAGTTGTTGGATCACGGTAGAGTTTAGCAAACAGGTGCAGCGACATTTCTAAGCGGTCCATCTCTTCGGCATCGATGGTGATCGCCACATCTAGTGAGCGCGCTTTTTTAATCAGTTTAAGGACAGTGTTATATAGCTCGTCCATGACGCGAGCTTCTTGTCCCACTTCGTAACGTGGATGCAATGCAGACAGTTTGATCGAAATACTAGGGCGAGGACCTTTGGCTTTTTTATCGACAAACTTGCCAGTGAATTCGATTGCCTGCATGTAGTCATCGAAATACTTCTGTGCGTCTTTTGCCGTTAACGCGGCTTCACCTAGCATGTCGAAGGAGTAGGTGTAGCCCTTTTGGCGGTATTCACTACCACGCTTCATCGCTTCATTGATGGTGCGACCCAGAACAAACTGGTGTCCCATGATCTTCATCGCGTGCTGCATCGCTTTGCGGATAACCGGTTCGCTCATGCGATTGACAAGACGATTCAAAATGCCGCTAGCAGAGCCGTCTTCATTTTCATCCATGCTGACGACTTTACCCGTCAACAAAAGTCCCCATGTCGATGCATTGACCAGTAGTGATTCTGAATTGCGTAAGTGCTTTTTCCAGTCAGCAACGCTGAGTTTATCGCGGATTAGCGCGTCTGCAGTTTCAGCATCGGGAATACGCATCAAGGCTTCTGCAAGACACATCAGCAGAATACCTTCTTTGGTATCTAAACTGTATTCAAGCAACAGTGCATCGATCATATGGATGGAGTCACCATCCGCACGAACTTCTTCAATCAGCTGAGTCGCTTTCGCCTCGGCTTGTTGAAGTTCTGCAGAATCAGGCTGCGCTAAAGGCATCAGCTCTTTAAGCCAGATATCTTCATCGATCGAATAAAGTGGCGAAATCTCTTTCCAGAGTTCGCTAGTTGGGCGTTGAATCCAGCTGGGATCCAACACGTCGTGTGGCTTGAACATAGTGTAGTCCTCGATTTTGACTTCACGCAGAAATGTTGCTGATAGTTTTTGTATTGTTAGCTTTTTGTGAAAGCTTTTGTTTATACAGCCACTGTAAGTATAAGCTGTCATCGGAGTCTTGCAGGATTCTCCGGAGCTTTATTTGAATGCTCCAGTTCTGTATCAAACGACGTTTTGTTGGTTGCTATTAATTACGAAGTGTCAGTAAACTCAAGCAGCTTTTATTTCTATTTATTTACAAGAGCATTACCTATTAAGGAGTCACAGATGGCCATCGCTGCAAAACAGATCACATTTATTGGTGCTGGAAATATGGCCAGTGCGATTTTTAAAGGCATGTTAGCGAATGGTTATCCAGCGGATCACATCACCGCAACGGCACCGGATGATAAAGCGTTACAGGTTTTTCGTGATGAGCTAGGTATTCGTACAACCACCGATAATGTTGCGGCAATAGCTGAAGCTGATGTCGTGGTGTTGGCGGTTAAACCGCAGATTATGAAACAGGTTTGTGCTGAGTTGGCAGAGCAGGCGGTTAAGACGCGCCCTTTATTTATCTCTGTGGCAGCTGGGTTGCATGCAGAAACGTTAAATGGTTGGTTGGGTGGTGATCATGCCATTGTTCGCTGTATGCCTAATACGCCTTCATTGGTCAAAACGGGAGCGTCGGGTTTGTTTGCACTGCCGAGCGTATCTCAAGATCAGCGTGATTTTACCGATCAGCTATTGTCAGGAATCGGTATCGTGCAGTGGGTGGCTGAAGAATCCATGCTCGATGTGGTGACAGCAATATCCGGTAGTGGTCCTGCTTATTTCTTTATGGTGTTCGAAATGATGGAGAAAGCCGCCGTTCAGCTAGGAATGCCTGCCGATGCGGCTCGTCGTTTAATTCTACAAACAGGTTTAGGCGCTGTACGTATGGCCGATCAAACCGGAGAAGAGTTCGCGCAACTCAAGCGTAATGTCATGTCCCCTAAAGGTACTACTGAACGTGCGATTCATACCTTTGAAGATGGAGGCATCGAAGCACTGTTTCTTAAAGCCATGAAAGCCTGCGCAGATCGCGCTGACGAGATGTCTAGGGAGATGGGCGATAAGCCTTAATCACTTGCCAATTTGCTCGCTTTACGAAAGCGAGCAGGGGAGATGTTTAGGTATTGCGTAAACGCA
>REDB01000206.1 GCA_007693685.1 Oceanospirillales bacterium
TGGAAATCTCCGCCTGCAATTGCTCACCTATAAAAGAATCACTTTACCAAAGTGAATCTGGTTAGACTACAGTGCAAATAGTTATAAATTGTTAATTTGGTAAATTAAATTTACAGATAATAATAATTCACAGGCTTTATATATTCGCTACCATTTAGCTTACTGATAGGCTATTTTTGTAAAAATTATTAACCAATATATTAACTGATCAAGCCAATCTACTTTTCTGAGATAAAGTAAAATGACAAATATTTCTATTCAGCAACGCTTCGCTTTATGGGCTGGTATCTGTTTATTTATTGTCGTTATTAGCTCTGCAGCCATCGGCATTTGGCAGTTTTCCGTTACTAAAGATTCACTCTCCCAACAAAGTGAACAAGTGATCAAAGAGCAGGTTGAAGAGTTCTTGACCGTCATGTCAAAAGAGATTTCTTCATCAATGTCGAGTAGCTTGGAACGAGGACTCAACAAAGCGCAAACATTAGCAAGCGCCATGTCCGCTCTAGTCTCCTATGACTTGGAGGAAAAGCGTGAATTAGCCCTCGATATACTAGGAGCTGTTTTACTAGATAATTCGGACTTTTTAGGCACTTTCGTCAATTTCGAACCCAATACCTTTACTCGTTTTGATTTTCAATACGCCAATACCACAGGTAGCGACAATGCTGGAAGGTTTATTCCGTATCTAACCCTTCAAACATCTGGCGAAATACTTGTAGAAAACTTAGAAGGGTTTTTAGATCAAACCCGAGACCAAAACGGGATCCGAGTCGGCGAGTATTACTTATGCTCAAAAGATAATAATCGTAGTTGTATCGTTGATCCTTATCTGTATCCCATCGATGGTGTAGATACATTACTGACCAGCTTAGTTGCACCAGTAACTCAAGAAGGTCGTTTTATTGGTATAGCAGGTGTTGATATTTCAGTCGCATTTATCCAGCAATTGACCGTCTCATCTGCAAAAAATCTATATCAAGGAAACAGCCAAGTTATACTGGTAAGCCCACAAGGCATCATTTCAGGCCATAGCAACAATGCTAATATTGTAGGCAATACGATTAGAGAACTTCCCGGAGACATTCGCAACAACATTCAAAACAGCTTAAACAGCAAACAAATTTTTATTTCCATGCAAGGAGAAAACGTAGAAGTATTCATGCCTTTCTCTGTTGCAGGTCTTCCTGAGCATTGGGTCATCGCCATTTCAGTACCCACGCAGTTAATCATG
This sequence comes from Oceanospirillales bacterium, assembly GCA_007693685.1. Classification (GTDB taxonomy): domain Bacteria; phylum Pseudomonadota; class Gammaproteobacteria; order Pseudomonadales; family Balneatricaceae; genus Nitrincola. Next base: position 1,232 of record REDB01000206.1, read on the forward strand.
GAAGGGTTAGTTGAGCAAAACCAATTACTAGAAAGTGCCCAGCGTAGCTTTTTTGGTTTCATGGTTACTGCAGGATTGATCCTAGCAGCCTTGGGTACAGGAATTATCTGGCTGGTCTCTAGCAGCAGTATTCGGCCACTAAAAAATATGACAGGTCTTGTCTCGTCTATTGCACAGGGGGAAGGTGATTTAACCAGAACTATCGATATAACTAGGAAAGATGAAACAGGTGAGTTAGCTAGTTATCTAAATACCTTCATCAACAACCTCAGAAAGATGATACAGCAGATGGTGACTGTTGGAGAGCAAGTCAATCAACTTGCACGCCAAAGCAACAGTATTTGTGAATCCACCACTCAACAAGTTAACCATCAGCAAATTCTGATTGAACAAGTTGTGACCGCTGTGACTGAAATGTCTAGTACTGCTCAAGAAATTGCCAGCAGTGCAGCTAATGTAGCCAGCTCTGCCACACGTGCCGATGAAGCTGCACTTAGAGGCAATGACATTATGCGCTCAACGACCGCTTCAATTCTTAAAGTAGCAGAACGCTCCGAGCAAGCCAAAACCGCCATGAATGAGTTAGAGCAAAACAGTCAAAGCATCATCGGTATACTTTCTGTTATTCAGGCTATTGCAGAGCAAACCAATCTACTGGCCCTCAACGCTGCAATTGAAGCGGCTCGCGCTGGTGAGCAAGGTCGTGGATTTGCAGTGGTCGCCGATGAGGTCAGAGCCTTAGCCAGTCGAACGCATGATGCCACTGGTGATATTCATTCGAAGCTAACCACACTGCAATCGGGTAGTCGCCAAGCCGCCTCATTAATGACAGAGAGTGCTGAAATGGTGGCTTCTACAGTAGAACAAGCACACCACACCGAAACCGTACTAACAGAAATTAAACAAGCTATTGAAGAGATCAGAGGCATGACTTATCAAATAGCTGCTGCCACTGAAGAACAAAGCGCTGTTTGTGATGACGTTACCAAAAATATCACTGAAATTTCACATGTTGCACATGATGCCGCCGAAGGCGCACAGCAACTAGATCAAGTGGGAAGAGAACTTAACTCAGCAGCTACAACGCTTAAAAAACAGCTATCTTCGTTTAAGGTCTAAATTAAGGATTAAGAACTGACGTTTACTATATCGAAAGACTCAGGCCTCTTAGTAGCGTTCTGTTCAAGTGCCGATTTGGAGCCGCGAAGCTGTTGAGCGCCTTGTTATGCGTTTTCAACCGATTCAACCGTTGGATCAGGCAATGCATTGGCCGCATAGTATAGAGATGACACAGCCATTACCAAGCATCCAACGATTAAAAAGAACTAGGGGAGCAAGTTTGTTGATAAGTGCCACCTCCCGGTGATTGCCTCCAAGTGTTTTTCAACTTCTGCTTGAAGGCGAACTGTGGTGACGCTCATGACGTTACCCTCAAATTTGGCGACTACAATATATTACTGCTTAGTTGACGAGTGTATGGCAAAAAATTGGTAGCCAGAACATCAATATCATCAGAATCTTGCATAAGAGTATGGATGTAAATCCAATCTTTGGTGCACAATGCTTTCCATCACAGGTGACAAATTACAACTTGCACGAATTGGAACTCACAGCGAGCGCTCCTCAGGTGGGATCCAAAGCCTTTGTTGCCGGGGCACCCATTTCACGGCATTCATTTCGGCTCGATCTTCGGATGTACCGAATTCCGGAAGTTGACCAATCCTATTGAAAAACTGCTCTGTATGAAGAAGTGTCATCTGCACCTCATTCCAATAGGTAGACGATCTACCCTGACGATAACTCATTGCTGCTTCAATACTAGAAAAACGACCTTCAAAGACTAAATATTCATCCACTTCGTCATTGTCGTACCCAGCAAGATAAACCATTTCTTGTACATCCAAGTTAAACGAACTGCCGCCCTTAGCCCGTGCTATGCGGCGGCAATTGTCTGCATCTAAATCCGCTCCCGATAGAATCAGCGTGCTAGCTGATCGCACTTTGTCGCAGATCCTCTCGTTCCCTGACCCCTCTGCAACCACAGCAAAGCACCTACTCCGTAGCAATGATACTTGGCTACCTACAGAGTTAAACCCGCTTACGCTTAAACTTTGAGGATGAATAAGGTAGCACGGTTTTATGGAATGTATCTCGTTGGCAAGAGCGCGGTAATGGTATTCAAGTTCATTAGGCTTCCTTTTCTCGCCGAAGTAGAACTTTTCGTCAGCGTCACTGAAAAATCCGCAGCCACTGACTGATGCCAATAACATCGCAAGAATCGTCACCAAAAACATAGTCGGAATAGGTTTATACAAACTAACACCCTTGCGTTTTAGGAATCATCGCGCTTAGCCACTATCAGATACATAACGCCCAGCTCACTCGCCGGTGTGGAACTGCGAAGCGGCGAAAAATCGTTTGTGCAGCAGTTGATTATGCAACACCACCCTAAGGCGCGTTTCGCTCAGAGGGATTTTTCTTAAAATCTTTTACCAGCTTATGCGGATCAACTTCCGCTCGATACGCTTGTGCCGCCTGAGCCCACCAAATCAACTGGTTGAATGTTCGTACGAAATAATCGAACCAGGCGTCCTTGTCTTCACCGGCCTGCATTGATCCATCTGCGGTAAAGACTTCTTGGGCTTTGGGCACATGTATCATCGAAGAGACCGGCAGACAGCCTAGCTCTGAAAGAAATGTACGCATTCCAATTGCTGCACGCATCCCGCCCCATTGACCTGCCGAGTATGTGACGATAGCACTTGGCTTATAAGAAAACAAAGAGCTGCCAAAATGATTTAAAAGATTGGCAAGCGCAGGACTCATTGAGTGATTGTATTCTGGGCTGACCATAATGTACCCATCGGCGCTCTCAATCTTTCCAGCCAACTCGACGAGCTGTGAAGGGGCCTTGCTTTTGGGATACGCGAAGTGCGGCTTGAATACAGCCTCAAGTGGGTAATCTTTAGCGTCAATGAGTTCTATTTCATGGCCTTCACATCTACTTTTCAGGCATTCAAGAACTGCTTTGGTTACACGAACACCCAGACGGGCTGGTATCGGAGGAGTGCTTTCACGCACGGTGCCCAAGAAAACCAATAATTTCATAAGAACTCCATGTGACGAACATCATGTATAATGCCTTTGTTCTACGGCGCAGTGAAACTGCGTCTGTTACAACCGTTTGTAGGCATAACGCCCGAGCAAAGCGTCACGAACGAAGTGAGTGTCCGGTGCCGCAGGCACGAACTGTTGCGACTTATTATGCAGCATTAAGCTCAACCTTTTGCACCTTATCTAAACTTAACTTTTTGCCA
>REDB01000093.1 GCA_007693685.1 Oceanospirillales bacterium
AAAAAACCAGACCCATTAATTGCTAGATCTAGGTTATTGTTAGTAAATTCGATGGTACCCGCACTAAAGTCTTGAGAAATTCCGGAAACAGTAACACCGGAACCAGGTGTATTGCTTGAACCTGCACCAACAACGGAAGTCGCGTAGATATCTGCAAATTCAGTTCTTGATGACTTAAAGCCTGTTGTAGCAACGTTGGCTATGTTATTACCAGTCACATCCAACATAGTGGAAGCTGCTTTTAGACCAGTAATTGCTGTATTGAATGACATGATTTTACCCTCACTTAGCCTAGCTGCTTCACATCTTTAAAGTCGATGCTGCCTATTGCTGTATTCACTTTCATACCGATGCCGTTTTGTCCCAGTGACACGCTGTTCACGGTAAAGGGCATCCAGGTATCCACTTGTTTGTATTTCTCGCCATCAAAAGCTTCTGCAACAATCTGATAACTGCCGGCTGGAACCTCTTCAGAAGCATTCCACACGAAGCTGCGTTCACCCGCTTGAGTTTGACCCATATTGACTCGGTCCACTAAAGAACCGCCTCTATCATAAATAGAGATTCTTAGGTCAGTGGTGCTACTAGGTAAGTTGACCGTGCCAGGCAACGCACCGCCCTGCTGACTCAAGTTGGCAATATCAGAGTTGATAAAAACACGCTGACCGACCATTGATGAAGCCTGTAATGCACTTTGACTACTCAATAAGCTGTTACTCATGGTCTGAAAGGTTTTTGACATCTCTGTCATGGTTTCAACCATGGTCATGCTTGAGATCTGCTGCATAAAATCACTGGTATCAGCAGGACTGGTAGGGTCCTGATTCTGCAACTGAGCGATCATCAGCTTCATAAACATCTGATCATTAGATTTATCAACTTGCCTATTACTGGTTTGTTGATTTCTTTGGTTTATCTGATCAAAGATGTTGTTGTTCGGGTTGTTGTTAATCGTGCTCATGACGACTTCCTCTTAATCTGCTTATTGACCTAATCTTAAGGTCTGCTGAAGCATCTGTTTCGCTGTATTCATCACATCAGCATTAATCTGAAAAGATCTTGATGCCGAAATCATGTCGGCCATCTCTTCAACAATGTTCACATTCGGGTAGTAGACATAACCACGCTCGTCAGCCAATGGATGATCCGGCTCATAAGTCATTCTGGGCGCTGCTTGGCTTTCTACGATCTGTAAAACCTGTACACCCTGACCCGGAACCAAACCTTGTTGAGTAATAGGCATCTGTTCTGGTTCAGGCGCTTTTAAGGCAAACACTGGGTGCCTAGCACGATAGGTTTCACCTTCGCTAGAACTAACACTCTGAGCATTGGCCATGTTACTGGCGGTGGTGTTCAAACGAATGGTTTGAGCACTCATTGCTGATCCAGAGATATTAAAGACATTCGATAGTGACATCGTTATTCACCCTTAATTGCTTTGGTTAGGCCTGAAAACTTACTGTTCAAAAATTCAAAACTGGCTTGAAAACGGAGTGCATTGTCGGTGTAACGTGCCATTTCTTCCTGAACTTCAACAGTATTACCATCAACGGCTGGCTGATGTGGTATGCGGTACATCAAATCAGCGGCAAAATCTGGATCAGCAATCTGGCTCTGGTGTCTTGCCTGAGTTGTTGCCAACTTCAGCGGTGATTGCTGACCACCTTGCACACCTTCTAACACGGATGCAAAGTCGATATCCCTTGCTTTAAAGTTAGGAGTATCTGCATTAGCAATGTTGTTAGCCAAAATTTCAGCTCGACGAGCACGAAGTACCAATGCGTCTGCATGGGGAGCGAGTGCTGAATCAAAACTAAATGCCATGGTTGCTTTCCAAATTCTTTGTGACTTTGTCTTAAATAAAGCAACTACTGTGCCAGAAACAGAAAAGCCCGTGATAACGGGCTTTTGTTCTTAAAAGAATCGGTGATGGCAATTAAAGCGGCAATAGGCTGCCACTCTTTTTTGCCACTTACGCGGCAAGACTAGATCGCCTGATAAATAATGCCGGGGCGGCAGTGGATCATTTTGTAAAGATCTGGCAATCCTGATAGCGATTCAGAAGCACCCAAAATCAAATAACCACCCGGTTTTAACTGCTTATGAATCTTGCGTAGGATCTCATTTTTCACATCAGATGAAAAATAAATCAACACGTTACGGCAAAAGACAATATCAAACTGCCCTAAGCTCGAATAGGGGCCTAATAAATTCAAACTTTGAAATTTAACGCGATTACGCACTTCAGGTTTAATCTGCCAAGAACCTTCAGAGGTTTTAGTGAAAAACCTTGTCAGCCGATCCTGTGACAGTCCCCGCCCAAGCGCCAGCATCTCATACTCACCCTTTCGGGCTTGATCTAATACGGTTGATGAAATGTCAGTAGCAACAATTTCTTGGCCTGAAGAAAAGGCACCGGGCTTCGACTGACGAAACTCTTCGATTATCATACTGATAGAATAAGGCTCCTGCCCTGTCGAGCAGGCAGCAGACCATATACGTAATTTTTGAAAGCTATTGTTACCACTTAACTCAGTCAGCAACTGGTTTTTCAAAATATCGTAAGGGTGAATATCCCTAAACCACAAGGTCTCGTTTGTGGTCATGGCATCAATGACTTGCTCTTTGATGGAGGAATTGCCAGGCTGGTTTAGACGACGAATTAACTCAGAAAGCGTGCTATACCCCTCTTTCTGCATAATGCGACTCAGGCGGCTTTGAACTAGATACTGCTTATGTTCGGCCAACAAAATGCCACAGCTCTTTTCAAGAAATTGGCTAAAGCCTTTAAATTCTTCAGAACTGATTGTGAATCCAGTTTTCACTCAATACCACCTATTCGGCATCAGCGTTGATTGACAGCGTTAATACGTTTAACAACAACTTTAGCTAGGTCATCAGGATTAAACTTAGCTAAGAATCCATCTGCGCCGACTTTCTTAACCATCGATACGTTAAAGCCACCACTTAAAGATGAATGAAGAATAACGTGCATCTTATCCATGCGAGTATCGCTACGAATCATTGATGTTAAGGTATAGCCATCCATTTCCGGCATTTCAAGATCAGAAATCAGCATAAGGAAATGAGTAGCAACATCCACATCACGCTCTGCAAGGTCTTTTAGAAGATTCCATGCCTCGCGACCATTGTTAGCTACGACCACTTTTAGACCCATACCTTCTAAGCTTCGAATCATTTGCGTACGCGCAACTTGAGAATCATCACAGATTAATACACGGTGCTGCTCAGCTTGCGTTCTAACTTCTTTAGTCGCGATATCATCACTAACAGTCGTAGAAGATGGATAAATATCTGCAAGAATTTGTTCCACATCGATTATTTCGATCAGCTTGCCTTCATATTCAAAAACAGCCGTTAAATAGTTATCCGAGCCTATTTCCGCTGGAGGGGCCATAATTTGATCCCAATTGGTATTCAAAATACGGTCAACCCTACGAACCAAAAACGCGAGAGTACGCTTATTGTATTCAGCAACAATTAAGAAGCACGTGCGTTCTTCTGATTCAGGAATAGGTGGACGACCGATGGCTTCAGACAGATCCAACACTGGAATTGTCTCACCACGAATATGTGCCATACCTTTAATAACAGTGGTCTTACGTGGGACCTCAGTCAAGCTAGGGCACTGTAACACTTCCCTTACCTTGAACACGTTAATACCATAACGCTGATCCGTCTCCAGACCAAACAGGAGTAGCTCCAGACGATTCTGACCAACCATCTGTGTTCGAAGGTTTACACTATCCAATATACCTGACATGATTCAATAAACCTCAAGCCGACTTTTATCAAAGTTAGTTTTCCCGTCGAGACAGGATATTCGTGAATAAAGTTAATTTAACACTAGTTGCATTGTTTTTGGCTAATTTTTTCTTTGCCATGTCTGCTAGTGCTCAAATGTCACCCGAACTGATCGAACGACAAGTTCACGAAGCTATTATTAATGAGTTTAACACACGATTGCCAGAAAGCCGGGTTGAAGCAACAATAAATCCTGTAAATCCAAATCTTGATCTTCCTTCGTGCCTGATACCATTGGAAATTACGATTCCTTTTAACAGTGGACAACGCATTACCGCCCGAGTTAATTGCCACTCCCCTGTTTGGAGCCTTTTTGTGACTGCACAAGTTAGGCAATTGATGGATGTCGTCATCACTAATCGTCCTTTATCACGTAACAGTGTGATCAGCTCGAATGATGTGCGCTTATCGGAGCAAGATGTGATTCGCCTTAATGGTGATTATTTTTTACAACCTGCGGACGTTATCGGCAAACAAGTTCGCCGTCCTATCGGTAGTGATCAAGTCATCAACTCTCGCATGGTAGAGGTGGCGCTAGCTGTTAAACGAGGTGATCAAGTCTCTCTTGAGTCAAGAAGAGGATCTTTAGTCATCAGAACGGTAGGAGTGGCACTTGAAGATGGCAATCTGAATCAACAGATTCGTGTATTGAATGAAAATAGTGGTAACGAAGTTCGTGCAATAGTCATAGCACCCGGCAGAGTCC
>REDB01000226.1 GCA_007693685.1 Oceanospirillales bacterium
GAGCAACAATTGGAAATCATCACTCGTCAACTTGGACGCAAACCGCGAGGAATCGCTGCTATAGCTCACGCTACAGACGAGGGTGTGCCTGTCGTATTGCAAATGCGCTCTTTAGTGGCTAATAAGCCCTTTCCAACGCTTTATTGGTTGTGCAGCCAAGATTTAGATAAAGCCATTGCTCGCATTGAGAGTACGGGCTGGATTAAAGCACTAGAAGCTGAGCTGCTTGAAGATGAAGCCTTGCGACAGCAGTATCACCAACAGCAAGCTGATTATGTTGCACGTCGTTGGGAACTGATGTCTGCGGACGATAAGCAAAAGATTGAAGCTCAAGGCTTTACAGAACTATTCAACACGCTGGGGATAGGTGGGATTTCGCAATGGGACAAAGTTCGCTGCCTGCACATGCAATATGCACATCACTTAGTCGCTGATAATCTAGTGGGTAAGCGATTAGATGAAGAGTTTGGTCTGAATCAACTGAAAATCAGTTTTTAACCGAATTGAAGAAATCAGGCTGGATAGCGCGATGGCAAATCCAGCCTGATCAGATACTAAGTAGTTTACGCTTGACCTGTTAGACGCTTGTACTTATCCATTAGCATCTCTTCAGTTTCAACGTGATCTGGATCCTTAGGAATACAGTCTACAGGGCAGACTTCTACACACTGAGGTGTGTCATAGTGGCCTACACACTCAGTACATTTGTTTGGATCAATTTCGTAAATCTCTTCGCCCGGATAGATTGCTTCATTCGGACATTCCGGTTCGCATACATCACAGTTGATGCATTCATCGGTGATGATTAAGGCCATGCGGCTACCTCATTGACTCGTCGTTATAGGTTATTGATCTGAACTTAAATACGTAATTAATGCCTGAGATACATCAGGGTGTACAAATTTACTCACATCACCGCCCAGTGATGCTATCTCTCTAATTAATGTAGAAGAGATATAGGTTAAATGCTCAGCAGGTGTCAGGAATAAGCTTTCGACATCAGGACTGAGCTTTCGGTTCATATTTGCTAGCTGAAATTCGTATTCAAAATCTGATACGGCTCGCAGTCCACGCAAAATAATATTTGCCTGTTGCTGATGTAACAGATCAGCAAGCAAGCAATTGAATCCGACTACTTTAACATTGTTTAAGTGACTCAACGCTGTTTCAGCTAGGCTGACTCTAAGATCTAATGGAAGAAGAGGTCGCTTTTTCGGACTTTCCGCGACTGCAACCACCACTAAATCGAATATTTTACAGGCGCGCTCGACTAGATCAGTATGTCCATTAGTAATGGGGTCAAACGTTCCGGGGTAGACTACCGTGTTCATAAGGCCCTCAGGGAGTCTGCTGAGTATTTGCGCGGATGTTAACGGAAACCTCACCAAGGTACAAATATAAAAAAAGCATGTGCTGAGTCTGATTTGCAATATAAACGATTTCTTATATAAATAAACCTGCTTTATATAAGCTTATATTGACCTATATCAGTTATGTTGCAATTTAATTAAATAGAGGGCGAACGACTTGCCAAGTGAGTCTATTTAAGCCTAAATTTATACTGATATTCAAATATTTAATAACAACAATGATAGGGAGCCCCATGGCAAGACGTACCAAAGAGGAGGCCGCACAAACTAGAGAAGCCTTGCTGACGACGGCAATGCAGCTCTATGCCGAACAGGGTATTCATGCGGTTTCATTAAAACAGATAGCAGCTGCCTGTGAAGTAACTCACGGAGCATTATATTGGCATTTTCGTAATCGAGACGATTTGTTGCAACAGTTATACCTAGCTGCAGACAAACCCTACGAGAGACAATACATAGAACAGCGGCAGTCGGCTAAACAAGACCCCTTAAAAGCGCTGCATGATTACTTTGTTGGAGTTATCAACGCCTATGTAAATCATACTCATTTCTGTCAGACCTATCGGCTTTTTTTAACGCGTCCTAGAGTTCCTGAACTCGCTAATCTTGCAGAGCAGATCGATGAGAGCCATCTTAACGTGGTTGATCAAATTCATTATTTCTTGAAGCAAGCAAAGAAGAAAAAACAGCTGCGTAAAAAAATATCAATTAAACCAGCCGCTAAGGTGTTAGCGGATGTTCTCGACAGTCTGGTACAGAGCATCGCGTTTTCGTCCGACGAGCAACGCAGCAGCGCAGAAGCACTGCTGTTGATTGGTATTTTAATGGATGGGTTAGGCGAATAGATTAACGATGAACAGACCCGAAAGGCGGACTTTCTTCTTCTGAATAGGTTAAAGAGTCTTCCGAATCTTCGGGTTCTGAGCGTTGGTAAAGCCGATAGCAAACCTGACCTGCTTGTTTTTCTCGATACAGTTCCCAGTTCTGAGGAATAGCATCGGGTTGCCAGTTGATCTCACTTTCGACGTAGATAAAGGCTTGATCATTAAGCAAGCCGCGTGACTCTAGCAAGGTTGTGACGGGTGCGATTAGATTCTTGTTAAAAGGGGGATCTAAAAAAACCACATCATAACGGGCTTCTTGATTAGCGATTTTAGTTTCTAGCCAGTCTAAAACATTGCTGGAAACCACTTCCCCGTGTTGAGCTTTAAGTAGATTCAGGTTGTGACGAAGGTGATAAATCACTTCGGGAGCTTTATCGACAAAAGTGACCGATGCTGCGCCACGTGATAGGGCTTCAAAACCAAGTGCGCCACTGCCACAAAACAGATCCAGACAGCTGGCTCCCGGAATGCTGGTTTGCAGCCAATTAAAAAGGGTTTCTCTGACTCTATCGGGCGTTGGGCGTAAACCTTCAATTTCTGGAAAAGAGAGCTTACGACTACGCCATTCTCCACCGATAATTCTAAGAGAAGAGCTGGTTTCTTGAACTTTATTTGAGCGCCGTGCAGCGCTATTGCGTCGACTCATATCATCTCTTTTTCACATTAATATGGCGTTAGTGTCAGGCTAAATTGATGTTGTCTATTCAGCATTTCAACTAAGTGTTGGCGAACATCATCATTAGATAGTTGCTTGATGGTTTCACTATAAATTAGGTCGCTGTTTGCTGGAAAACCTAACAAAGCGGATAGTTCAAACCACTCAACAGCATTTATCACTGATGAAGTCGCAGGTTGATGTTGATCCATAACCTGCTTTATCGCATTTGATAATATCCTATCAGAAGTGTCGCCTAGAAGCAGGTCAAGTAGTTGATCATTCAAGCTATTATCTGGTTGGCCTTGAGTGATGATAATCAGATAGCTTTTAGGCGGTAAAGGATTCCAAACCAGACGGTATTTAGGGCGCTGAGGTAGACTTTCTAAGGCCTGTTGAATGGCATTAATGCTAGCGCGGTGTTTAGCCAACACGCTCGCATCTTCAGACAGTGGAACATGCCAAGCCAAAAGATGGTGAGCCTGTCTAACATGAGCTTGTTCAGTTAATTCTTTTGCACTGACGATTGACGTCAATGACGATCGAGGAGGAATGTCTGTTTCATTTTGAATGATTACGTCTGCTCCACTTAGCAGAAAAGTCCACTCCTTAGTTAACGCCTGAGAAGGTGTTTGATCGCTGAATAACCAGTTTTCAAACTCAGCAAGTAAGCGGTTTTCCGCTTGTCGTTGATCTAGCTGCCATGTCGCTATCAATCTTTGCTGTTCATCTAGCTCAGTGTCTTGAAGTTGATTGAGTGCTGATGAAAGCCACGTTATTTGATCATCGGAAGCTGACTGATTCATTGTGATGCTGAGCTGGATAGCCGATGTAAGACTTTGAAAACTAACTTGCCAGCCATATTCATTGAGCTTTTGTAGGGTAGATTCTTCATTAAGCCATTGTTGCAAGGATTGCAGAAGATGTGCTCGCTCTAGTGAGTTAGGCAAGTTCCAACCCGGCGCTAAGGGCTTTAATGCACGTAACTCAAAAATCGGAAGTGTGTCATAAGATAAGCGCCAGTGATCGGGATCAGCTTGCCAGCCAAACGTGAGTGGCGTTACTGCTTTTTCACGTCCTGTGCTATGCAAAAGCAGAATGACGATAGGGATAATCCACATCAACACAAATAGATAACGTCGATTGAACAAAGGTTTGTAATTTGATGCAGGCATATTCCTTCCGATCAGGTTTGTCAGCTGGCGGTCTGTGGTAAGATAGCGCAAATTTTTAAACTATATCCACTTTTAGCCAGCGGACAGAATAGCTTTATGGAATCAATTAATAACTGGATGCTCTCTATGGGCCTGAATCCAGCGCTTTTACCTGTTGTGATAGCACTCATCGCTATCGCCATTTTTGCGGTTGTTATTTTGGCACGTAAGAAGCCAGAAGGTGAAAAAAATCTAGAAAAACCTCAACCAGAAGAACAAAAAGCTGAACCGGAGCCAGAAGTTCTTCCTGAGCCAGAGCAGCCCGCTGAAGTAGCCGTTGAATCTGAGCCAGAGATTCAGCCAGAACCTGAAGTTGAACTAGAACCTGAAGTTCAGCCAGAACCTGAAGTTGAACCAGAGCCAGAAGTTGAACCAGAGCCAGAAGTTCAACCAGA
>REDB01000272.1 GCA_007693685.1 Oceanospirillales bacterium
TCACCCAAAATTGCTAAAACGCGACCTTCGTTATAACCCATACCATTGGTTCCCCAAAGGTAAGGAACGGAGAAACGACTACCTGGATCTACATCTTCAAGAGTTTTCATTAGATCAGGGTTTAAATTACCAAGATTGGTTAGCTTGCTGTGATCTAGCTCAACGAATGCACCAGCGCTAATCTGCTTGGTTAAATAGTGGTTAGATGGCACCACTAAATCATAACCAGAACGTCCGGAAAGCAATGCAGCTTCAAGCACTTCATTGCTATCGAACACATCATAAATCACTCGAATACCGGTTTCAGCGGTAAACTTCTCAAAAGTGTCTTCAGCTATGTAATCTGACCAGTTATACATTCTGACTTCGTTAGCATTAGCTAAGGAAGCTCCAAATGCCAAAGCGACAGATGCGGCTAGCAATGTTTTTTTGTATTTGACCGTCATTGTTACACCTCTTTTGATTCAAAAATAAGGCTGAAAAAGGCGACGCATTTTCAACACTTCTCGACATAAATAACATAGTCCGAATGAAAAAAAACTTAAATTTTTTGCTTTTTCACATCCCGGTTACACAGACATCAGCAGAAACTCACGCTCCCAAGAGCTAATAACCTGCTTAAAGTTTTCATGTTCAACGCGTTTTACCGCAATATACCCTTTTACGAACTCTGGACTTAAATATTCACGGATCACTTTTGAATGCTCCATACGCTCTAGAGCAGCTTCAAGAGTTAAAGGAAGACGCAAATTTCTTCTCTCATAAGCACGTCCTTGAACCGGAGCAGATGGATTGATTTTTTTCATCATTCCTAGGTATCCACACAGCAAGCTACCTGCAATCGCAAGGTAGACGTTGGCATCAGCACCAGGTAAACGGTTCTCCACACGTCTATTTTGTGGATCAGAATCGGGAACTCTTAGACCACAGGTTCTGTTTTCTAAGCCCCACTCCACGTTTACTGGCGCAGAGGTATCGGGCAAGAAGCGACGGAAAGAGTTAACGTTGGGCGCCAGCAACGGAAGAATTTCAGGAATATATTTCTGCAAACCACCGATATGATGCAAAAACAACTCGCTCATTTTGCCATTTTCATCAGAGAAGATAGATTTACCGGTATTAATATCAACAACACTTTGATGCATATGCATCGCACTGCCAGGTTCATTACTGACCGGCTTGGCCATAAAGGTGGCAGTGACATCATGCTTTAATGCCGCTTCGCGCATGGTTCTTTTAAATACAAACACCTGATCTGCCAGTGCTAAAGGGTCGCCGTGACGGAAGTTGATTTCCATCTGAGCGGTGCCTTCTTCATGAATCAAGGTATCGATATCCAAACCTTGAATCTCGCACCAGTCATACATATCTTCGAATAAAGGATCGAACTCATTCGCCGCATCTATAGAAAAGGATTGGCGTCCAGTTTCTTGACGCCCCGAGCGACCTATAGGTGGCTGCAAAGGTAAGTCTGGATCTTCACAGCGCTTGGTTAGGTAAAACTCCATTTCTGGAGAAACAATCGGTTGCCAGCCTTGCTCTTCATATAACCGAAGTATTTTTTTCAGCAAGTTTCTGGGTGATAGATGAATGGGCAACCCATTTCGATCATAGCAGTCGTGAATAACCTGTGCTGTCGGCTCTAAAGCCCAAGGAATAATAAAGACAGCATCCGGATCTGGGTGGCATATCATATCGATATCTGCAGGATCTAACAGATCATAGTAAATTTCATCTTCGACATAATCACCCGTGACGGTTTGCAGCAGAATGCTTTCAGGTAGACGCATCCCTTTTTCTGCAATAAATTTTTTCGTGGGTGTAATCTTTCCACGAGCAATACCATTGATATCACTGACCACACATTCGATCTCAGTGATCTGGTTCTCTTTCATCCAATTTTCTAAATTTTTCATAACTATTCAGCCGTACTTATTATGCAGTTTGTTGATTGGCTATGCGTTGTTGCTGGCGTTGGCGGCATGCATCACCGAAGGCTTTCAGAATAGCTCGATAAAAAGGAAATTCACCAACTCCCTCACCCGGGTGCCATTGCCACTCTGGATGCCATTGCACCGCTAACGCAAATTGACGAGCATGTTTAACTGAGAAGGCTTCTATTAAACCATCATCTGCAAATGCTTCAACCTCAAGTCCTGGTGCAAGATCTTTAATACCTTGTCCATGCAATGAATTAACCATGACCTCCGAAGAAGTAGACCAGATATTGGCTAAGACACCCCCTTGTTGAATAGTTATTGAATGAGCTAGCGTGTTGTATTGTTCAGTTATCGAGGTCGTTTTATCTTCACGATGATCGTGATACCCCTCTACCTCATGAACTTTTTGATGCAGCGTTCCACCCAGAGCTACGTTCATTTCCTGAAAACCACGACAAATACCTAAAATAGGCACGCCAGCTGATACCGCTGCTCTCACCAAGGGCAAGGTGGTTGCATCTCGATTTGGGTCATGTTCTGAACCGGGATCGCTCGGTTCACCTTGATAGTGATGTGGCTCTATATTCGATGGCGAGCCGGTCAAGAGCAAGCCGTCAAGCTGTGTAACTAACTGGTCGATCGGTATTTGATCTCCCAGTGCAGGGATAACCAAAGGTAGACCTCCAGCACCTTCTGCTACAGAGCGAACATATTTTTCACCCACAATAAAAAAGGGATGTTTTTCAGGTAAGCGTTGGCTACAAGCATTCACACCAATCAAAGGAAGAGAAAGGGAATGCTGAGGTTGAACGGCTGTCATAAATTTCCTGTTTGGACAATGGAAAGTAATATTTATTACACTAACGTATAAACTTGTAGCGCGACTCAAGGCGCTTATCAAGTAGCTACCACAAGATTAGCTAAATTTTTTTTTAAAAGTAAACAATTCACATTAATGCTACCCTTTATGCCTGAGAATGATATTGACAAGGTATGATTTATAGAATTTACTCCTTAATGAAGTCTTAATGGCGCTAATTTTCTTGGTTTGCTGCCAAAGATTTCTTTCCTACTGCTGACATAAAACGATTCAATGTCATCACATAACTAGAATAGACAAAGGTTTCCCTTATGGGCTCGGGTATTAAACACGCCAAGCGTTTCTTGCAGGATCATCCAGAACTGCAATTTGTTGATCTTTTAATTGCCGATATGAATGGCATCGTACGAGGCAAGCGAGTCGATCCTGGATCGCTTCTAAAGGTTTTCGAAAAAGGTGTTGCGCTTCCCGCCTCGATATTTGCTCTAAACATCCAAGGCACTACCGTTGAAGAAACTGGATTAGGACTTGAAATAGGGGAGGCTGATAGAGTCTGCCTTCCTATTCCTGGCACCCTAAACATGGAGCCTTGGCAGAAACGACCCACTGCGCAGCTGCTAATGAGCATGTATGAACTGGATCGTGAAACACCCTTTTTTGCTGATCCACGCGTCGTTTTACAGAAAGTTGTCGATCGTTTTACTGAGTTAGGCTTAAAACCAGTTACGGCGTTTGAATTAGAGTTTTATCTAATTGACCAAGAAAATCTCTCAGGCAGACCGCAACCACCTAAATCTCCCATCTCTGGCAAACGTCCTGCCAGTGTACAGGTTTACTCCATCGATGATTTAGATGAGTACGCTGAGTTCCTAGCGGATGTATTAGACGCTGCACATGAGCAAGATATTCCTGCTGATGCCCTAGTGGCGGAGTCTGCACCTGGTCAATTTGAAGTTAACTTGCACCATGTAGATGATCCACTGAAGTCCTGTGATCACGCTACACTACTCAAGCGCCTAATCAAAAATATGGCCTATGACCATGAAATGGATACAACCTTCATGGCTAAGCCTTATCATGATCAGTCCGGCAGCGGTATGCACTTACATATCAGCTTAATTGATGAAAATGGTAAGAATATCTTTGCGGGTGATCCTGAAGAGCCAAATGATATGCTGCGCTGGGCTGTAGGTGGACTACTAGCAACCATGAATGATGCGATGGCATTGCTTTGTCCAAATATTAACTCCTACCGTCGATTCAGCCCAGAATATTATGTACCGAGTGCGCCTACATGGGGTGTGGATAACCGTACCACCGCTTTACGTTTACCAGGCGGAGATCCAGAAGCATTGCGGATTGAACACCGTATTGCCGGAGCTGATGCCAACCCCTACTTGTTAATGGCTGCCGTATTATCAGGCATACATTTTGGTATTACCCATAAAATTGAACCACCTGAAATGACAGTGGGTAATGCTCATGAACAGCATGAAACGACACTGATCAATAACCTGCGTGATGCTTTAAGAGAGCTGGAAGACTCGCCCGTGATGCTTGAATATTTAGGCTATAAGTTCTTAAAGATCTTTGTGGCTTGTAAAGAGCATGAGTTAACCGAGTTTGAACATACCATTTCAGACTTAGAGTATCTGTGGTATTTACATACGGTTTAATGATCGAACAAGGC
>REDB01000262.1 GCA_007693685.1 Oceanospirillales bacterium
AGGAAAGTTAAATGCTTTGGCGGCGGGGGCACAAATTATACGAAATGAATTACAGGTCGGATAATAACCTGTGAAAGTAAAGGTGGGACGAATCTCAAAACTAATCGATTCGTCTCATCGATATGCCACAACCAAAGTGCACTGAGTAATGCCCAGTGTTATACTCGTATTGTCTGCGCTGGAGCGCATAAATAAATCGATGACTGACCAGCAAGGATGCAATCATGTCAAAACTTTCTATCATTTCAAAAACCTCTACATACCCTCTTATCTGTCTGATTTTTCTCTGTATTGGCACACTTACCCTGTTTCCTATTAATGTATCAGCACAGGCGCAACTGGCAGAAATCTATAACCAGAATCACTCCCGTAATATCAGCGATTACTTAGTCAGCGAAAAGTATGATGGTGTCCGAGCAATCTGGACTGGGCAGCAACTACTGACACGGCAAGGCAACACAATAACCGCACCAGACTGGTTTATCGCGCCGCTACCTGATATCTGGCTGGACGGAGAATTATGGACAGAACGCCAGGACTTCGATGCGCTTAGTGGTATCGTGCGCACCTACTCACCCAACGATGCTGACTGGCAAAGGGTCAGTTATATGATTTTCGATATGCCTGATCAACAGCTTCCCTTTGAGCAGCGTTACCAAAACTATACCGACTTAGTTGAGCAGATTAATGCAAATCATATCAAAGCCGTTAAACAGGTACGGTTTGAATCCAATGAAGCATTAAGTGATCATTTAGAGCTTATGGTGAAAAATGGTGCAGAGGGATTGATGCTTCATCTAGCAAGCGCTCACCATAGACCCGGCAGAAACGATGCGTTACTGAAGTTAAAGCCTTACTTTGATGCCGAAGCCGAAGTGATTGCGCATTTACCTGGCCGAGGCAAATACACCGACATGCTGGGTGCTTTAAGAGTGCGCAATCAACAAGGCATAGAATTTTCAGTCGGCACCGGCTTTACTGACGCTGAACGTGCAAATCCCCCGCCCATCGGCAGTACCATCACCTATAAATACCACGGCTATACCAATCATGGTCTGCCGCGGTTCACCAGTTTTTTAAGAATTCGGGAGGACTACCACTCAGAGGAGTGATCAAGGTTCTAATCGTTAAAAAGCTGTTCAAGGGTATTCATCGGTAAAAACATACGAGTGCGACCATTATGCTCACACAATATTTCGAAGCCGAATTTATGATAAAAACTTTGGGCTGAATCAGTCAGACAATCAACGACAACAGCAAAAGCCATCATGTATTGATTGACTTCCCACAGATACTTGAGGGCTCGAATCAGCGTAATTTTTCCTAGGCCTTTACCATGCAACTCTTTATGTACAGCTAATTGTGCAAGCAAAAAAACAGGTACAGGGTACTTTGGTAGTTTTTTAGAATGCTTTATAGGCAAAGTTTCGCGTGCAAGGGCACTTGGTGCGACAGTGTAAAAAGCACAAATAGCAAACTGTTGATTTAACAGTGGATGGGCGCTAGGCAAAACCATTGTCCTACTTATTCCAGCTGACATATGTTTTGCTGCTTGAGTTTTAATGAAGAGATTCAATTCAGGTTCACTACAATCAAATGAATCTCGGTCATGCTTTGACTTGTTAAGCTCGACGAATTCTTTACTCCAACTCACTGGATATCGCTCTTTTCTGCAAACTTAACCGCATCAAAGAGTGCTCTGTTTGGTGCTTTTGATTTTTCACAGGCAACAACAAACTCGTCAAAAACATTATCCTTTACTGTGATACTCTCATGCTCTGCAATAACATGAGTGGCATCCTCATCCATTAATCTTACGACGTATTCCGTTAGGCTTTTTAAACCCAGTAAAGCTGCTGCTTTTTCTGCTTTAGCTTTGACCTCTTCATCAAGTCGAATATCTAAACGTGCTGTAGCCATAACCTCCTCCAACGTACGGAAAAATTCTGTACTTACTTAAACTTCAATATACCTATTTTTTCACTCTGTTAACAGGCTTCTCCAAAGGATTATCAAACCACCCGAAATAATTCTCGGTACCGTTAATACCCTGCTCAATCAGCGCCTGCTTGGTTGCATCGGAAATATCAAAAGCTGAAAACGAGCATTCTCTTTATTGTAATAACCCGTACGTCTTGCAGCATCCGGATCTTTTTCAAGGTCAATATAACGCTCTCGATCAAACAACTTAATCGGATAGTTAAGCTGAAAACCGCCATCGACATACACGTCCTGTCGATCACCATGACGCACAGCCGCGAAAAAAAACGGTATCAACATAGAAATTAGGATAGCCGTTGCCAACTCCATATCGGGATGCCTTTCGGCAGAGAAGACCTCCGCGAAACCGGTAGAAAGGTTGGTACCGATAACGTAAAGATCAAGTTTCTGAATTGGGTTGTCATGGGTTTCACTCCTTGTGAATAAATTGACACTGCTGTTGATATTGGCCAAGAAGTTCATAACAACAAGCTTAGAGCAATTCAGCCAGAAGCGCATACCCTGTTTCGACCCTCTGTCTTGGCACAATAGAGCGCGGTGTCAGCACGTTTCAGCAGTTGTTCAACACGTTCGCCTGGCTGTTCAAATGTGGTAGCTACACCCAGACTGACTGTGATGTTAAGCCCATCGGGAAGATCAGGAAGCACAATCTTCGTCTGACTTATTGTTCTGCGTATACGCTCGGCAGCCAAAAGGGCATGCTCAAGGCTGCAAGGATAAAGCACAAAGAGGAACTCTTCTCCACCGTAACGCCCAAGGTTTTCTCCATCACGAGTAACTGCTTGCATTCGCTGGGCAATCTCGCAAAGTGCTGCATCTCCCGACTGGTGGCCATGCGTATCATTGATCAGTTTGAAGTGATCAATGTCTGCAATGATAACAGCGAGCGGTTCTCCGGTCCGAGCGGCAAGGCTAAATTGACCCTCCAGACGTTCAAGAATGCTGGCTCGGTTTGAAAGACCTGTTAAAGCGTCATGTGAAGCTCTATCCAACAATGCAGCAGTCGCTTGACGTCTGAACAAGATATCTGAAACTCGGTTGGCGAAAAAACTGCCGAATGTGCGGATAAAGCGATTATCTAGTTCGGTGAAGGGATCATGACGTGATGCCAACGACAAAATCCCTCGACAATGATTGTTGCGAATGAACGGAATAACCATGACTTCCTGAACACCCTTACCAGCAAGATGCTCTGGTGGTTTAGGTAGATCGGCAAACAATTGAAGCTGAATTCGGTATGGACGCTGGTTCTGGTAATGAAAGGCATCCCAGCTAGACAATTCGGCAACCTCTCTCACTCGTGCTTCACCGCGTGAGCCGTCCATGAGGAGATAGCCGCAAGCACCGTTGGCGACAAGCAAACGCCAACTTGCCACATTGGCGAAGTATTTAAACCGTCGAGCGACTTCACCGGCAATGCGCTCCAGCTCATCATCGAGTTGAAGCACGCCTAGTAATTCGAAAAGCGCATCGTAGCGAACAAGTTGCTGAGCAGTTAGATCATTCCAGTGATTGCCAGCATTCATGGACCCGCAACTCACAGGATGGCTTCATAATGAGGATCTAGATCAAGCTGCATCGTGCTTGTGTAGACGTTGAACATCGTTGCCATGTCTATCACAGCGATAATTTCGCAGATTTCCTCAAGCGTGAAGCCCTCGTCCATAAGGATTTCGAAATCCTCATCGGATACGCTATTAGCGTCAACCGCGACCTTCTCAGCGAATGCCACAACAGCATTGTAGTAGGTAGGAAGACACCCACCCTCCTGTGAATGCAGGAAAGCATGAAGGTCACTAAAGCTCAGTCTTTTGTCCAGATTGAGAACATTCTGCGCGTGACAAGCTGAGCAATAGCGAGCACCGTTGCGTGCCGAGACAACGAAGACAATCATTTCCTTAAGCGGCAGTGGAAGATAGCCGGCAAACAAAGTGCCTTTTGCACGCTCCCAGTAGGCATGAGCCAGTGGCGAACTGTGACCAAGACTTTGCAGCCATATGGGCACGGAGGTCGAACCGGTCGTACGCATGAAGTCATGGTAAACCTCACGAGTTTCGGCACTGGCGTTTTCGTAGGAAGTGAGTGTGTAGCGCTTCATAAGCAAAGGCTCTAAAGTATTTATTGATGAGTCTAAAACAATTATAGTGGGTTTTTTCTGTATATTCCGAATTTATCAATATATTTAATATAGTTCAATTACCAAAACATCTAACACTATATTTCAAATAAACCGACAAAATTTACGAATTTCATGTAATTGAATTCTTTATAGCGGAAAATAGACAGACTCATCGCCTTCCTTCCATTGCGAATATTTAATCATGACGCTGACGAATACATCAGACATCAACCAGTCATTAAGCCATTGAATCAGTTGTGTATATCGACTTGCTTCAAACCAATTTTTATCAACATGAGCAAACTGGCGAACAAAGGG
>REDB01000242.1 GCA_007693685.1 Oceanospirillales bacterium
GAGGCTCCACTAAGAAACGCTAGGGATACAACATATAACATGGGATGGATTAGCAAACGCTTCATCTCTTCATCCTCTCCGCCCTATCTAGGGTCTGCTTAGCCATTCTGATGGATTCACCGGTTTACCCTGGTGCCGTATGGCAAAATAAAGTCCAATCTCTTCATGTCCACCGCTGTTACCAATCGTAGCAATCGGTTGCCCTGCATTAACCCAATCTCCAGGTTCACGTAACAGAGTTTGATTATGTCCATAAAGGCTCATATAACCACCACCATGATCTAGGATCATGACCAGACCATAGCCCCGCAACCAGTCCGAAAACACAACACGTCCTTGATGCACAGCTCGTACTTGAGAACCGGTTTGACTGCCAATCAACAAACCTTCAAACGCTACTCCACTGCGTTGACTGCCATAGGTTCTCAGTAAACGACCTTCAACAGGCCAAGGCAAACGTCCTTTAAGACTAGCAAACTGCTGATTATCTTGCGCTAATCTCGCAGCTTCTAATGACTTTTGGATTTCAGCAAGGAGAGCTTCAAGTTCTTGCTGATCTCTTCGAAGACTGGTGAGCCTTTGTTGTTCCTGTTGCTGAACTTGAGCCAAACGCGTCAGCGCTGCCTGGCGATCACTTTTCGCTTTTTCTAACTGATTCTGTTCACTCGTTAACTGCTCACGTCGTTCGACAATCTGCTCTTCTGTTGAACCAATAGCGAGCCTTGTACTTCCTAAGCTTTCAAGTTTCTCTTGATACGTTTGCAGCTGGAGTGTCAGTTCAGCGTTTAAGTAATCATAGTAGCGTAACATACGATCAAGCCGCTCGGGATCTTCCTGTTTTAACAGCAACTCTAATCGAGGTTGGCGACCTTGGCGATACTGTTCCTGAATCAATTGATTAATTAACGCTCGCCGCTCTTCTAAAGCCGTTTCAAGTTCAGCACGTTGAGATTGTAGCCCCTGCATATTTTCGTTTAACTGCAGCAACTCTTCATCGAGTGAACGAAGTTCAGCAGTCACTCGATTGATAGCACGTTCGGCTTCAGCAAGGGCTTGCTGCTCATCTTTACGCTCTTTCTCTCTAGCAGCAATGCGAGTCTGAAGCTGCGCCACATCTCGCTTCAAGCGCTCTAACTGAGCGGCTGTAGCCTGAGCATCCTGAGCATGCAATAAAGTGGGCATGCAGGCGATACCCACTAATAACCAAGGCAAAATCCACTTGCGCATTCGGTTTATCAACTTAACTCAATCAAGGTTTTTCCAGTCATCTCATTGGGCACTGGCAAATCCATTAAATACAATAAGCTAGGCGCAAGGTCGCACAAAGCTCCATCCTTGATACTGACCTTAGCTGCACGAGGACCATCATAGATCAACGCAACTGGCCAAATGGTATGTGAGGTGTGCGGCTGCCCAGTTTCTGGGTCTTGCATCATCTCAACATTACCATGATCTGCAGTGATAAGCGTTTCACCCTCGACGCTTCGCATAGCATCCAAAACACGTCCTACACACTCATCAACCACTTCAACAGCCTTAACTGCGGCATCAAATTTACCAGAGTGACCCACCATATCACCGTTCGCGAAGTTACAAACGATCAAGTCATACTTTTTACTTTTAATTGCTTCAACCAGATTATCAGTGACTTCATAGGCACTCATTTCTGGTTTTAAGTCATAGGTTGCAACCTGTGGTGACGGTACCAAAATACGTTCTTCTCCCGGGTAAACGGCCTCTTGGCCGCCATTAAAGAAGAAAGTCACGTGGGCATACTTTTCTGTTTCAGAGATTCTGAGCTGTGTTTTACCCAGTGACGACAGATATTCACCCAAGTCGTTGTGAAGAGCTGTAGGTGGGAAAGCGCAGTCAGCCTGAATATCTTTAGCGTACTCTGTCATCATCACATACGCTGTTAACTGAGGTACTTTGGCTCGCTTAAAGCCAGTAAAACTATCACCATCGGTTAAAGCGCGAGTGATTTCGCGTGCACGATCAGGGCGGAAGTTGGCAAAAATGACCGCATCACCATCT
Source organism: Oceanospirillales bacterium (assembly GCA_007693685.1). GTDB lineage: Bacteria > Pseudomonadota > Gammaproteobacteria > Pseudomonadales > Balneatricaceae > Nitrincola. Next base: position 2,035 of record REDB01000242.1, read on the forward strand.
TTGATAACGCCTTTTGGATGACCCGCCATATCCGTGATCACGGTCGGTTTTACAAACTCATCATTCTCATCACGAACATAAGCTTCAGCTAAGGCTTGTTGGGGAGATTGTGCAAAGTATTCAGATTTTCCTTCGACCATTGCATTATAAGCTTGTTCAACCCTATCCCAGCGATTATCTCGATCCATCGCATAATAACGACCAATAACCGTTGCAACCGCACCACAACCTAAACGACGAAACAGTGCGTCAGCTTTTTCTAGTGAAGGCTCTGCTGAACGAGGTGGCATATCACGACCATCTAAAATGGCATGTAGATAAACTTCTGTAATTCCACGATCGAATGCCATTTCTACTAAGGTAAACAAATGATCTTCATGACTATGAACACCACCGGGAGACAGTAAGCCAGAGATATGTAGCGCACTACCCTGCTCTTTTACTTTATCCATCGCTTGCGTTAATGCAGGATTAGTAAAGAAATCACCATCAACAATAGATTTGGAGATACGAGTGAAGTTTTGATAAACAACTCGGCCAGCACCGATATTCATGTGCCCAACTTCTGAATTACCCATCTGCCCATCAGGTAGACCAACGGCTAATCCTGATGTTGCTATACGGGAGTTAGGGTTAGACGCTAATAGCTTATCCCATACTGGAGTGTTAGCTGCATCAATTGCAGAAGAGGGTGTAGATTCAACTCCAAACCCGTCTAATATAATGAGTGCTTTAGTTGATCGAGTTTCGCTCATGGTCTGCCATCTATTTAATGAAAGTGAGAAGTATAACCATTTTACTGCCTATAGAGGATTAAGGCTAACACAGATACGTTTTGCCCTTATCCCGAAGGCTTGTACATTGTATACTTGGCAAAGTTTTTTTGAGTTCACACAACGGAAATCCAGATGGAAAGAATTTTTGAGTTTATAGGCAATCATCCTCTCTTAGTTACGGCTTGGCTGCTCACCCTGACAGTCCTGTTATGGACAGAGAAACGTAAATCAGGCAAGTCTGTGACCACAGCGGAAGCAACCCGAATGATTAATAAAGAATCTGCTTTGATTCTAGACATTCGAAATAAGAAAGAATGGGACACTGGGCACATCGCAAATTCGAGACATATCCCATTTGCTGACCTAGATCGCCGCATCACTGAGCTCGACAACTATAAAGAAAAACCGATCATTGTTGTTTGTAATCTAGGCCAAACTGCTGGATCTGCCGGTAAAAAACTAAAGACCGCTGGGTTTACACAAGTCGCGCGTCTTTCTGGTGGTATTACCGAATGGAAAGCGCAACATTTACCGATTGTTAAAAAATAAGGTAAAGGAAACATGGCACAGGTTACCATTTACACTACGAGCACCTGCCCTTTCTGTCATAGAGCAAAATATCTGCTCGACAAGAAAAAGGCTAAATATACTGAAATAGATGTCGGTCGTGATCAAACACTACGCCAAGAGATGGCAAAACGCAGCGGTCGCAATACCGTTCCGCAGATTTTCATCGGTGATTATCATGTCGGAGGTTGTGATGATCTTTATGATCTCGACCTAGACGATAAGCTCGACCCACTATTAAACCAACCCGCATAACAATTAATTAAGGAATTCAAATCATGGCTGAAGAAAAAGTCACCCCACAATTTGCCCTACAGCGGGTTTATTTGAAAGATGCTTCTCTGGAAACACCAGAAGGTGCGAATGTATTTACTCAAGGCTGGAAACCCGATGTTAAGCTTGATCTAAATACTAAAACTGCGCAGCTTGACGAAACTCATTACGAAGTTGTACTAACCATTACTGTGACCATCAAGAACAATGAAAAAACAGCATTGTTGATTGAATTGCAACAAGCAGGTGTTTTCTTAATCAGCGGATTAGATGCACAACAGATGGGTCATACATTAGGTGCTTTCTGCCCTAGCATTCTGTTTCCTTATGCTCGCGAAACAGTGGACAGCTTCACCACTCGTGCCAGCTTCCCTCCATTAATGCTTGCACCGGTTAATTTTGATGCTTTGTATGCGCAGCAACTTCAACAACGCGCTCAACAACAAGCCGCTGAACAGCAAGCTTCTCCTGAAGAAACACACTAATTTTAGTTAGTCTTCTTCCGCAGGCAGTATTTCATTCGCTGCCTGCAAGTTTCTTCCCTTAGCAGCATAATAATTTTGATTGAACAGATTAAAGTTATGCATCAGTGCTTCCGCTGCATTCAAATCTCCATACTGCTCTAACAATGCAACAGTCACTTCTGCTGTGCAAAGATGATGCTCAAGCTCTGCTTTACGTAAAAAGTAACGGCTTCG
>REDB01000201.1 GCA_007693685.1 Oceanospirillales bacterium
AAGAAAACTCAGCTCCCAGTTGGCTTAATGATTCCATGCAATAAACAACGTGAGGTTCATCCCTAAACAACGCCGTTTCGGTTAGCTCGAATTCAAGCTGGCGCGTATCTATATCGTGTTGAACAATCAGTCGTTCGATAGTGCTGGCAAGGTAGCCATCTTGAAACTGGCGGAATGACAGGTTTACACCAATCTGTTCAGGAAGACCGGCTTCTTTCAATAGCTGCATATCTCGACCGACCTGCTCTACCACCCAATAACCTATAGGAACGATTAAGCCGGATTTTTCACTAATAGGGATAAATTCATCCGGTGGAATCATGCCGTGTATAGGATGTTCCCATCGGATCAATGCCTCGGCGCCGATAATGCGATGAGTACTTAAACAGATTCGTGGCTGGTAATAGAGACGAAATTGGTTCTTTTGTAGTGCATGCCAAAGCTCTGGCTCTAGATTGATGATTTGCTTCTCATCAAGGTCTTTATGAGCATCAAATATAGCGTAACTATGTCCACGAAGCTTTTTAGAGCGTAATCGAGCTGTGTTGGCATAGCGAATTAGATCATCAAATTCAATGCTGTGATCAGGCGCTATTGATACACCAATACTGCAATGAAGGTGAATAGTATGTTCATTTACTTCGTAAGCTGGCAGTAAAAGCTCAATGATATGTTCAATTACTTCGCGAGTTTTAACTTTAATGAGATTGATAGGCGCACGCACTAACAGAGTGAACTCATCATTTCCAATTCTGCATAAATCACTCTTACCTTGACAACATTCTAAGCGTTCGGCGAGTAAAGCGACTAGTTTATCGCCGATGTCATGACCGTATTGATGATTAAAACTGGTAAAATTATCGATATCTAAAATTATTAAAGACAAAGCTTCAGCGCTATCCAATTGACGCAAAACTTTTTGAAATTGATGGTAGAAATGCTGACGATTACCCGCACCAGTTAAAGGGTCTTGCGTTTGCAATCGTATTAAAGTGTTAGGAATGCTGAGCTCTACCGGAATCAGTAAGACATTGCACCGATGATCCTCGAGCGCTTGATTAGCCTCGACAAGAGAATGACAGTGCGTTAATGATGGCGGATTACTGTTTAACGCAGACAAAATATCGTCAGTAACGGTATGATGGCTGCCATCAACCAAAATCAGTTGAACATCAGGGCTTATCTCATCCCTATCAACATTGGACGGCATTAAGCAGATTCCTTTTGATAGTCGGCATCGTGAAAAATCTTTATCCTGTATGATTTAAAGTCGAGTCTATTTAATGATTCTAGACTAATAATGCTTTGCCTGAGATTAGCATGATGCTTTTATTTTTCAAACATTTGTTCAAATATATCTACTCAGTCACCCTATGAATAAACTTAATTATCGGCAGGAAGAGGCAGTTCATTACATTGGAGGTCCATTATTAGTGCTTGCTGGTGCAGGTTCTGGTAAAACCAGTGTGATTACCCGGAAAATCTCCTATCTGATACAAACCTGCGGTATCGAAGCTCGTCACATTGCAGCGGTAACTTTTACCAATAAGGCCGCACGCGAGATGAAAGAGCGTGTTTTACAACTCCTGCCCAAAGGAGAAGGACGTGGTTTAACCGTATCGACATTTCATAACCTGGGTTTGAATATTATTCGTCGCGAAGTAAAGCAACTAGGGTTTAAACCGGGCTTTTCAATATTTGATGATCAAGACAGTAAAGGTCTTATTAAAGAGCTATTGCTACATCATGATGAAGATACCGAACAGGTTGCCGCTGTTCAGCATCAAATTTCCAACTGGAAAAATGACATGCTGGAACCTCAAGACGCCCTCGCTCAAGCACGAGTTCCTCATGAGATACTTGCAGCACGTGCCTACGAAGCTTATCAACGTTTACTAAAAGCCTATAATGCGGTCGATTTCGATGATTTGATTTTGATTCCAGTGCGTTTATTTAGCCAGCAGCCAGATGTGTTAGAGCGCTGGCAGCGTCGCATTCGCTATCTTTTGGTCGATGAGTATCAAGATACTAACTTATCCCAATACCGTTTGGTGCGTCAGTTGGTCGGTGTTCGCAGTGCGTTAACCGTCGTCGGTGATGATGATCAGTCCATCTACTCATGGCGAGGTGCAAGGCCAGAGAACCTAGCTCGTCTGCAAGATGACTTTCCCGGACTAAAACTGGTTAAGTTAGAGCAGAATTACCGCTCAACGGGTCGTATTCTAAAAGCCGCCAACATTCTCATTAATCATAATCCGCACGTTTTTGAAAAAACGCTATGGAGTGACAAAGCCTTTGGTGACCCCATACGAGTCATTCATACGCGTAATGAAGATGCTGAATGTGAGCGTATTGCAACAGAAATATTGGATAGGCACCTTCGAGAACGCATCCCTTTTCGTGATTTTGCCGTGCTGTATCGCGGTAACCATCAATCACGTTTATTGGAGATGAAACTGCAAGGAGCTCAAGTTCCTTACAAATTGAGTGGTGGTACCTCTTTCTTTGCACGTGCAGAAATTAAAGACCTAATGGCTTATCTTCGGTTATTGGTTAACCCCAGCGACGACAACGCTTTTTTAAGAATCATCAACCTGCCAAGACGTGAAATAGGTCCTGCAACTCTAGAAAAGCTGGGTGAATACGCCTCTACACGCCATATCAGCTTATTTGAAGCCTGCTCAGAAGTCGGTTTACAGCAAGCCTTACCTGCTAATGCTTATGGCAGGGTTCAGCGCTTTTGCGAATGGATGCAACAGTTGCTCTATCGCTGTGAAACGGGTGATCCCATCGCAAGCATTCGAGATATGATCTTAGAAATGGACTATGAAAACTGGATACGTGAACAAAGTTCCAGTGATGTGGTTGCTGAAAAACGTATGCAAAACGTCTGGTTCTTAGTTGATTCTCTTAAATCCACACTGGAACGCTTGCAAGAAGAAGATCCAGATGCAGGTATTAAAGAAACGATCGCTAGGTTACTCCTGATCGATATGCTTGACCGGCAAGAGGAAGAAGATGACTCTGATCGGGTACAGTTGATGACGTTGCACGCTTCTAAAGGGTTAGAATTTCCTCATGTGTATCTGATGGGAATGGAAGAAGAGTTATTGCCTCACCGAAATAGCATCGAGTCGGATACCATCGAAGAAGAGCGTCGCTTAGCCTATGTGGGTATTACCCGTGCTCAAGTGACCTTAACCATGACGCTGGCGAAAAAACGTCGCCAGTTTGGCGAGGTGCTGGATTGTTTGCCAAGCAGGTTCTTAGATGAGTTGCCTCAAGAAGATCTTGCAATTCAAGGACTAGGAGAGAGAGATGTGCAAGCTAATGTCGCCACAGGACGAGCGACAATTAGTTCATTAAAGAATCTATTGGATGATTTTTAATTAACCTGTTTCACAAACAAAATAGGCTGCCGAAGCAGCCTATTAACTATAATTTGACTAAATTAGTCAGCATCGATCATGTACTGGATAGATGCTTCTAGTTCTTCATCAGAACAGTCGTTACAAGTACCTTTTGGAGGCATTGCACCGATACCGCTGATAGAAGTAGCCAACAATCCGTCTAAGCCTTTTTCAGCCGCACGAGCAGACATTTGACCACTACCGAATTTAGGAGAGTCCAAAATACCTGTAGTATGACACGCAGCACAGAAACGATTGTAAACCTCTTCACCAGAGCGAGCAGATGCGCCAGCCGCAACAGGAGCAGGTGCACCGGTTCCACAGGTTTCATCACCAGCAACACAGATATTGCCATGGGGTTGGATGCGATCAATGATGGCATCACGGTCAACAGCCGCATAGACAGAAGTAGCCAGAGCAACGCTTAGCCCTAGGGTGCAGAGTGCGGAAGCAGCTTTTGCAGCAAGTTTATTCACGTTCAAGACCTCATCAATTTTAGGAACAGGTGGCGTAAATGCCTGTCATGAGTCACCCTGAAACCATAAATCCACAGGGTCGGAGCAGACAATACCGCTATCATTAGGCAGGGATTATACCCTCAAAATTACAATACGGAAATGCACCTGATCTAGTTCTTAGGGTGAATGTCTTGGCATTAGCCAAATGAGTGCGTATTATTGGCGCCCTGTCAGCTAAAGCTGACATATCAATATGCGCCCGTAGCTCAGCTGGATAGAGTAGCAGGTTCCGATCCTGTTGGTCGGGGGTTCGAATCCCTCCGGGCGCGCCATCCGCTTTTTCTTCTGATAAACCAAAGTACACTCAAAGACCACTATTTTAGTTTTTGCTAATCTCTACTTTTATTGGTAGCTTCACTATAACTAAACAGCCAAGGAAGGAGATCAGTATGAATACTCAACAAATTCAATTT
>REDB01000175.1 GCA_007693685.1 Oceanospirillales bacterium
GGTAAGCCGGGTTTGACTGTAGTCGAGATAATGGATGCGATCTACGCTGGTAGTATTAAAGGGATGTATATTCTGGGCGAAAATCCTGCTATGTCTGACCCTGACCTAAATCATGCAAGGGCTGCCTTAGCAAAGCTTGAGCATCTGGTTGTTCAGGATATGTTTGTTACCGAAACAGCGATGTTTGCTGATGTGATCTTGCCTGCATCTGCTTGGGCTGAAAAAGATGGCACCGTCACCAATACCAATCGTCAGGTGCAGATGGGACGTGCTGCAGTGCCGTTGCCTGGCGATGCCAAGCCCGATTGGTGGATCATTCAAGCCCTTGCTAATCGTATGGGGCTGAATTGGCATTACCAACATCCAAGCGATGTGTTTGCCGAAATGAAGCAAGGCATGAACTCCTTAGATCATATCACTTGGTCACGTTTAGAAACTGAAGAGTCTGTTACCTATCCCTGTCCTGCAGATGATCAACCAGGTTTGGATGTGGTCTATTCCGATGCTTTCCCGACGCTGACGGGTAAAGCTCGTTTTTCACCTACTCGTCCATTACCGCCTGATGAGCCAGTTGATCAAGAGTATCCAATCGTATTAACCACAGGTCGACAGCTTGAACACTGGCATACTGGATCAATGACAAGGAGAGCAAAGGTATTGGATCAGCTTGAGCCAGAAGCGGTTGCCAGTCTTGCACCTGCTGAATTGTCTAAACTAGGTTTACAACCGGGAGATACTGTTAGGATCATTACACGTAGAGGAGAGATATCACTGTCTGCTCGAATTGATCCGTTAATGCCTGAAGGAATGGTGTTTGTGCCTTTCTGTTATGTAGAAGCCGCCGCAAATATTTTAACTAACCCTGCTTTAGACCCCTATGGCAAAATACCAGAGTTCAAATATGCTGCCTGCCGATTAAGTTCGGCCTAAGTGGGTTACGTTGAGGTATTGCCAATGATGTTTGCTGATTTAGTTGATGAGGTTGATTTTCGTGAGCGCCTTCAAGAGTTGGGGGCGCAGTTACCTAAGGATACATCTCCTGAGCTTTGTCTTTCTATGGCTAAGGAGCAAGGAGTGGATGGTTTGCAGCAGCTGGTAGAGCAATTGTTGGCTGATCCAGGATTACTTCAGCCAGAGGTCAGGTTGGCGTTAGAACAGTTTACGCTTTGTTAAACTTCAAGTTTAACGTTAGGTCCACTAACCAATAAGCGCATCAGGTCAGGGCGGCAAATAATCCCTATCAGGGTTTTGTTGTCCTGATCGACTACCGGCATAGCACTGAGTTTATGGGTGATGAAGAACTGAGCAATATCTCTAACGAGAGTATCACCGGTCACTGCAGAAAACTCTTCTGGCATCACATTGCTAATTAAAATCTGGTCTTCGATTTTTGCCTGTTCTAAATGCTTTCTGTGCAAAAGGCTCAGAGGTTTAAACACTTCATCCACTACCACGATATGATCAACCTCTGCTTGATCCATTAAGGCCAACGCCCTAAAAATCATGCTTTGCGACGGGACTGAAACCACTGGGCTACTCATGATATGCATCGCTTGAAGCTTGCGTCTTTCCTGAAGCGTGTCAGATTTACGTTCGGTATCAAGATAAAGATTTGAGGGATGGCTAGATTGATGCTTGCGGCCCAACGGAACGGCAGCGCGAGCTAGAGGTGCAGGGTTTTCGGTTTGCCGATCGGGTGTGGAAGGATTGAGTTCTTCAACATGGCGCTGCCTAGCAAGCACACTACTTGTAGGTGTTATGATACCGTTGTTGTAGATTAGCAGGGCCATGTTACCTTCCTTTTAAATCAATCCTTATCAGAGTATCGGCTAAAACCCATGATATTTAATAGCATAAAAAAAGGGATAATACCTTATTCTCATACTGAGACGATATTATCCCTTGTTTAGGGGGGGAGAGTAAATTTTATACTGTAGTTTTTGTATTTTCGATAATTCGGTCGCTATACCAGTTAACGAAGTCTATGACACCAAATTCAAAGGTTTCTGAGTAGGGTCCCGGCTGATAGGCAATAGAGTTGATACCGCGCTGATTTTCTTCCGCTAATACACGGTCTTGATCGTTGGTGGAATCCCACACTTTGCGCATATTACTGATGTCATAGTCGACACCTTCTACGGCATCTTTGTGTACCAGCCATTTAGTAGTGACCAGAGTTTTTTGAGGTCCGAGTGGCAATACTCGGAAAACAACAGAATGATCACCCATCCAGTGATTCCATGAATTAGGTAGATGTAGGATACGAAGCGATCCCATATCAGGACTGGTGATACGTCCCATCAATTTCTTACACGCCGGTTTGCCATCCATCGTCATAGAAAGCACGCCGTCTAATAAAGGGGTGCGTGTCATACGATTGCGTTTACCAAAATACTTTAATGTATGCGGTACACGCATGTTATCCCAGTCTTGCTGTTTAACTGCCACTAGAGCTTTATATTCGGGAGTCGCCAAAGGATCATCGGTATCGTCAAATTGTTGCAGTGAGTTTAACAACTCAGGGTGAGAACCGTTACAGTGGTAGCATTCACGGTTATTTTCCAACACTAGTTTCCAATTTGCATCTTCAATAATGTCGGTTTGAACCGCCACTTTTAGATTTTCTACATCATAGGGTTCAAGATAGTGCTTAAGTTCTTCAGTAAAAGCTTCAAACTCGGGTGGGTTGTCAGCTAAGCATACGAAAATGTAGCCACCTGCGACTTTAACATTCACTGGTTTAAGATTATGAGCATTCAAATCAAATTGATCACCCATATCAGAACCAGCAAAGAGTAGACTCCCATCTAGTTCATAGGTCCATTTGTGATAAGGACACACGAGTTTGGCGACTTTACCTTTTTCTGTCACACATAGACGAGAGCCACGATGGCGGCAGACGTTAAAAAAGCCATGAACAATACTCTCGGCACCTCTGACAAGAACAACGGGGTTGTTACCAATGGTTAAGGTGATGAAGTTACCCTTGCTAGGAATTTCACAAGTCATACCTGCGAAGATCCATTCCTTTTCAAAAATTTCTTGCAGATCTAGCTGATAGATACGCTCATCATTGTAAAAGGGCTGTTCAAGCGAATAATTAGGTTTGCGGTTGATCAGCATCGATGCGGCGGCTGAGCGAACATTAGCGAGTGGATCTTCAAGCATCTGCAAGGTGTTCAGGTTCATTGTCGGTATCCTGTGTTAGGGTCCATATTTTCAATCAGGCAATATTTTCTGTTGATAACAGCTTAGCCACGAGGCAAGTGTGGAATAGAGTTGAAATGGTCAATTATTCACTGACGACATGAGATGCATATAAAGCGACTTGATCGATAAAAAAAATCAATATAGATGGGGGTTTTAGATGGATAAATGTCGCAAATAGAACAATGGTCGTTTCTGCGCAGGCGACAATGGCAGCATCAAACAGCTAACGACAACATCTAGCGGACGGATACACAACATGAGCGAGCTTTTCATGAACCCAATTACAACTCAAACCTGGTCAAATGGTCGACATCTTGTCCGCTGCGTTAAAGTCATCCAAGAGACGTGGGATGTCAGAACCTTTTGCTTTATGGCAGAGCAGCCAGTGCTTTTTTTCTTCAAGCCAGGTCAGTTTGTCACCTTAGAGTTGGAGATTGATGGCCAGCCTGTTATGCGCTCCTATACGATATCTAGTTCGCCTTCGGTTCCTTATAGTTTTTCGATTACGGTGAAGCGAGTTCCCGGCGGTCAAGTTTCTAACTGGTTACATGATAATTTACAGCAAGGTGATGAGTTAGCCGTGCATGGTCCCGTTGGTAACTTCAACTGTATCGACTATCCCAGTGAAAAAGCGTTGTTTCTATCAGGCGGTGTGGGTATCACGCCATTGATGTCGATGGTGCGTTGGTACTTCGATACCAACGCTACCATTGATATTAACTTTATTCACAGTGCGCGTTCTCCTAGAGACATAATTTACCATCGTGAGATGGAACATATTTTTTCACGCATCCCTGAGTTTAAACTGCATATTGTCTGTGAACGCAGTGATGAGCTGGGTGATTCTTGGTATGGCCTACGTGGTTACCTTGATCAACGCATGTTAGAGCTCATTGCACCTGATTATTTAGAGCGCGAAATTTTCTGTTGTGGTCCGACGCCCTACATGAACGCGATCAAAAATATTCTGCAACAAAACGGCTTTGATATGAGCCGTTATCACGAAGAGTCTTTCGGAGCTACACCCGTTGATGTCACTGTTGATGTTCTTGAACAAGTTGAGCAGGCAGAGCTAGCCGCTGAAGAAGTTCAACCTGAGGATCTGCTGCAAGTAGAGTTTCTCGCCAGTGGTAAGAGTGTTCGTATATTACCCAACGAAACCGTTCATGCTGCCGCCGCCAAATTAGGGCTTCATATTCCCAAGGCCTGTGGTATGGGGATTTGTGGTACTTGTCGTGTTGAACTCAAGTCCGGTGAAGTGGATATGGAACATAACGGTGGTATTACCGATGAAGATATTGAAGAAGGTTACATTCTTTCCTGTTGTAGTCGCCCCAAAGGCAATGTTGTTATCGATTTCTAATAGGGGATGAATCGAAGCTTTTGTCGCAAATTGATATCTGTGTCGCAAATAGATCACCTGCTGACGGTGGCGCGTATCTGATATTGGGGCACTAGGGCTAACATCTGTTGCAACTGGCGCTTGATGCCCTTGCTAGAGCAAACAGTCTCTCAGCTAACAGAATAAAAGACAGGAGATAAGAATGAATAGTCGTGATGGTTTTTCAAGAGTTGACTCACTACAAAATTATGACGTTGAACTCGCCACGATGCTGCAAGAGGAACACAGCCGCCAAGAAGCACACATCGAGCTGATCGCTTCTGAAAACTACACCAGTGTTCGTGTGATGGAGGCTCAGGGTGGTCAGTTAACCAATAAGTACGCAGAGGGTTATCCAGGTAAACGCTACTATGGCGGTTGTGAAGCCGTAGACAAGGTTGAGGCCTTGGCGATTAGCCGTGCTTGTGAACTCTTTGGTGCCCGTTATGCAAACGTGCAGCCGCACTCTGGCGCTCAAGCCAATGCGGCTGTTTTTATGGCAATGGTTCAGCCTGGTGATACCATCCTAGGAATGAGCTTAGCGCATGGTGGTCATTTAACTCATGGTGCGGCACCCAATTTTTCTGGTAAATATTACAAAGCGGTTCAGTATGGTTTAAAGCCAGAAACAGGCGAAATTGACTATGATCAGGTCGAAGCTCTGGCTCGTGAGCATCAGCCAAAGATGATTATTGCGGGCTTTTCTGCCTATTCGTTAATTGTTGATTGGGCGCGTTTTAGAAAAATCGCAGATGAAGTGGGCGCGATCCTTTTTGTTGATATGGCTCACATCGCTGGATTGGTTGCAGCGGGTCTTTATCCTAGCCCATTACCCTTTGCTGATGTGGTGACTACCACCACACATAAAACCCTTCGTGGCCCTCGTGGCGGCATGATTTTGACCGCCCGTGACGATGAAGCCCTTCACAAAAAGCTCAATGGTGCTGTTTTCCCAGGTCAGCAAGGTGGTCCCTTAATGCATGTCATCGCGGCTAAAGCAGTTGCCTTCAAAGAAGCGATGGAGCCAGCTTTTATCGATTACCAAAAGCAGGTGCTAGAAAATGCACAAGTGATGGCATCGGTATTTATTGAGCGAGGCTATGACGTTGTTTCTGGTGGCACTAAAGATCACTTGTTCCTAGTTTCTTTGATTCGCCAGGGCTTGACCGGTAAGGATGCTGATGCAGCCCTTGGTCGTGCACACATTACCGTGAACAAAAACTCAGTACCTAATGACCCGCAAAGTCCTTTTGTAACGTCAGGTCTACGTATCGGCACTCCTGCTATTACCTCACGAGGTTTTGGTGTTAAAGAGAGTCGTGCGTTGTCAGGTTGGATCTGTGACATTCTTGATGTGATGTCAGCTGGTCAGTCTACCGATGCGATAGAGGCTGGTGTGCGTGCCAAAGTGGCAGAGCTTTGCTCACGCTTCCCTGTTTACACCGAAACCCGCGCCTAATCAGGCACAGGAGAAAATATAATGCAGCGTTATTCCGGTTTTGGTTTAGCTAAACACGCGCTTACTCATAATGAGAACTGGCAGCGTATGTGGCGTAACCCAGTCCCCAAGAAAAAATATGATGTCATCATTGTTGGTGGCGGTGGTCATGGATTGGCAACGGCTTATTATCTTGCCAAAGAGTGCGGCGTTACCAATGTCGCCGTGATCGAAAAAGGTTGGTTGGGTGGTGGTAATACCGCACGTAACACCACCATTGTTCGTTCCAACTATCTTTGGGATGAAGCGGCTGCATTATATGAACATTCGATGAAACTATGGGAAGGTCTATCACAAGATCTGAACTACAACGTGATGTTCTCTCAACGTGGTGTATTGAACTTGGGGCATACCCTCCAAGATATGCGTGATATCCAGCGTCGTGTGAATGCGAATCGTCTTAATGGTATTGATGGTGAAGTGTTGGATGCACAGCAGGTTAAAGAGATCTGCCCAGTATTAGACTGCTCGCCCAATACGCGTTACCCAGTCTTAGGCGCTTCATGGCAGCCACGTGGTGGTGTCGCTCGTCATGATGCGGTGGCATGGGGCTATGCTCGTGGCGCTGATGCTATGGGTGTTGATCTGATTCAGCAAACCGAGGTGATCGGGATGCGTATTGAAGATGGCCAGATTGTCGGTGTGGAAACCACGCGAGGCTTTATCGGCGCCGAAACTGTTGGTTGCGTGGCGGCGGGTAACTCCAGTGTGTTGGCTAAGATGGCGGGTATCAAGTTGCCGCTAGAATCGCACCCATTACAAGCCTTGGTTTCCGAGCCTATAAAACCTGTTTTAGATACCGTAGTGATGTCAAATCATGTACATGGCTATTGCAGTCAGTCTGACAAAGGTGATTTGGTTATCGGTGCGGGTATTGATGGTTACAACGGTTACGGTCAGCGTGGCAGCTATCCAACCATAGAGCATACCTTGCAAGCCATTGTCGAGATGTTCCCAACTTTCTCTCGTGTCCGCATGAATCGCCAGTGGGGTGGAATTGTAGATACCTGTCCAGATGCCTGTCCGATCCTATCGGCAACGTCTGTGAAAGGTCTGTTCTTCAACTGCGGTTGGGGAACTGGCGGTTTCAAAGCGACTCCAGGCTCTGGAAATGTGTTTGCTTGGACACTGGCGAAAGGCGTGGCTCATCCAATCGCAGCGCCTTTCAGTATCGACCGCTTTGTCAGTGGAAAATTAATCGACGAACACGGCGCTGCCGGTGTTGCCCACTAATCTGAGGGAATTGTTATGTTTTATATTTACTGTCCCTACTGTGGGGAACATCGTGAAGAAAGTGAATTTCGTCCTAAAGGGCAAGCTCATATCATGCGCCCGAAAGATCCAGAGTCTTGTTCAGATGAAGAGTGGGCAGATTATCTGTTTTTCCGTGATAACCCCAAGGGTGTTCACCATGAGATGTGGGTTCATGCGACCGGCTGTCGTAAGTTTTTTAACATGACCCGCGATACCGTGAGTTACGAGATTCTTGAAGTTTATAAAATGGGTGAGCAACCCAAGATTACTGCAGCCAGTCGTGTCGTTGGAGGCGAAAAATGAGTCAAGCCAATCGTCTCAGTAAAGGCGGTCAAATTGACCGTAGCAAACAGATTAACTTTACCTTTAACGGATTGCGTTATATCGGTTATCAAGGCGATACATTAGCTTCTGCTTTATTAGCTAATGGCGTAGATATCGTCAACCGCAGTTTTAAGTATTCACGACCACGAGGCATCGTTGCTTCCAATGCTGCTGAACCTAATGCCATCGTGCAACTAGGTAGTACTGAAGCTGCACAAGTACCTAACGTTCGTGCAACACAACAAGCCTTGTATGAAGGTCTGTCTGCACGTAGCACCAACGGTTGGCCAAACGTTAATAATGATGCGATGGGTCTTGTTGGCAAGCTAGGTGGACCGATGATGGGGCCGGGGTTTTATTACAAAACCTTTATGGCACCGGCATCCATGTGGATGACTTATGAAAAATTCATTCGTAAAGCCGCAGGTTTAGGACGTGCGCCTAACGAAAAAGATCCTGATATTTATGATCATTACAATCGTCACTGTGACTTGTTGATTATCGGTGCGGGTCCTGCCGGTTTAGCGGCTGCGTTAACGGCTGCGAATAGTGGTGCAAGAGTCATCATCTGTGATGAGCAAGAGAGTTTTGGTGGTTCATTACTGGAAACTGCTGACCAACTGAATGGCAAGCCAGCTTCCGAATGGGCAGCGCAAGTGATAGAGCAACTTGCGGCTAATAGCGATGTGTTGATGCTGCCCAGAACAACCGCAAATGGCTATCACGATCATAACTTTGTGACGCTGCATGAGCGTCGCACAGAGCACTTGGCTGATACTGCTCCTAAAGCGCATCAAGCTCGCAGCCGTATGCATCATATTCGTGCTAATCAGGTAATTCTGGCAACCGGTGCCCAAGAGCGTCCAGTGGTGTATGCCAATAACGATGTGCCGGGCAACCTGATTTGTAGCGCTGTCTCTGCATATATCCGCCGCTATGCTGTGGTGCCAGGTCAAAAGCTAGTCGTTACCACTGGCAATGATAGTGGCTATCAAGCTGCATTAGATTGGCAAGAAGCGGGTCGTGAGGTCGTAGCAATTGTCGATTGCCGTGCCAACCCAGACGGTGATCTTGTCAAACAAGCGCGTCAGAAAGGTATTCGTATCATTGCTGGTAGTGCTGTTTTTGAAGCGAAAGGTACTAAGCGTGTCACAGCAGCTCGTGTTGCTGCCGTTGATCTAGATGCCTTTGTCATTAAAGGCGATGTGGAAGAACTTGCTTGCGATACCATTGCCAGCAGTGGCGGTTTCAGTCCGATTGTGCATTTAGCTGCACATACGGGCGCCAGACCGGTATGGAACGATGAAGCGATCGGATTTGTTCCAGGAAAAGTGAAGGGTGTCATCCCTGCCGGTGGTGTTGATGCCATCTACTCATTAAATGCTGTGTTGCAATCGGGTCAACAGGCAGCTCTTCAGGCACTTGAGACCTGTGGATACTCACCAGCGCAAGTGGATTTACCCGATGCTACGGGTCGTATTGAAGGTAAAGCAGCGGCTCTTTTCCAAGTGCCACACCTTAAACCGACCAGTCGTGCGCCTAAGCAGTTTGTTGATTTACAGAATGATGTTACGGCTGCAGGTATTGAGCTAGCAACACGCGAAGGCTTTGAATCCATTGAACACGTGAAGCGTTATACCGCGCTAGGTTTTGGTACTGATCAGGGTAAGTTGGGCAATATTAATGGTATGGCGATTACCGCTCGTTTATTGGGACGCACCATCCCTGAAACAGGCACTACGGTATTTCGTCCAAACTATACGGGTATCACCTTTGGTGCAATTGCGGGGCGTCATGCGGGTGCTCTTTTTGATCCAGAGCGTTATACCGCTCTTCATCAATGGCATCTTGAGCGTGGTGCAAAGTTTGAAGATGTCGGCCAATGGAAACGTCCTTGGTATTTCCCCATCGGCAATGAAACGATGCATGAAGCAGTTGCTCGTGAATGCACTGCTGTGCGTGAAGATGTCGGTATTTTGGATGCTTCCACACTAGGTAAAATCGATATTCAAGGTAAAGACGCCCGTGAGTTCTTAGCACGTGTCTATACTAATAAATGGGCACAGTTAGGCATCAATAAATGTCGCTATGGTTTGATGTGTAAAGATGATGGCATGGTGATGGATGATGGTGTCACCACCTGCTTGGGTGATAATCACTTCTTGATGACCACCACAACCGGTGGTGCTGCTGGTATTTTGGAATGGCTGGAGTTGTGGCATCAAACCGAATGGCCGGAGCTTGAAGTCTATTTCAATAGTGTTACCGACCATTGGGCAACCATGACCATTACCGGTCCAAAAGCGCGAGATCTGTTGTCAGAAATTACCGATATTGATCTGGCGAAAGAAAACTTTAAGTTCATGGAATGCCGTGAAGGGATGGTAGCGGGTGTGCCTGCAAGGGTTTACCGTATCTCCTTTACCGGTGAGCTAACCTATGAAATCAACGTGCAAGCTAACTATGCCATGCATGTTTGGAAGGCTCTGTTTGAACACGAAGATACCTATGGACTGACGCCTTACGGAACGGAAACCATGCACGTATTGCGTGCAGAAAAGGGCTTTATTATCGTCGGTCAAGACACCGATGGTTCTGTGACTCCCGAAGATTTAGGGATGCAGTGGTGTGTGGGTTATGACAAGCCTTTCTCTTGGATAGGTAAACGTGCCTTGTCTCGTCCAGATACGCGACGTAAAGATCGTAAGCAGTTGGTCGGTTTATTACCGAGCGATCCTAAAGTGGTACTGGAAGAGGGCGCTCAAATTGTCTTCGATCCTAAACAGCAAGTGCCGATGAAAATGAAAGGGCATGTGACTTCCAGCTATTACAGTCCAACACTGGGTCAAGGTTTTGCACTGGCTCTGGTGATGGGTGGAGCAGAGCGCATGGGTGAAACCGTATTTATGCCGATGGCTGATGGCACTGTTCATGAAGCCAAAATCGTTAGCCCAATTTTCCTAGATCCTAAAGGGGAGCGCCAGAATGTCTAATGTAGCTGTATTCGATCAAAACGCAGGCATGGGTGTACTGGCTGAATCACCTTTGGCTCATGTCAGTGGTGTAAAGGGTGGTCACACACCGGGAGTCGTGATTCGTGAGAAAGCCTTTCTTGGTTACCTCACCCTGAGAGGTAATAGTGAGGACGTATCCTTCCAAGATGGTGTTAAGCAAGCACTGGGTATGCCATTACCAACAGAGCCTATGAGATTGCATCAAAACCAGCATAAAGCCAGCAGTATTCAATGGCTGTCGCCAGACGAATGGTTGATAGTGGTTCAGGGAGGTACTGAATATGAAACTGAAATGGCATTGCGTGCGGAATTAACTGGCCACTTCGCCGTGGTCAATATTAGTGGTGGTCAAACACTTTTAACGTTAAGTGGATCTGCCGCCTTGGAAGTGCTGCATAAATCGACGGTTTATGATGTTCATCCACGTAACTTTCCTGTGGGAAAAGCGGTGGCGACTACTTTTGCTAAAGCAACGGCGATTATACGTCGTCCTACTGAAGATACTTGGGAGTTAATTGTTCGTCGCAGTTTCGCCGACTATTGCTACCGTTGGCTCATCGATGCAAGCCAAGAGTTTGGAGTGGATTATGAGTAGGGTTCGTACCAGTTGGATCTTCACGGCTCAGTGTCCCAGTCGTATAGGCACTGTCGATGTAGTAACTCGTTTTCTGCGTGAGGAAAACTGCTACATCACCGAACTCAACTCTTTTGACGATCGGGATAGTCAAGGTTTCGTTATTCGGGTCGAGTTTCGACCCGAAACCGAGGGCTTTGATAGTGATGGTTTCCTAGCGCGTTTCGCACCCCGAGCCGCTGAGTTTGATATGCATTTTGAGCTAACTGCACCCGGTACCAAAATGCCAGTCGTTATCATGGTATCTAAGTCTGATCATTGCTTGAATGATCTGCTGTACCGCTATCGCACAGGGCAGCTCTCTATCGATATCCGCGCTATTGTCTCTAACCATCCTGATCTGGAAACTCTGGCGCAATGGCATAACCTGCCTTATTACCACTTCCCGATCACAGCGGACACCAAAGCGGAACAAGAAGCACAGGTTTGGCAGGTGGTTGAAGAAACCGGTGCAGAATTAGTGATCCTAGCGCGCTACATGCAGGTGCTATCGGCTGAGATGTGTGAAAAGCTATCGGGCAAAGCGATCAATATTCATCACTCTTTGTTGCCTGGATTTAAAGGCGCTCGTCCTTACCATCAGGCTTATGACAAAGGCGTTAAGTTAGTCGGTGCAACGGCGCATTATATCAATAACGACCTTGATGAAGGACCGATCATCGCTCAGGGTGTAGAGTCAGTAGATCATACTCACTACCCAGAAGACTTGATTGAAAAAGGGCGTGATATAGAATGCTTGACCCTTTCAAGGGCGGTTAGTTATCACATTGAACGGCGTGTATTCCTGTTACAAAAAGGAAAAACGGTCGTTTTTGCCAGTTAATTAAGCGCCGCTGTTGCCATAATAACTATAAAGCTGAGTGAGACCATGTCCATTAGTGTATTTGATCTTTTCAAAATTGGGGTTGGGCCATCGAGTTCTCATACCGTTGGGCCCATGAGTGCGGCGTGTGATTTTGCGACAGTTCTTGATGCACGTAATTTATTGAGCAGTACTAAGCGAATAGAAGTGCGTCTCTACGGTTCTTTATCTGCAACAGGTAAAGGCCACGCGACAGATAAAGCGATTATTATGGGGTTGATGGGTGAGCGTCCTGATCGAATCGACCCAAGTGTTATTAATGATCGTGTTGAAGAATTATTGACTACTGAAACTCTTTTTCTCTTCCAACAACAGCCTATTCCTTTTGTTTGGGATCGAGATATGGTGTTTTTAGAGGAGGTGCTACCGCGCCACCCCAATGCCATGTCGATTACCGCATTTGATGAAGAGAAAGCACTCTATCAAAACACTTATTACTCAATCGGTGGTGGCTTTGTGATCACCGATGAAGAAGCCCAAGATGACAAGCTAGTTCTGCATACATCATCGCTACCTTATGAGTTTAATACCGCTGAAGAGTTACTGAGACTCTGCAAAGAGCACAATATGAGTATCAGCGAATTGATGCTTGAAAATGAAAAAGTGTGGCGCAGTGAAGCAGATATACGTTCAGGTTTGTGGAAAATCTGGGAAGCGATGCATGAGTGTGTCGAAAATGGTTTAAAGCATGGAGGTATCCTTCCTGGAGGATTGAACGTGCGTCGTCGTGCTCCCGCTTTCTTCCAGCGCTTGAAAGCGGTAGAACAAAATCCGAATGTGATTTCGACCACTTTTTCGGTGATGGACTGGGTGAATGTTTATGCCTTAGCCGTCAATGAAGAAAATGCTGCCGGTGGTCGTATGGTGACGGCTCCCACTAATGGTGCTGCGGGTATTATTCCAGCGGTGCTCTGCTACTACGTGAAGTTTGAGCCAACATCCTGTGAAAAGCAGGTGGTCGATTTTCTCTTAGCTGCTGGCGCTGTGGGTATCTTATGTAAGAAAAATGCCTCTATCTCCGGTGCTGAAGTCGGCTGTCAGGGCGAAGTGGGTTCAGCCTGTGCTATGGCAGCAGCGGGTTTATGTCAAGTTCTAGGTGGCACACCTTTGCAAGTTGAAAATGCCGCAGAAATTGGTTTGGAACATAACTTAGGTTTAACCTGTGATCCGGTGGGTGGACTTGTACAAGTGCCCTGTATCGAACGTAATGCCATAGCTTCCATTAAAGCGATCAATGCCGCGCAAATGGCGTTGCGTGGTGATGGCGAACATTTTATCTCATTGGATAAAGTGATACGTACGATGCGTGATACGGGTCGTGATATGCAGGATAAGTATAAAGAGACTTCAAGAGGTGGACTGGCAGTCAACGCCATAGAGTGCTAGAAATTCAGGTAGTCTTCAAAAGTCAGAACGCCCGCAATTGCGGGCGTTCTGCTTTATCAATTTGAGTATTTAGTGCAGTAGGATGCTGGCAAAGGTGGGCTCATCACGTGCTTGCGCAAGAGCTTTCATTGCAGAAGAGACTCTAGGCTCTGTGCTGATAACAGGTGGCTGTGTGACTCCTTGACTCATCACTGGGGCGACAGGTCGAAGATCCGACAGCCCTTGACGTTCTTCTCTGGGTGGTAAACCAAAGTATTCACGATAACATTTTGAAAAATGTGGCGTAGACGCAAAACCACAGGCAGAGGCCACCTCAATAATCGACAAGCTGCTTTGTTTCAGTAGTTGTCGTGCTCGTACTAGGCGCAGTTTCAGATAGTAGCGCGAAGGCGAACAATGCAAATATTTCTGGAATAAGCGTTCAAGCTGGCGTCTGGAAAGATGGGCGTAATTTGCTAGCTCATCCAAGGTTAATAGCTCTTCAAGGTTAGATTCCATTAACGCAACAATTTCCAGTAACTTAGGCTGAGTTGAGCCGAGTACATGCTTCAGTGGAACGCGTTGCTGATCTTGCTCATTACGCACGCGGTCGTAAATAAACATATCAGAGATGCCTGCTGAGAGTTGTTTGCCATGCTCGCGAGCGATGAGATTCAGCATCATATCTAAAGGTGCCGTACCGCCGGATGAGGTCATACGCTCACGGTCGATACTAAAAAGTTTTGAAGACAATTCAATTTTAGGGAAAGCTTCTTTTAAAGAAGCGATACATTCCCAATGAATACTGGCTTCAAAATGATCTAGAAGTCCAGCTTGTGCCAGCACCCAGCTTCCGGTGCAGATCGCACCCAAGGTTCTGTGCTGTCTGGCTTGCTGTTGTAGCCAGCTGAAATGCTCTTTAGTGGCACTGTGTTGAGCAGAATAGCCACCGCAAACAATTACAATATCCAGTTTAAGCTGTTCTTCCATCGCCGCATCTGGCGTCACGGTTAAGCCATCGCTGGCTTGAACTTGAACACCTCCCGGTGATAGCGTAAACCATTGATAAAGTTCCTCTCCGCTTAGCTGATTAGCCATGCGCAAGGGTTCAATAGCTGATGCCAGCGATATCAATGTGAAGTTGTTCATCAATAAAAAACCGATGGTAACGGTTTTAGGTTTTTTTTCAGCAGCAGTGAGCGCAGTAGCGCCCTTGTAATTTACAGACATTGACATAGCTCCAGGTTGAGTGTCTTTTATGCAGCAGAAGAATCTTCCGATGCTGTGACGTTTTATTGTTATTGTGTCGGTAGAGCAAAGCGGTATTGTTTCGCTCTACACTGAACCTCGATGTCGTTTTCGGGCACGTTCAACAGCAAATGTAATGCAAATGTCGTAAATAGGCATGTGTTATTTCGTGTCTGTGTATAAAATAACTATTGCCATATAGCAATAATGCTCTCATTTATGACCTTCATTTAAGGTGTCTCGTTTTAATGAATCACTGGGACAGAATCGAAGCCTTTACAGAAGTGGTGCGACTCGGGACTTTTTCCGCTGCCGCTCGCCATCTGAACGTATCGGCATCCCATATTAGCCGTTTGATTGTGAAGCTAGAACAACATCTAGGTACGCAACTTCTTTATCGGACAACTCGTAAGGTTCGCTTAACCGATGCTGGTAGAATCTACTATGAACAGTGTCGACATCTGTTTGATGGTTTTCGAGAAGCTGAGGCTGCCATCAACGATATGCAAAGCAGCCCACGAGGGGTGTTAAAAATAACAGCAGGCTACACCTTTGGTGAGCGTTATATCGTGCCGTTGTTGAATGACTTTATGCAGCAACATCCGCAGTTGGAAGTGAATTTACATCTGACCAATCGACGAGTCGATTTAGTTGAAGAAGGCTATGATTTGGCGATTCGCGTTGGTCCTATGGAAGATTCGTCGCTGATTGCACGAAAGCTCTGGTCACGGGAAGAAATTATTGTGGGGTCTCCTGAATACCTTGCCAAACATGGCGAGCCTATTCAATTGCAAGATCTGACTAAGCATCAATGTCTGATAGGTTCTCGTGATCGTTGGTTCTTTTTTGATAATGGAGTTCGTCGAGAGATACGCGTTAAAGGCCGACTTCATGCAAACTCAGGTAATGCGCTGTTAGATGCTGCGCTTAAAGGCATAGGCTTGGTACAACTGCCCGCTTATTACATCAAAGAGTACTTAGAAAAAGGACAGTTAAAATCTGTGTTGGATGATTATGCCTATCGAGATTCTTCGGTGTGGGTGGTCTATCCGCAGCACAGACATTTATCCTCAAAGGTACGTATGTTTATCGACTATTTGGTAGAGAATATTGAACGCAATCAAGGACTGTAAACTTCCCGTCAATGTGATTACCGGCTTTTTAGGCAGTGGTAAAACCACTGCAATCAAACAGCTTTTGGCACAAAAGCCTGAAGATGAGCGCTGGGCGGTGATCGTCAATGAGTTTGGTGAAGTGGGTATCGATTCACTCGCTATCGAAAAAACAGATGAGCTTGAGCTGCTTCCGCTATCAGGTGGTTGCGTTTGTTGTCGCTTAGGTCCCCAGCTGCATACCAGTCTGAAGCGTTTGCTGGAGATGCAGCAGTTTGATCGTTTAATCATAGAGCCAACTGGTATGGGGCATCCTGCTGGTATTTTAGATACCTTGCTGAAACCCTACTATCGAGAAAATATAGATCTTCGAGCTATTATCTGTTTGGTTGATCCACGTGAATTAGCTGATGAATCGCTACTGAAAGACCCAACCTTTATTGATCAGATAAACATGGCCGATATTTTGGTTGCTAACAAAGCAGACTTGGTATCAGATAATGAAATAACTCACTTCTATCAGCTGATGCAGGATGTTTATCCTCCAAAGCAGCAGTTAATAGTGACACATCAAGGTCAGCTTGATGTGCAGTTATTAGATCTGATTCGACAAGGACAGTATGTTGCGCATACCCCTGATGCACATGCCCATCATCACGCTGATAGCTCTAAATCAGAACAGGCACATTCACATGACCATGACCACCATCAACCACACATAACGAATGCCCCTGAACCCTGCCGCCCAGTTAGGTACACCAGCGAAGGAATGGGTTTAATCAGTTGTGGTTGGATTTTTCATCCAGAAGACATTTTTGATTTTGATGCTGTAGAAACTTTATTGGCAGGTCTGTCAGGCATTACTCGATTAAAAGCCGTGTTTCGAATAGGAGCAGCCTATGTCTTCGTTAATCGCGTCAAAGATGAAATGGATTACGATGCAATAAGCTATCGACGAGACTCACGCATCGAGATTTTGGCACAACAACCTATGGACTGGGATCGTATCGAAGCTGAACTGATTGACATAGCCAAAAGGGGAGTCGATTCTCCATTCAGAGATATTTAACTGATTTATCAAATGTTGAATTGTTTCTCAGCTGCAATAGTGATTTTCAATGCAAGGCGCAATCAACGAGCGACAAAAAATTATAATCAACGTCTATTCAACTAGATGTATCACACGAGATGATGGGGTAACAGAATGGAAATGATTAAAACGCGTGCAGCCGTGGCATGGGGTCCAGGTCAGCCATTGACGATTGAAGAAGTAGATCTGATGCCACCACAAAAGGGTGAGGTGTTAGTTCGTATCGTTGCCACGGGTGTCTGCCATACTGATGCCTTTACCTTATCAGGTGAAGACCCTGAAGGTATTTTCCCTTCGATCTTAGGTCATGAAGGCGCCGGTATCGTTGAAGCAGTGGGCGAGGGTGTGACCAGTGTTGAGGTGGGTGATCACGTAATTCCTCTGTATACAGCTGAATGTGGCAAGTGCAAATTCTGCCTGTCCGGTAAAACCAACCTTTGCCAAGCGGTTCGTGCGACTCAAGGAAAGGGTTTAATGCCTGATGGCACAACTCGTTTCTTTAAAGATGGTAAGCCAATTTATCACTACATGGGTACCTCGACCTTTGCAGAGCGCACTGTTGTGGCGGAAGTGTCCTTGGCGAAAATCGATAAAGCTGCACCATTAGAAAAAGTCTGTTTGCTCGGTTGTGGTGTAACCACAGGCATGGGCGCAGTTACGAATACTGCCAAAGTAAAAGAAGGCGATACCGTGGCTGTGTTTGGCTTAGGAGGTATTGGTCTAGCCGTTATTATTGGTGCGGTCATGGCAAAAGCGGGACGTATTCTGGCTATCGACTTGAATGAAGATAAGTTTGAGATAGCTAAAAAACTGGGCGCAACTGACTTCATCAACCCTGCTAAGTATGACAAGCCGATTCAGGACGTGATTGTCGAAATGACTGATGGTGGTGTGGATTACTCTTTCGAGTGTATTGGCAATGTTAACGTGATGCGTGCCGCGCTTGAGTGCTGTCATAAAGGTTGGGGTGAGTCGATCATTATTGGTGTAGCTGGCGCAGGTCAAGAGATCTCTACTCGTCCATTCCAACTGGTGACTGGGCGTGTCTGGCGTGGTAGTGCTTTTGGAGGGGTCAAAGGGCGCACTGAATTACCCGGTTACGTTGAGCGCTTTATGAAAGGTGAGTACGAACTGGATACCTTTATTACCCATACCATGCCGTTAGAGCAGATTAATGAAGCCTTTGATTTGATGCATGAAGGTAAATCGATTCGCAGTGTTATTCATTACTAAAATAGGATGAGGCGATCTACTACCGGGTCGCCTCGTTAACAGGAGTTAGCATGAACGAAAAACTTGAACTATTAAGTCATGTTCGTTGTTTTGAAGGCTGGCAAAACCAATATCAGCATCACTCTTCGGTATTAAATTGCGATATGCAGTTTAGTGTCTATTTTCCTCCTTTGGCGGAAAAGCAAGCCGTTCCGGTTGTGTATTGGCTGTCAGGCTTAACCTGTACCGATCAAAACTTCTCTATTAAATCAGGTGCTCAGCGAATCGCTTCAGCATTGGGCGTCGCTTTAGTGATACCCGATACTAGTCCACGAGGCGAGGGTGTGCCTGATGACCCAGAAGGCGCTTATGATTTTGGCTTAAGTGCAGGCTTTTATGTCAATGCCACTGAAGCACCTTGGAAAGATCATTATCAGATGTATGACTATATCGTGACTGAACTTCCAACACTGGTAAAAGCCAACCTTCCTGTTGATCCCAATCAATGGTCCATTATTGGACATTCGATGGGTGGACATGGAGCGTTAATGATTGCGCTGCGTAACCCTGAAATGTTCAAGTCAGTAAGTGCTTTTTCACCGATAGTGAATCCATCAGATTGCCCTTGGGGGCAAAAAGCTTTCACTCATTATCTGGGATCTGATTCAGAGCAATG
This sequence comes from Oceanospirillales bacterium, assembly GCA_007693685.1. GTDB lineage: Bacteria > Pseudomonadota > Gammaproteobacteria > Pseudomonadales > Balneatricaceae > Nitrincola. The sequence continues at coordinate 18,881 of REDB01000175.1, forward strand.
GAAAAAATACGACACGGTAGATCTAGTGAAAGCAGGTCATAAACCCCCTGTGATGCTGGTGGATCAAGGAACGGCTGATACCTTCTTGGATGAGCAGTTAAAAACGGATGCTTTGATAGCAGCTTGTAAGGAGCAAGGTTTGGATGCCGAAATTCGCTACCAACAAGATTATGATCATAGCTTTTACTTTATTATGACCTTCTTGGAAGAGCATCTACGCTTTCATGCTAAGCATTTGGGGGTTGAAAGTTCTTAGATCTTTATAGGTATAACAACTTAACTAAATATTTTTCTTCACACGCCTGTCATGCTTCTGAACTTGTAAAGGGCTCAGAAGAAGCGACTCAACGTTTTATATCCCTAAACAAGATCGGTAAATCGGTAAATCGGGGGGGCAGTGTAACAATTACCTAGATTATCGATAACTGAAGTTGCTGAATTGAGAACAGCTTAGCACGCACTCACCAATGCACTGACTGATCAGCACGCAAGACCGTCGTTTGCCATGGATGGCAAACGCGAGGCTCCAAGGATGGATTCATGCCGTGTCTTGAGTGTTGATCAGTCAGGGCGTAGCCTGCCAAAAAACAGCTAACGAAACTAGGCTATAATAGATCCAGCACCACAAATACCGCTACACAAGGAAGAACCAACAGGACGCAACACGAGAAAGGAAATCTCATGAACGAACT
>REDB01000106.1 GCA_007693685.1 Oceanospirillales bacterium
CCGGAATAGTAAAACCGGCGATACCCAATGCTTCACTGGTAGGACTATTAAAGGGAAGATTTAACAGGGCCGCAGTGACTTGCCGAACCACTTCAGGATCGGTATGTGCTAGGGCAGAAAATGGCCATTCAGGGTAAAGCCGTGTACTGGTAACCCAAGGAAAGCCACCAAATTGACGCGGTTCAACTATTCGATAACTGTTGGGTTGAATAATCCCTTGTTGTTGCCAGGTTTCCAGTACACCCGCACGCATAAAACCGACATCAGCTTTTCCACTCATGACCGCGTTTAACGTATTGGTTAAAGGCAAGCCCGTTTCCAGCAATGTGATCTGCGACTTGGGATCTATGCCTCTTTTAACCAGTTCACTAGCTTGCATTTGATAGGCAGCTAAAGACTTTACTGAAGGTGCAGCAACCACTAAGCCCTTTAAGTCATCTAGTTGATTGATATCTTCACGATCGGAACGGGTGAAAACGACTCCGGAAAACTCACTTAAATTAAAACCTTGTTCCCTGTTAACTAGGGTTGCTAAGGGTGAAGTTAAGCCAAATCGATAACTGTAATTTACATATACTGAGGGGTTAACAAACAAAAAATCAACATTCGAACCTGATACCGCAGTTTCAAGTTCTTGTAAATTAAATACCTTAATTTCAAAACGATGATTGGGTTCAGAAACACTGTTCAGATAGTCTGCTAGAGGTTGCCAGCGGCTTAGGGTTTCTTCATGTGTCTGAATAAGTGGAATACCGATACTGAAGGTTGCTTCCTTAGCAATAGCTTGTGTGCACATCTGCAAGACTACAGATATGCTGATAGTGACGACCAAAAAAATTAGTCGATTCATCCTCATTCTTTCACTACCATTCGGTTTCTTCCCTTTGATTTTGCTTCATATAATGCCGTATCGGCTAGTTCTATCAAATCTTCAGCGCTAACTAGTCTGAACCCCTCACAACTAGCGACACCAATACTGACCGTTAAATGTTGTGAAACTTCACTACCTTGATGCTCGATATTTCTGGCATGTAAGAAGTCAATCAACTGACTTGCCAATCGACAAGCTGACTCTTTGTCAGTGTTAGGCAATATACATGCAAACTCTTCACCGCCATATCTAGCAACGAAATCTTGGTTGCGCATGAACACCTTTCGTAGCAAATTTGCTACTTCTTTCAGTGACTGGTCGCCCGCTTGATGACCATAAAGATCGTTGTAGTTTTTGAAAAAGTCTACATCAATCATTAATAACGATAAGGGTAACCTTTGCTCTTTCGCCTGTTTTAAAACTCTTTCTAAATGATAGTCAAAACCACGACGATTGTTTACTCCCGTTAATGCATCTGTACGAGATAAAAGTTCAACACGATTTTTATGCTCGGTTACTTTTTCGGCGAAGAAATTAAACGCCTTTGAAAGTTCAGCAATTTCATCGCTACCTTTGACAGAAAGCTGTTTAACAGGATTTTCAACCTGCTCTATTACTCGTTTCTTTAAATCAACCAAGCGATTGATCACCTGAATCTTGATAAACCAGACCATCAGAATCAAAAACACTAAAGCTGATACTGATATTAGCCCAATCCAATAAGTTTGTTGATGTAGACTTTGTCTTAAGATACTTACGTCTTCACTGAGTTTACGTTGCATTTGTAGACCTTGATGCTCAATTTCATAACCAAAGTCTTGAACCATAGAGCGAATAAAACGATTACGACCTGTAGCTCTGCCCTGCAACCTCAGTTGTTCTGTACGCATCTGCAACAAACCGTCTTGATCAAAAATCATTGCAGTTATTTGTTCATGGAGAAGCAGTGCCTGTTGTTGAGTTGCTTCGTCCATCTGCATCAACATCAGCTTTTGCTTTTCTAAAGACTGCTGTATTTGTGAGCCTAGCTGCCTTAAATCATTAAGCCTATTGATTCCGGATACACGAGCAACTCTCATCAGGATTGCAGAAAAACCAACAATCCAGTCTGTGCCAAACGTTGATGCATTGACGGTAGATTCAAATGTTTCAAAAAAAAGATAAAGCTCGGCAGTGCGTTGTTGAATTTTCTGCTGATAAATTAGCTGTTGATCAACCAGTTGATCTAAATGCTCCAATTCGCTTTGTATTGCCGCAAACTTCAATTGCAACTGAGTGTTTGATTGTTCGCTTAGATAAGCGTCAATCTGTCTATTAAAGTGCTGAATATCCTGCATAGCCAAACGTCTCATCGCTTGGGTTTCTGCACGCGCCAGCTGCTCAGTTAAAAAGGGTAACTCTTTGACCTGTATAGTTGCATTCGCTGATTGGCGCAGATCAGGTAGAGCCTGTTCAACCACGACCACTAACGAACTTTCATACTCTTTTGAACTGAAATAGGAAATTGCAGCCATCAGCATAAATAGCATTAAGAAACTACTTAAAGCTACTGAAAGCCTGACTGCGATAGGTCGAAAAAACTGCATTATTAATCTCTTAAGGTAAACTCAAATCGATTAAACGACCTTCATTATGTGGCGCAATTTGTTTGCTCTGTTGTATTGCATCAATCAATATATCGGCAATCAATCGACTACTTTGCCCTGCATAACGCAAAGGCTCTAGATCACCAAACATATCAAAGCCATCGCCACCAGTAGCAATAAACTGTCGAGTAGCTAAACGATAGGTTTGCTGTGAAAAAAGGGGTTGGCCAGCAACACTGACTGAGACAACACGATCTCCAATCGGCTTATTTCTGTTATATTCAATCTGCATTCCCGACACATGAGGAAAGCGGCCTTTAATCTCTTCAATCTGACTAAAGCCATTCTCCAACGCCAAGAGAAGTTGCTCACCGGTAATATCGATTAACACCACTTGATCACGAAAAGGCAATTCACGCATGATATCTCTACGCGTCAACTGCTCACCTATCTGATATTGACGCTCACCACGAATATAACCACCATTCACCATGGCTATTTCAGCATCAGCATGGGCTTTAATCACATCAGCAAGCAAATTCCCAAAGGGATTTTCCTGTGTTCTTACATCAGTTTGAAAGGTAGCGAATTCAGTTTTAACTTCTGCAATCACTTCATTCAACAGACTTTCTAATCGCTGAATATAACCATCAACTAAGGTTTGAACTTGAGCGTCGGCAGGATAAGCATTCATACTGTCTTCTTTCCAGCTGACAAGAAAATCTGGAGCTTCACTCTCTAAAGTAAGCTCGACCACTGCCACTTCATCGCCTTGAGTAATCCAAATGTGTGCAGGATGCATTTGATCTAATTGATGATCGGCTAGTAAAAGGTGTTCATCTTTTCCTAAAGCTAAATCAATGACTCCGTCATGCAGTAATTGATCAAGCTCATCAAAATAGTTCAAGTAATCTCGGTAACAGCAGGAATAAGTCAAAATGATACGCTGAGCTCCTGCAGATCGCAGCTCATTCGCTCTTTGTTTAAGGGCATCAACGGGTGATTGAATCTCTAAACGTTGCAGGTTGTATTCCTGATGGGCGATTGGAGGCAGAAGTGCTAGCAGACCCAAGGTTACACCGTTTACTTTGATTAACAGTGAATCTTTAACTCCATCAAGATTTTCTTGGGTAATAGGATCAAAAATATTCGATGCTATAACTGGAAAAGCGGCTTCATAGGTACGTAACGAGAGGACATCTTCACCGAAACTGAATTCGCGCTTTCCTGCAACCATCGCGACAGGCTCTAAAGCATTCAGCAAATCTATAATGTGCGCACCCATATCAAGGGATGACATTGCACTAGGCGCAAGACCACCGCCACCAGCAATAAACACAACAGAATTATTTGTTTGTCGATAATGGTCCAGCAAGCTAGCTAGCTTGGGATAACTTCCTTTTTCCTCACTATCCATCTCGGTCATTTCACTGACATAAATTAAGGTGAGCCGATCTGTTTGCGCTGCAACGGTTGTTGCCTGAGTAGCTACTGCTAATAAAAGCATGAAAGATGTGAAGAGTCTCGCATTCCAGATAAGACTGTGAAAGCTCGTTTTACGCAACAGTTGTACCAGCATAACCGACTCCTTTTACTACATATTTAGAGGATGCAGTTTTAAACTAACTTATAAGCAACACTAGATTACTGTATTGGAATTCTAAATAACCAGTAATATTTAATGGATACGGAGTTTTAAGATTTCTTTATCAGATTTTTTCACTTTGGGATGAATATTTTGACGCCACTCAGCTGCAATCTCCACTCACTCTTTGTCGCTAATGTGATAATATGCGTCGCCTGACATT